>CALBTC010000048.1 GCA_937967805.1 uncultured Anaerolineaceae bacterium
GCGTTTTGTCATGTCTTAGAATGATTGGCCTGGCTAATGTAAAAAATACCTACTACCACCAAAGCAAGCGGCCACAAAATTGCTAACCAACTCCCCGCAAGCCAGATGAGTCCAAATATCAGGCAGCAGAGACCACAAAGAGTAACGGCCGTTTTCTCATTAAGATCAATTTTGGGGCAGCAGATAAACGCCGTTGGCTTTTTTACCTGTTCTGCGTCTTTCAAATTTTTGATTTCCGGTTCTACATTCATTTTTCACATCCTTTGACACCTTAACATGGTAATTGTGGTTGTCATTGGTCTAATTCCTCCCACAAAGTGGTTAGATCGGATTCAAGCTGCTCACGTTGGGCAAAAATAGTCACACCAGAACGAATCAATGGTTCAGGTAATGTCTGCCAATTTGCTTCTGCACCGTATAAAAAATAAATATCCCAGGCTACTCGACCAAAATTAAGGTCACGAAAATGGTTCCCCACAATAAATTCATCATTCCAATAATGGGTAGCGCGCGGGTCGGTCATTAAGCTGGTTGCTTCGCTGGCCTGTTCTCGCTTTCCACCTAACACCGGTTTCCACACAACGTATACCTTTATATCGGCTTCAGGATTAGGAGTCAGAATATTTTCTTGTACCCACCGGGTACCTAAACGGCACTCTGGTCAGGTGGGCGCCACAATAAGGAGCAGTCTGGGTTGACCCGCATCTGCTGCAAAGGCCGCTTGTAATGCAGAAATGTCGGCCAGATCAGAGAGTCTGTTTTGGCCATCATCAGGTACGGGTGTGACGGCCGTATCTAATTCAGACCGACAAGCCGAAAGGAACACAATAAAAAATAGGATGATTATTCCAAGGATTGATATTTTATTCTTCGTCATTTATCAGTTTTTATGCCACCGAGAATGAAAACCTGATAATGATGTTGATAAGTAGGCAGCCATATCAAAGGTTCCTTACCAGGCACCAGTTACATCATTCAGCCAATTGTAACGGCCGTTGTCTGTATGAAAAGTTACCGCTAACACCTGTGATTTACCTTTTCATACCGCAGTTCAATTGTAAATAAACAAATTAACTCATTCATATCCACCATATTGCATTTCGTATTAGCGTAGCTTTTTGGCCGTATCTTTCACCATCTCGCTCAGGGTCGGGTGAATGTAGATGGATTTGAAAAGGGATTCGGCCGTACCTTTGTTGTTCATCGTGGTCACCACCTGATGAATAAGATCATCGGCATGAGGACCTAGGATGTGCCCGCCCAACATTTCACCGGTTTGTCCATTAGCTATAAATTTGAGCATCCCTTCTGTCTCGCCAATCGCTTTGGCGCGGCCAGAATGTGCAAAATAGGCCATACCGGTTTTTACCTCATATCCAGCGCCTATTGCTTCCGCTTCCGTCAGCCCCACGCTAGCTAAAGCAGGTTGGGTAAAGACGGCACGCGGCACAACGCGGTAATCCACCGTGCGCCCGGCATCTTTGATGGCATTGAGTGCCACAATTGGTCCGTCATAGGTGGCACGATGGGTGAACATCGCCCCACCATTCACATCGCCTAACGACCAGATGTTGGCGGCGGTGGTGCGTAAGGCTTCATCGTACACAATGCCATTCCCCTCCACTTGAACGCCAGCCTGTTCCAATCCCAATCCCTCAACACGGGGGACGCGCCCAGCCGCATATAAAACCTCTTCTGCCTCATTGCGATGTTCTTGCCCATTGACAGTGGCGATAATTGTTTTTTGACTGCCTGTTTTTTCAGCGCGAACGGCCGTTGCGCCCAACCGCACCTCAATCCCTTCTGCCGTTAAAACTTGCGCCAGCCGTTCAGACAACTCTGGCTCTTCCTGTTTCATCAGGCGCGAACTTCGGCTGAGAAGCGTTACTTTCGTGCCAAACCGAGCATACATCTGGGCAAACTCCACGCCAATATAACCGCCTCCAATCACAATCAACGAAGATGTCACTTTTTGCATCATCAGCGCTTCGTGATTGGTCAGATACCCTATGTCGGAAAGGCCGGGGATTTGCACATCAGCGGTGCGTGATCCGGTGGCGATAACGCTTTTGCTGGCCGAAATCTGTTTGCCATCCACACGAATGTCAACCGGCGAGGTAAATTCGGCGTGACCGCGTATGAAGGTGACGTTCGGATTGGGATTGACCCAACCATAAATGCCGTCAATAATGCCCTGTACGATTTTGTCTTTACGAGCAACGGCCGTTTCCAAATCAAACCATATTTGTGTTGGATCTAAACCGCGCACCCCAAATTCACGGGCGCGGTTGCGGACTAACTGCATCACTTCGGCAGACCTTAACAAGGTCTTGGTGGGGATACACCCCTCATTCACTCAGGTGCCGCCGACTTCGTGCATCTCAATGAGAGCAACATTCGCCCCCAATCTTGCCGCCAAAGCGGCTGCGGGTAGGCCGCCTTGCCCTGCGCCAATGATGGCTAAATCATACTGTGTCATTTGTCTACTCCAACGCCATTTACGGAAACAATATTTGAGCGAACAGATCCGCCCAAATGGCTAAGACCATCAGCCAAGTCCCAACCGCCAATAAAATAAAACCACTGCCTCGCTTAACGGTTCGCGTGCTTCCTTTCAATGTAGTAACAACATGAGTTTGTGCCAATCCGATAGCGAAGACCAGCACAGCCATAACCACGGCAATCGTGATGGCCGCCGTGAGAAAAGCAGTGAAAGCGGCCGTTTCATTAGCCACCGTTAGTGCGTGCAAGGCCAGACCAGCCAAGATTGGCCCCGTTCAACCAAAGCCCGCCAAAATGTAGCCAAAGCCGTACAGACCATAACCCAAAGACGACTTTTTACGCTGCCAGCGTGTTTGCGTATGCCAAAGCGGTTGTAACAACTGATTCAGCCAAACAAAATTGAGGGATTGCCCCCGAAGTTGCCAGAGACCAAAGCCTATCAAAATCAGTCCCACCATCAAACGAAGACTGCGTCCGGCATCACTGGTAAAGGTAAATTGGGAGATGAACGAACCAGCACCAACAGCCAGTGCAGTTCCGAGCAACATCAGGAAAGCCATCATGCCCAGCGTAAAAGCAACGGCCGTACGAACCAGTGTCTTTTTGGAATTCGTCGCTTCTTCTCGTGCCAAAAGCGTCACCAGCAAGGGGAACGAGCAAGGCGAAAATAAGGAGGCCAGCCCAGCAACTATGGCTAATAGAATAAGTCCACTGCCAACATTAGACGGCCGTGTCACATGCGGATACAAAATGAAACTGCTGTAACCAATCAGAGCCAGTAAGAGAACCCCTATCGCGAGTAAAATATACGAGAAACCACGATTGTTGTTTGTATTATCCATTTATAAAACTCCTTCGTATTTGAAATTCCTTCAACGACTACCAAGGGTTTTTCAGTGTTTGAAAAAATGTACAAACACTTTAGCGTAAGATTGCCTTTTTAAGGCAAATTTCTTGGCTTCTAGGCAAATCACAGCAATTTTTGCGCATGTTCATGATTTTTATTGTGTACTTTTGCTTTTACTGAAAAACCCTTAACGACTACCGCCGGGCCATACCAAAATCGGAAAATTAACTACAATACCTGGCTCTGTTATTGTTACTTCTCCATTGGCTTCAGCTTCCTTGACTTCGGCAACTGAACGGAGCTCCATGGGTGTTACCCCTTCATCCCATTCTACTAACAATACGTTACGCAATGGACGGTAAGCGTCATCACCCGGCACAGAATCAAAAATGTCCTGTTGAAAACCAAACGGGCCATGCCCCTCAATCCCATTTGTAAAAACATATAAAGTTGCCAATAGGGAAGAAGGTGCATCAGCAAGTTCTGGCACCAAGATAACTTGCGGGCCGCCCATCATTTCGGTGAGCATCGTTGCCACCTCACGATCTGAAGTTTCAGTATGGATGAATAAGACCTCGCCACCGTTATAGAGGCCGCCCACTAACGGCGCATATTGCTGTGTTGTTTGTGAGCTATCAACGCCCATGTTGTCCATGCCTTCCATGATACTTGTCGGTTCTGCTGTTGGTACGGCCGTTTCTGCTGCACAAGCAGCCGCTAAAAATAGTATCAGAACAATACCTAAAATATATTTGATACGGAGTTTCATTTATTTACCTTCCTTTGGAAAAAGTGCATCGCACCTGAATAAATCAGACTTCATGATTCGACTGGCTGTTTCTCCTTCAGGTCAACCGGACATGCTTCGGCTTCATCAGCCATCAACCATTTTCCAGCCAAGATCAGCCCGCCGATGAACAACACAGCCGAACTTGCATAAATGAGGATTGTGTTATTTGCCAGCCAGCCGCCAACGGCCGTTCCCGCCATCAGTGCCAAAATCAAAGGGAGCGTCAATGGCAAATGACAGGGACAAATCAAAAATGCGCCCACCCCGGCCACATAACCGCGAATTTTCAACCAGATAAGCACACCTAAACCAGAACGGCCGCCGCAAATTCCGCCTCAATTCGCTTGACGACCTTGCCCACATTGCCCAGGCAGCAGCTTCCCTGCGGGTTGCGGATGTCGCAGGCGCACTGCCCCGTTTTTGTACCCTCCGTAACGCGGGCGACGACATCGGTAACGCCCTGCTCAAATTCGGCGCGAATGCTGCCGGGGCTGTGATTGAAGCAATAACAGACGTTCACATCATCCGCCATCGGATGCTTTTGGTGCACCCGCTCCCGCAGCTGATCCTCGGTGAAAAATTGCCCCGCTTCATCGCCATAGTAGACGACGGGACAACTTTCTGTGCGGCAAAAACGGTAGCTGGCCGACGGCCGTACTACTTCCAGGCTAACGGTCAGCATCGCTTTGACGATTTGGGTATCGACCGTTTTTCCTTTTTTGCCGCAGGAAGGGCAGGCTCCTTCTGCCAGGTTAGCGGAAACGGCCGTATTTACCGCCTGTTCCGCAGGTACAGCACAACTTTCATCGGTTGCACAACAATCAGACATGAGAATCTCCTTTGGCGAGAGCGAGAAGAAAACCTCTTGCTGGCGCCAGCAGCTTGTCAAAAAAAAACCTTTGGCCCCCGTGGTTTATCCGGCCAGCGTCATTGTCACCGGCAGGGAACCCAGAAGCGTAAACAAAACCGCTAACACCGCCGAAAGCCACACAATCTGGCGCTGGCGGCGCAGCGATTTGGGCGAACAGACCCCTTCAGCACAGTCCGCTTCCGCCTTGGGTCGGTACACTACGTAAAAAGCCGCGCCCAGGAACAAAAGCTGATGGGCAGCGTGATGGAGCGGTAGCGCATCAGAAAGGCAAAGGGGCCGAGGCTGGTGAAGCCCGCCACCAGCAGCACCACCGGCAGAACACAGCAGCTGGCGTTAAGGGTGGCCGCCAGCGTGGAGATGAGCGAACCAGATCGGCTTTTAGTAGTGAAAGGGTTGTTTTTCATGGTTCAAATGTTCCTGTTACTGCATAGCCAACGGCCGCAACCGCCTGACTAATTTCCTCTGGCTCCACCTGTGCCGGATCGTAAGTCACCATCAAGGTATTTGTGCTTAAGTCGCCTGTCGTTTCCATGATGCCCGGCAACTGCCGGACGCTCGCGAGAGTCACGGCGATTCAACCGCCTCAGACCCAGCCGCTGATATTGAAGCCGGTGGTGACCTGGGTGGCAGCAGGTGCGGACGGCGATTCATTTACCTCAACCGGGGCCGTTTCCGGATTTGTGTTGAGAACCGGCGTGGCTGCCGGTGGCGCTGCGGAAGGATTGGGGTCTGCCTGACTACCGCACCCGCTCAAGCCCATTGCCAGGATGAGCATGCCCAACAGCCAAACGGCCGTTCTGCGCAGCCAACCCCTGTGAGTTGGCGATGACAAAAAAGAGAGGGATTTCATAGGTTCAACTCCGTTTACGATTGAAAATTAGACAAAATCACGGGCATATACCGCCCTACATACCAGATTAGATATAGTCTGGCGGCTATCAGCAGCGCCGCGCCCACTTTGTGAACATAGGGCAGGGAACGCTGGATATATTGCAGCAAGGCGTCTTTCGCCAGGGCAATGCTGACCACAATCGTCATCAAAACGGCCGCCATGCCTGCGCTGTACCCGCCAAACATCGCTACCGCTTCAACCGGGCCTCTCAGGGTGAGACTACCGGCAACCACCGCCAGAAAAACAGGCAGGGTGCAGCTCAAGGAAGCTACGCCGTAGGCCACGCCATACAAAAACACTGATTTGGCATTTCGTGCCTGAAGGCTGAATTCGGGTATTGGCAAAGCAAACGGCATTGCATTCCCAGCCAACAACCACACCCCAAACAGCACCAGTCCTAGCCCCACTACCAACGCACCCAGAGGCAGTACCTGCACAAAGCCGACGACGCTGAATACCAGCACAAAACCGGCAGTCATCAACAGCCCCAAGCGCACCCCTTCCAGAGCGCGATGACCGACCGGACGCTGGTCGTAGTCTGCTTCTTTGGCGCCCAGGTAGTAGGAAGCATAAGCGGGCAGCAATGCCCAACCGCACGGGTTTACTGTTGCCAGCATCCCAACTGAAAAGGCCCAGGTTAACAAGACGGCATTCATGGCTGCCCTTTGGCTAATGCTTCAAGTTGTTTACCAATGCAGTGATGGTCGCCAAAGGAGCAGAAGACACAACAGTCGCCGGGGTGCGGACGTAATCTAGTACCACAACTGGTACACGTGTGAAACGCCAGTCAATAATCCAGCGGAATATCTAATTCAACAACAAAGCTGCATTCAGGGCAGGTTAAATTGGTGCGGGTAACAATCCGTTCATCCATAAATGTATCTTCTTAAACATCTGATTTTGCTTTCTTGTTTTAGCAAGTTTGTTAGAGGATACACCTTCCGGTTACTGGAAGGTCAAGAGGGTATTCTTTTTAGCTATTTTCTGATTGTTCGCTGACGAGATGGCAGACACAATTTTTGCCATCCACATCATCGGTAGGGAATGTTTCACCCAACTGGCGTAGTTCACGTAGTTCAGTTTCCATACGTTGCAATTCCGCAATGCGACGGTTGATTTCGTCTGCTTTTTCTTCCAGCAAATCTAGAATTACCCGACAAGGAGCAATGCGTTTATCCCGTAAATCAAGAATCTCTTGAATATCGTCGAGGGAAAAATCTAGCCGACGCGCTCCTGCCACGAGTCTAGCACGGACAACATCTGCTTCGTTGTAATCACGGTAGCCATTTTCCAATCGCTGGGGTGGGGGCAGTAAGCCGACTTCTTCGTAGTAGCGAATGGTTTTGGGGGGCAAGTTGGTTTGTTGGGCGAATGTTTTCATCTGCATAGGGTTTACCTCATATAGCATATGATACACCTTCCAGTGGGTGGAAGGTCAAGCCGGTTAGCGGAGAAATAAATGTGCCTTCGTTCATAATTATACAAGTCGATTTTTTTAATGGGTTTGGGAAAGGTCAACAGAAGTGCCACTGCCTTTCCCCCTGTCACATGAGGAGTGAAACAAATGTCAAATGAAAAAAATGATAAAGTAACTGTTCACCGTTTTCATGGAGAGCTGGGGGGTAAAAAGCATGAACATCCCCTCTTACCGCTGGAGTATGGTCACCCGGTTACCGTCACCGATGCCGATATTCCGGCAGGTTTGACGACCGAAAATGTAGCTGTTATTGAGATGCGGGGCAATCGTTTTCGTTCATTGAACGGCAATGATTTTCCGCTAAGCAATTGGGTAGATGCCTTTGCCGAAGTAAAGGATCGGTATGGCGACTGTTTTGATTTTGTGGTGTTTTTCACCGATCCACGCTTGCCCAGCATCCCTTACTCTGGCTATCATCGCGGAATCTACAATGAGGTAGACGGTATCAATCGCGGTAATTATAACAGCCGGGCAACCTGGAATTCGGCCCGGCTACAATCCCAACTTTGGATGGGGCGGTTCAGCTTGGGCACACTGCTCCAGGAAATTGGCCATCGCTGGGGTTCATTTGTGCGCTATCGCATTAAACCTGGTGATCCATTGCAAAATGATCTCATGCTGCCTGGCGGTGGCCATTGGGCACAAGAATTTGATGATGGCAACTCCCCAATGGACTACGACGAAGAACGACATATTCGCCTAAACAGCACCACCTGGCTTCGAGAACCCGTGGGTGGCTTCGAATTTAAGTTTTGTAATTTGGATCTGTATTTAATGGGCATGAAAGAACCCAACGAGGTAGGGCGGTTTACACTTATTCAAGACTATACACCGTTTGGTCCAACCCTACCTGGGGGTCGCCAGTTAATTCAGGGAACGGGTTTAAACCTGACCGTCACAAATATCAGACGAGCTGAAGGGTCGCGCAATCCTCGCGAGAGGGATTCGCAAAAGAACTTCCGCGCTGCGTTTGTAGTGGTGACCCGAGATGAAGACCAGCTTGATCCAACCTTTGTGAAAAAGGTGGAAGTGCTACGTCAGCAAACCGAACAATATTTCCAGGTGGCTACGGATAATCGAGCCTGCATGGATACACGGCTCTGCTGTGGGCACACCATTTCACGCAGTGGTGAAGTCAAAATGAATCTTAAGGCCGATAAAATTACCTGGAGTCCCTATTTGTATCATGGCTTGGGGCCAATTCCGGCAAAGGTGGAAGTGGGCATTGAAACGTCAATTGGCGGCGATCCCATTGATGCCTGGTCTCGTGAAGAGACTCCTGACATTACCACAGGCGTATAGCACTTATCTGCTCAGGTGAATCGTTATTCGTATGAGGTACGTTTTCGCATCGTCGCTCAAGCCAAAGGTGGCAATCTCAACATTACTTTCCGCTGGTGGGCGAGTGCCATCAGTTAGACTTTATGATGTTATGCTCAGACTGAAATAACGCGAAACCACATTTTCTTGACAACCGAATAGAGTAAGTTATTATATTGTGAGGCATATATGAAGATATGTTCATATATTTGATGGTTATGACTGACAATAAAAACCTTGTAGATGAAGTACTAGCCGGGCAAATAGCTGAACTATTCAGGGCCCTGGGCGATACAAGCCGCATACAGATTATCGCGGCGCTAACGAAGAATGATTTGAATGTCGGCGAATTGGCTGACCTGGTAAAGATCAGCCATTCGGCCGTTTCTCACCACCTGCGCCACCTTAGACAAATGAAATTAGTGCGTACCCACAAGGAAGGTCGTCATGTGTTCTACAGTTTAGACGATGACCATGTGCGTGACTTGTTCCTCTGTGGTCTGGAGCACGCCCAGCATGGCTAACGGCCGTTTGTTTCACCTTTTTTCCGTTTTCTGGCTGTGCCTGGCTGCTACCAGTCTGCTTGGCCATTACCTGGCAGATGCAACCAGTATGGGGTGTAAGGTCAACGTGACCGCCAGTTGCCAGGATGAAGATACCACGACAAACTTCCAGACGACGGATGAAAATGAATCTTACGCAACGGCACTTCACGCTGGATTTAACATACCAGCCAATCTTTCTGTACCCCTCAGCCTGGCATTAACCCTGGCCACCAGCCTCCTCACCCTACCCCCTGTCGTAGTAAAGCCACCAGTTCTTTCCCCACCGCCTCAATAGCCCTTCATACATCTTTACTGATAAATAATTAGACAGCAAATAGATAGCAACTCTAACCTGCTTGCTGATGACAATGAAGGAGTACCGATGAGCGAACAGACTATCCAATTAGACATTCCCTTAATTTTGCCGGACATTGAAGATGCCCGCGATGATTGCCTTACGAAACTAAACCAAATGCTGGAAAATCACCGGGGCATCCAGCGAGTTCACGTGAATTATGATGCCGATCCGCCCCAACTCTGCCTGCACTTCGATCCCAATCTCATCTCACTGGCGACGGTGGAGCGTATGGCACGAGATGCTGGCAGCAGCTTTACCAATCGCTACCGGCATGAAGCCATTCCCTTCACCGGCATGACGAGTGCAGATGCGGCCGATTCATTGGCAGCTCTGCTGCGCGACCTGCCTGGCATGTTGCACGCCAGCGTCAACTATGCCGCTGGTTTCGCCTTTGTGGCCTATGACATCACCATTTTGCAACGGCCGCTTATCCACAAGACACTTCAACGTATGGGTTACAGACCGCTCCGGCCAACGATTCAACCAGATGGGGAGCCAAGCGAACCACAAGAAAAAGAAGACCACGAAGACCACGACCACGGCAGCGCCCCCGCCTTCCTGCCCCATTGGATGCAAGAGCGGTGGACGCTGATTTTGGTGGCGCTGGCCGGTCTGTTCTTTCTCATTGGCTGGCTGGGCGAGACGTTTTTTAATATGCCGGAAACAATGGCAATCGCCTTCTTTGTTCTTTCTTACGTCTCTGGTGGTTACGACATTGCCACCCACGCCATTCCCGGCTTGCTCAAAGGCAAGTTTGATACCGATGTCCTCATGCTGGCGGCAGCGGCTGGAGCCGCCTTGCTGGGCGAATGGAGTGAAGGTGCCTTTCTCTTGTTTCTTTTCAGTCTGGGTCATGCCGGGGAGCATTATGCACTGGATCGTGCCCGCAACGCCATTAACGCCCTGGGCGAACTGATGCCTAAAACGGCACGTGTCAAACAGGGTGATGAGATTGTCGAACGGCCGGTAGAGCAGGTCGCAGTAGATGATGTGGTCGTCGTTCGCCCCGGCGACCGCATTCCGGTTGATGGCGAGATTGTGCGCGGCACCAGCGCCATTGACCAGAGCGCCATCACTGGAGAAAGCGTGCCGATGAACAAAAAGGAAGGTGACGAGGTTTTTGCCGGGACGATTAACCAGGAAAATGCCCTTGATGTGAAAGTGACCAAACTGGCGCAAGACAATACGCTCAGCCGGGTGATGCAAATGGTGGCCGAGGCGCAGGAGCAGCAAAGCCCAACGCAGCAGTTGACCCAACGCTTTACGGCCAAGTTTGTGCCCGGTGTTCTCGTTTTTGTGCTGCTGGTTATCGTCGTGCCCCCGCTGATCGGCTGGATGTCCTGGCAAAACAGTTTCTATCGGGCAATGCTGCTGTTAGTTGCTGCCTCGCCCTGTGCATTGGCTTTAGGCACACCTGCTTCGGTGTTGGCCGGGATTGCCCAGGCCGCCCGCAACGGCGTTCTGATAAAAGGCGGTGTCCACCTAGAGAATTTGGGTAACCTCAATGTAATAGCCTTTGACAAGACAGGGACATTGACAGAGGGCAAGTTCAAGGTAACAAACAGTGTGCCACTCAATGGAACCAGCGTGGATGATCTGCTGCGTATTGCGGCGGCGGTAGAACAGCAGTCCAATCACCCGCTGGCGCTGGCTGTGGTACGGGCAGCGCAGGCCAAAGGGCTGGACTTACCTCCGGCCAATGGTCTGGAAAACGTGACCGGTCGCGGCGTAAAAAGTGAAGTGGGCGGCAAGCCGGTGCTCATTGGTTCGCTGAAGCTCTTCCGCGAAGCCAATGGACACGCTTTGGATGATGCGGTGGTACGAACAGTTGAGCAGTTTGAGAGTAAGGGCAAGACGACGATGGCGGTGAGTCAAGACGGCCGTTTCCTGGGCGTGCTGGCACTGGCTGACACACCCCGCGCTGGCGTGAAAGAAACGCTGCAAAAGCTGCTCGACCTCGGCGTAAAGAAGCTGGTCATGCTCACTGGCGACAACGACGACGTGGCCCAGCAGATTGGCAAAGAAGTCGGTGTTACTGACGTGCGTGCCGAGCTGTTACCAGAACAAAAGCTGGCAGCGATCAAAGAACTTCAGCAGGAACATGGGGATATTGCCATGGCCGGGGATGGTGTCAACGATGCCCCAGCCTTAGCCACAGCCACGGTAGGCATTGCCATGGGGGGTGCAGGAACGGCCGTAGCCCTGGAAACGGCCGATGTCGCGCTGATGGCTGACGATCTGAGTAAACTGCCCTTTGCGGTTGGTCTCAGTCGCGCTACGCGTGCCATCATCCGCCAGAATTTGGCTGTGTCATTGGGTGTGATTGGCATTTTGATCGTCACATCCGTTCTCGGTGTTGTGGCGTTAAGCGGAGCCGTTATCTTGCACGAGGGCAGCACCATTATTGTCGTATTGAATGCGCTGCGATTACTGAGGTATCGAGCATGACAACAAATCAAGCCCTTCGCTGGTATAACGGGCTTTCTCTTGTTCACGACTTGCTCAGTTTCAACGATTGGCCCTATCGTGATGCCAGAAAACAAGCTATTAACACGCTTGATTTGCAACCGGGCGATACGGTGATTGATTTGTTTTGCGGTACAGGCGTGAATTTTGGGCCTATCCTGGAACGAATCGGCAAGCATGGTCAGCTAATTGGCATAGATGGCTCCACTGGCATGTTGGCCCGTGCCCGTAAGCGAATCAACAAAGCAGGCTGGAAACCAGAACAGATTACAGTAATAGTGAGGGACTTGCTTAATCTGCCCCCAGATTATTTCTCAACTATCTTGTCGGCTGGTGTCGTCCCTAAAGTGCTGATCACCTTAGCTCTGGGTGTCCTTTCCAATTACGAAGAGGTTTTTACCAACGTTTTCAACGCCGTGCCAGATGGAACACGCTTTGTCATATTGGAAGGTTACTGTGAGGAAGGGGCAAGAGGCGCTTGGCTGCTCAACTTCATCGGCTACTCAGATTGCCGCCGTCCTGTGTGGGAGCCAGTGCAAGACCTGACTCATGACTATCAAGAAACGTGGTATCCAGCCAAATTCAAATATATTCAAGGCTCCCTACTTGTTGCTACAGGGGTAAAAAGATAATGAAACTGTTTCTTTTGGTCTATCTCATTTTGTTTTATGGCCTCGCCTTTTTCTGGCGCAGCTATGTGACCTGGCGGGCAACAGGAGTTAACCCTTACCGACTCACCCAGACGGACGGTTTGATGAGCTTTCTAGGCCGACTGTACCGGCTGGTGTCACTCGGCAGCGTGGCTGCTGTGCTTCTCTACAGTCTGGCGCCGACCAGCTGGTATGCTTATTTGGGACCGTTGACCTGGCTGGAAGGTGCTGCGGTAACGGCCGTTGGCGTGATGCTGCTCATCCTTGCCCTCATCTGGGTGCTAATCGCCCAGGCACATATGGGCGCATCCTGGCGCATCGGCATCGACACGGAAAATGAAACATCGCTCGTTACCCACGGCGTGTTTCGCTTCTCGCGCAACCCCATTTTTCTGGGGATGCGCCTTAATCTCCTCGGTCTATTCTTGGTATTGCCCAACGCCCTTACCCTCTTACTTTGGCTGTTGGGAGATGTAGCCATTCAAATACAGGTGTTTCTGGAAGAAGACCATTTGCGGCAGCAGCACGGTGCCGCCTACGACCACTATTGCGCGGCGACTCCGCGCTATCTTGGCCTACCAAAATCAAATACATAAAACTTGCGTTATCAATAAGGACGACAAACCTAATGAGTGAACAAATACAAACGAACAATCCTATCCGACAATATTCATATTTGCTGCCATCCATCCTGCTTTTTCTCCTGCTGGGCGGCATTGGTGGCTATTGGCTCAAAGCCTCACAATTGCCGGGAGAAAGCTCGGCCGATGTTGGTTTCGCTCGTGATATGAGCGAACATCACCAGCAGGCTGTCGAGATGTCTGCTTTACTCTATGACCGCACCGACGATGAAATCATGCGTATTCTTGCCTACGACATTTTGACAACACAGCAGGCACAAATTGGCATTATGAGCGGCTGGCTAGATGCCTGGGGCTACCGTTGGAGCAGCGTTGGCCCCAAAATGGAATGGATGGGCATGTCGGTTGAGGGTTTGATGCCCGGCATGGCCACGCGAGAAGAGCTTAATGAACTGGCAGCCGCCACTGGTGTCGAGGCCGAAGCCCGTTTTTTGCAACTCATGATTCCTCACCATCGCGCCGGTGTTGTCATGGCCGAAGCCGCCGCCCAGCAAGCGAAAACAGAAATTGCACGTAATCTGGCGCAGGGCATGGCCAATGCACAGCAAACAGAAATTGAGTACATGCAGCAACTGTTACAGGAGAAAGGATATGAGCCAGTGCGGGATTAGGCGCCGGTGGAGATGGGTGGCCAGTAGTAGGAGCGAATAATGTACAGGCAATGGAGTTATCTGATGCTGTTTTTCTGTCTTGCACTGGCTGCTTGCACCGGCCAGAAAGATGACGTACCGGCGACAGCGGAGGCAACCTCAACCATACAGGTAGCCATAGCTACCGATGACTTTGTGGCCGGGACACCACGAATCCCCTTTTTCCTGTATGATGGCTCCCAGCGTGTTAGCACGGCTCAGACAGTGACGTTAACCGCCTTTGATTTGTCACAAGACCCCCCGGAACCAGGCTGGACAGGGACGGCAACAGGCTACAATGATTACGAAGTGCCTTATTGGGTAGCTTACCCGGCAGTGCCAAAAGCCTGTTTCTGGGGGCTGGCGGCCGCTATTACCTTGGCCGATGGCAAAATAGCGCAGGCGCAATTTACAATTGAAGTAAAAGAGGAATCCCAATCGCCAGTGGTTGGGGATATGGCGCTGCCGAGTGAAAATCGCACCCTGGCGACTGAGCCGGATATTAGCAAATTATCGTCAGGCAATGAACCCAATCCCGCTTTTTACCAGGTGACAGTTAAAGAAGCGCTGGACAGTGAACGGCCGTCTGTCATTGTCTTTTCTACACCCGCTTTTTGCCAGACAGCCATCTGTGCGCCGGTACTCAACAGCGTTGAAACGGTTTATGAGTCGCTGGGTGACGAGGTGAACTTTATTCACCTGGAGATTTACAAGCAATTCAATCCAGAGCTTATCCTGGCCGATGAAATGACTGAATGGCAATTAGCGACCGAGCCATGGACATATGTGTTAGATGATACAGGGCGCGTGGCTGCACGCTTAGGTGGGCCTGTTTCAGCCCTTGGATTAACCGCCGTTTTAGAACCATTGCTGCCATGAGACTATGAGCGTTAGTAGAGGGCATTTCATCCAACGTTCTCGGCTGCTAATCTTGTTAGTGGGCAGTTTCTTGATAGTCATCAGGGTGATGCCTATCTTTGCCCATGCCGAACTGGTTATGGCAGAACCAGCTCCTGGAACAAGGCTCTATCGTTCACCCGCGCAGATACGGTTGACCTTTGGTGAACCAGTTGCCCCCAATAGCACGATTGTGGTGTTTGGCAATAATTTTCGAGCGATAAATGGCCTTCGGGTGCTTTATAATGCGGCAACACCAGAGCGACTTGCGGCCACCCTGCCCTCTTTATCCCCAGGTCAATACACCGGGCAGTGGAAAGCTGTTTCGGTTGACGGGGATATTGTCAGCGGCAGTTACGCCTTCAGTGTCACTGGCTCATTGATAGATGCCGTGAACGGAAAAGAGTGGCTACGAGGAGGTATACTGGCTATTTTGGGGTTAACTCTAGTGGCTGGGATAATCCGCTGGCACAAGAGAAGTAAGCGAACGACTCAACCTCAACGCAGGCAGCGCACCTCGTGGCAAAAAACAGTTCTGTTACAAATATTCTTCTCTATGCTAACACTGACACTAGCTGCGTGCCTCACTACGAACATAACACCCACACCCTTACCCACAGTGATGCCAACAGCCACGCCTGACCCTGTGATTTTGGGTCGGCAGGTTTTTGTTCGGGTCTGCTCTGTCTGTCATGGTGAAAATGCCGAAGGGTATGCCAATGCGCTCAATGCGCCTGCCCTGGATGAAACTGAACATGCCTATGAACATCCTGACCCTGTGATTCACGATTGGATTGTCAATGGCAAGCTAGGTTTAGGGCGACAGATGCCGGCTTTGGGTGAGCAACTTACTGATGAAGAGGTTCATGCCGTCATCGCTTACCTGCATACGCTTTGGACGGACGAACAGTTAACCATTCAGCAAGATATTACATCGCGCTATCCGGCAACACCCGAACCAACGTGGACACCAGGGTCATAATTATGAATCCTCGTCTGCTTATTATCGAAGATGATTCTGAATTCGCCTATTATCTAAAACGCGGTCTAACTTATGAAGGGTATCAGGTGCAAGTCGCTAACACTGCCGAAACAGGAATGGCTCTGCTAAAGGCCAGCCAGCCTGATTTAATCATTTTAGATGTCATGCTGCCTGGCATAGATGGGATGGCTGCCTGTCGTGTTATTCGTCAGACGGGTTACAGTGGCCCAATCCTTATGCTCACCGCCCGCAATGCGATTGATGACCGTGTAACCGGTCTGGATGCTGGCGCAGACGATTACTTAGGCAAGCCATTCGGTTTTGATGAATTGTTGGCCCGACTGCGGGCATTGCTGCGTCGCCAGGGAACAATCGGCAACATTATGACATTTGCCGACCTGGAATTGGATACCAGCCTCTATTGTGCCTATCGTCACGGCCGAGAAATCAGCTTTAGCCGAACTGAATATGAACTGCTGCGGCTATTTCTAACCCATCCACAGCAATTACTTACCCGCGAGGTCATTCTGGAAAATGTCTGGCCTGGCATACAAGTACATCGGGGCGATGTACTGGATGTTTATGTTTTGCGCCTGCGGCGGAAATTAGGGAATCCCTCTTTAATTCATACAGTGTATGGTATGGGTTATATTCTCAAGGAGGACAAAATATGATTTCGTTGCGATGGCGTTTAACGCTTTGGTATGTGTTGATAACAGTGGTTGCTTTGGGCAGCTTCATCCTCATCTCCTACCGTGCCTTTTCCGATTCCCTGCTGAATGAAATAGATAACACCCTAGTCGAACGCGCCAATCACGTGACCGATGCCCTCTCGGTCATCCCCAACCGCCCTATTGAGGGGGTATCGCCGGAAATAACCGATGAATTCCGTTCGCCGGGAGTCTATGTGCAGATATTGAACGGAGAAGGCACTGTCGTCGCTCGCTCCTTTAACCTGGGCGCACAGCAGTTGCCGATCACGGCCGTTGACCTAGAACAGGCGCTGTCCGGCGACGGTTTCTATACCACTGCCCCCATAAGCGAGCAGCCCGTGCGCCTTTACCATCGCCCATTACGGCGTGAAGGGGTGACGGTGGGCGCTATCCAGGTGGGCCAATCCCTGGTAGGCTTAGAAACGACACTGCAACGGCTGCGGCTCATTTACGCCATCGGATTGACCAGCGTTTTGTTGTTTGGCCTGGCCGGAAGCTGGTGGATCGCCCGGCGTGGCTTGTGGCCTGTAAGCCATATCGCCCAAACCGCCCGCGAGATTATCCAGGCCGAAGACCTGGCTCGCCGGGTAGATTACAATGGCCCGGCTGACGAAATCGGAACCCTGGCTGCCACCTTCAACGAGATGCTAGACCGGCTGCAAACGCTTTTTGAAAACCAGCGCCGTTTTCTGGCCGAGATTGCCCACGAACTACGCACACCGCTGGCTTCTATTTTGGGCAACATAGATTTATTGGCGCGATACGAAACAGATGGCGACCGTCAGCAGGAGGCGCTGACGGCTATCCGACGCACGGGCAGACACACTGCCCGGTTACTGGATGATCTGCTGTTGTCAGCGCAGGCCGAGGCTGGCTGGCATTTGCAGCTTTGTCCGGTAGCTGTAGATGATGTCTTTCTTGATGTATATGAAGCGATGCTGCCGACGGCTAATAGCCACGCCCTGCAATTAAATCGGTGTGAAGCGGCTCAGGTATTGGGCGATGCCGACCGACTGCGGCAAGTTTTCACCAATTTGATAGACAATGCCTGCAAACAGGTCATGCTGGATGGGGTGGTGGCGATGGCCTTGTGGTCGGAAAACGGCCGTGTTTGGGTATCTATTCAGGACAATGGCGCTGGTATGACCTTAGATACCCAAAATCGCATCTACCATCCCTTTTTTCGTGACCCAAACCAGACTCAACTTTCCGGCGTTGGGCTGGGTCTAGCCATCGTCCACTGGATTGTGCAGGAACATCACGGTGAAATCCAGATAGATAGTGCGCCTGGGCAGGGTACGCATATCACGCTCAGTTTCCCTGAACTTCCCGCCTGATTCTCCTTTTCTCATTTAACTGCAAGATTTTGTTTGGAACTTTCTCATTAGAGGGAGATATATTCCGGTGTTGTCGGATTGCCTGGCCAACCGACCTTATCCTCTGGCCTCTGTTCGCTAGATAGTGCGACAGAGGCCGGATAATCTGCGGAAGGGATCTATGGATCGGAAAGAACGTACAATCTTTGTCACCATCATTATTAATCTCGTCTTAGTGGGTTTTAAGTATGGTCTGGCTGGCGCTTCTGGCAGCCTGGCTTTGCAAGCCAGCGCTGTCCACTCCATTACCGATGTAGCCATAGGTGTTCTGGTCCTGGTAGGCTTACTGATTGGCCGCTGGGATGCCGCCCGCCGACAAACGCAGGCACGAGCCAATAGAATCGAAAATTGGATTGCGCTCATCGTGGGCCTGGCCATCTTCTATGTGGGTCTGGACATCATCCGCGAAGTATTGTTAGGTGAGGCACCAGAGCTAAGAAATCTGGTTCCCATCACCTTTGCCTCTCTCATTACAGTAGCCGTCGCCTATTTTATTGCTCGTTACAAGCTGTTCGTAGGCCGCCAGACAGAATCGCCAGCGCTCATCGCCAGCGGCTATCATTCGCAGATGGACATCTATGCCGCCATCGTAGTTGTCGTTGGTCTGGCTGGCGCGGCTCTCGGTCTGCCCAATCTAGATCGCGTCGCGGCGGTCATTGTTGTCATTTTCATTTTTCTTGCCGGGTACGAGATTGTTTCTTCTGCTATTGCCGCACTGCGAACCAATCAAGCGCTTGAGATTGAAGGTGAACACGGGCATATCCATCTGCCCACTGGACGGAGACCTTGGCGGCGTATTGTGCCGATTACGGCCGTTATTTTCGTAAGCGCCGTTTTGCTGTCGGGATTTTATCAAGTCCAACCAGGTGAAGCGGCCGTCGTGCGGCGTTACGGTCGTGTCATCGCCAACAATGTTGGCCCAGGCCTGCACTATCGCCTACCTGCACCCATTGACCAAGTAGACATCGTTGCTATTGACAATGTGCGCCGCACCGACAGCCCGGCCAGCCTCATGCTCACTGGCGACGAGAATCTGATTTCAGTACGCCTGAGCCTACATTACAACATCACCGATGCCGCCGCTTTCCTGCTGAATGTAGCCGATCCGGAAGCCCTGGTGACACAGGCAGGAGAAGCAGCTATGCGCCAGGTTGTAGCGCAAGAAAATGTGGATGCCCTGCTGACAATTGATAAGGCCATCATTGAACGGCGAGCGGCCGATCTGGCTCAGAATACGCTCGATACCTACAACGCCGGGCTGCGTGTGGTCAGCGTCCAACTGCTGGAAAGTAATCCGCCGCCAGAAGTGGCGGATGCCTTTCGTGATGTGGCCAGCGCCCGCGAAGACCGTAACACCTTTATCAACGAAGCCCTGGCCTACCAAAACGAAATCGTTCCCCTGGCGCGTGGTGACGCTGCCCAAACGATTCAAGAGGCGAATGCTTATTATGCCGAGAAAATAGGGTTGGCCAGGGCTGATGCCGCATTGTTTACCAGCCGGCAAGGCGCGTATGCCAATGCTCAGGAGGCTACCCGGCTGCGCCTTTACCTGGAAGCAGTGGAAAACGTCTTGCCCGGTACACGCAAATTCCTGGTTGATGAGTCGGTGCAGTTAGATACCACTGACCTGTGGATACCGGGCAGTAGCGGGGTACAGACATTCCCAACCGAACCATAAGGGTATTAGAGATGAGAGGGTGAAGATTGATTTAGCTCTAATCGCCACCCTCCGATCTCCAAATATGGAGAAAAACTATGAAACTTATCCGTAACATTATCATTGCGCTTGTTATCATCGGTTTTCTGGCGACAACACTGGTTTTCTTTCGGGTTGATGCCACTGAAGCAGCCATTGTAACGCAGTTTGGCGAGCCAGTGCGGGTGATTACAGAGCCAGGTTTGTATGCAAAGTTGCCCGACCCCCTGCAAACTGTAGTGCGGATCAACGGGCAGCTTCAGGTTTACAATCTGCCGCAAACGGAGTTCCTGACGGCCGATAAAAAGAACATTGTGGTTGAGGCTTATGCTACCTGGCAGGTCACGGATCCGCTGGCATTTCTGAAGACGGTGCGTGACCCAATCGGCGCTGAGACACGGTTGGCCGACGTAATTGCTTCGGAGTTGGGTGCGGCCTTAGGCCAGGTAGAGCTAGCTCAGTTGGTGACAGTAGACACAGAGCAGATGAGGCTGCCGGATATGTTAACGGCCGTTACCGAGGGTGCGGCCAACCGAACAGACGATTTTGGTCTGGCCATCACCGACGTGCGTTTGAAACAACTAACCTTTCCCCAGGCTAACCTGACCAGCGTTTTTCAACGGATGCGTGCCGAACGCGAAGCCATTGCCCGCCAATTCCGCTCAGAAGGCACCGAAGAAGCGGCCGGTATCAGAGCAGAAGCGGATGCTGAAAGAGCGCAGATTTTGGCTGATGCTAACCAGGAAGCGGCTGAAATTCGAGGGCAGGCAGATGCCGAAGCGATTGCTATTTATGCCGAAGCGTTTGGCAAAGACCTGGAATTCTACCAATTCTTACGCACTCTGGAATCGTATCAGGCGTTCATTGATGAGAATACGACTCTGATTTTGCCCTCTGATTCGGAACTCCTGCGCTATCTCAACCCGACCAACAGCAGTACAACCCCGCCCATCGCCGCAACCCAGGAGGAGCAGCCATGAGCGAGCAAATGCCTGTAACGCCACCACCCGATCCAGATGAAGAACGGCCGTCCGCAGAAGAGGAAACACCTGAACAGGAACGGCCGTCTATCAACTGGCGTGTGTTTGCCGGTCAAATCTATCAGGCAATTCGCCATTTCATACGTATTCTCATCGGCGATGGCGAATCGCCTCTGGACGACCTAAAAAGCGCGTTCGGCCATTTACGGCCGCAGCGCATACTCTGGGGGCTTATTGGGCTGGCGCTCTTGACCTACTTGCTTACCGGAATTTATATGGTAGACCCCGGCGAGGCAGGCGTTGTGCGCCGTTTTGGGGCAGTTATCGTTCCCCGTGCTGAACCCGGCCTTCATTACCGCTTCCCCTGGCCTGTGGATCAAGTGGACATCATCAACATTAATGATGTCCGCCGTGAAAGTGTGGGTATTCTGGAACCGGAAGAAGGGCACGAACACCCGGAACCGCCATCCAAGTTACAAGTGCTGTCTGGCGATACCAATGTCATAGATATTGAACTCATTATCCAGTACCAGGTACGTGATCCGGCCGCCTTTCTCATCAACGTGCAGTACGCGCCCTATCTCCTGATTCGGGACGTGGCCCGGCAAGCAGTCACCAACCTGCTCAGTCGCCAGCCAGTAGATGCCATCCTTACTACCGAACGCCAATCGCTGCAGCAGGGTATTCAGACCGAAATGCAGCGACGACTGGACGCCTACGGCAGCGGCCTGGTTGTGGTAGGCATCAACTTGCAAAAAGCCTTTCCGCCTGATGAAGTGGCTGATGCTTTTACCGACGTGAACAGTGCCCGCGAGGATAAGGCGCGGGCGGTTAATGAAGCTAACGGCTATGCCAACAGCATCATTCCTGAAGCACGCGGACAGGCGCAACAAATTATGGCTGATGCTCAGGCGTACCGCTCAGATGCCCTGGCGCAGGCCAACGGCGCGGCCCAGGCATTTGCGGCGGTGCTGGCGGAATATGAGACCAATTCACAAATCTACGGTGAGGATGTCACCCGTTATCGTCTCTACCTGGAAACACTGGAAACAATTTTGCCGCGTGTGCAGGTTTATGTGGTAGATGGTGAGAATGGCGGTGCGGTGAATTTGCG
>CALBTC010000049.1 GCA_937967805.1 uncultured Anaerolineaceae bacterium
GCGTATGGATTTGCGAAGGCGTGACGCGAGCGGTTGAAAGATTTGGCGGCAGGTCGTCTGGAGCAAAAAAGGCGATTTTGTCTGTTTCCAGGCTGGTTTGGGGTGCTCCGCTGATAATCTGGCAGTGAAAGAAGAGCTTGTAAACGTGTTGCAGATACGGCCGTTCCCCCCACAGATTCCGGTCATAACAGGCAACCAACTTGATCGGTTTGGTGAGATAACCGGTTTCTTCGAGGATTTCTTTGGTAACGGCCGTGCTCGGCGACTCCCCCACATCAATCCAACCACCGGGCAGCGTCCACAACTGATCTTGCCGCCCCCGCACCATCAGAATTTTGTCATCTTGAAAGACTGCTCCCCGCACATCCAGCTTGGGCGTGGCGTAGCCGATACTCTCGGCAAACAAATCAGCAACGGTTTCAACTTCAACTTGCCCGTAATGCGCCCCAATTTCGGCCGCAATCTGGCGAATGGCTTCATACCGTTCCACATCAAAAGGGTCTCCAGCGTAAGTCAACCCATTCTGAGCTATGGCCTGAAGCCGCTGCACCCATTCCAGCCACTTCACCTTGTCAACATCACCCCTGCCGAAAGCGCAGGTGCACGGCACCAAGATGAATCTCGTCGCCGTCGTTGAGCTGGATGCCGTATTCAGGTACCTGCCGCTCGTTCACATAGGTACCGCTGGTGCTTTGCTCGTCGAAGATGCGGTAATGGTTGCCTTCCAGCATCAGGCTGGCGTGCAGGCGAGACATCGTGACATCATTTTCAAAGGCGATGTTGGCCTGGTTGGGCGAACGGCCGATTCGAATCACGGCCATGCTCAACGGGATGGGTGAGGCAAGCTGGGACACCGCTTCCAATATTTCCAGGTAGGCGACGGTGTGCGTAGGTGCATACTGGGCCTGCTGCTGCTCGGCAAACGGCTGGCGCGGGCGTGACGGGCCGCGTGGAATAAGGCTGCCCAAATTGGTGAGACGGCCGTTGCGCCACAGCCAAATTAACACCGCCAGCACCACAATCAGGGCAAACAGTACCAGCAAAAAGCGCAGAATCAGCCCCAGCAGACCGCTGCCGGCATCCAGCTCATCGGGAATATCGCGCCGCCCTTCGTTGACGGTGAGTACCACGATTGGGCTGTTGGCCCGGATGCCCTGGTCATCCATAATAACCATTTCGACGCTGTTGTTGCCATAGGTCAGGCTGGTGATGTCGGCCTGGAAGTTGGTCGCATCTTCCAGTGGCACGTCGTAGGTGACATCGTTGACTTTAAGCTGAGCTGCTGTGATTTCTCGTTCGACGCCGTCCAGCCAGGTAACGGCCGTTTCAAACCGTAAGCGCACCGGTTCATCCAAAGCAGGTAATGACAAGGTGCGGCTGTCGGTCGGCAGATTGATGACCACGCTGGGTAAGTTGTTGGGAATCTCAATGGTTGTTTCGGCGGAGATGGTGGGATCGGTGGCCAGGCTTACCGTCACGGGGAAGGTGCCCGCTTGCAGCTCGGTGACCGTATAGCGAATGCGCGCCTGGTCGCGGAAGCTACTGATGCGGTTCCAGACGAGGGGGAGATCGCCCGTGTTGTCTAGCTGTACGGCAATGCCGCCCGTTTGTGCCGCCACACCGGCCAGAAAACTCTGGCCAAAATCCGGCGTGGTGATATTTTCATTGTCCAGCCAGATAGTATGAATCGGCACGCCCAGCTCCAGCGCCCGGTTGACCATATCGTCTTCGTCAAATGTCGTGCTAACTACATCGGTGCCGTCGGTGACAAGCACCAGCGAGGTGGCCATGTCCGGACTGGGTTTGAGCGCTTCCAGCTCGCCCAGCAAACTGGTGGTGCTGTCGATGAGCGCCGTCGCGCCCGTTTCCGGATCGAGCGGTGTGGCAAACAGGTTGCGCACGCTGTTGTAAAAGCCGGTTGGCTCCAACAACTGAGTTGCTTGAGTAGCTCCTACCTGATAGACGGCGACGGAATCGACCTGTTCAGCCATGTAAGGTGCGGCGGCATAACCTTGAATAGCATCTTGCAGCAGCGGCAGTTCATCCACCACCCCCGGCGGAATGTCAATGAGGAAGACGGTGAAGGTGCCGGCGGTGTGGGCGCCCTGGTACTCAATTGGGCCAACAGGATTGCCGTTTTGCAGAATGGTGAGGGTTTCCTGGGAGAGGTCAAGCGGATTGCCCTGGGCGTCACGGCCGTACATGTGCAGTTCCACGCTGGGCAGGCTGCTCACGTCGCTGTCGGTGATGAACAGTTGAGCGACGTCGAGGATATCATCTTGGGCCAGGACGGCCGTTCCCGTCAGCAGCAATATTGTGAGCAACCAAACCAATCGCAGCCAACCGTTTCTAATTGTTCGCATCATGTGAGCCTCTCTCCCTGGATTTACCGTGCTATAATAACAAACCGAGCGCAGAAAGTAAACATAAAACAACCTACGCTCGTCGGGTGGAACGCCTGCGGAAGATGGAGAAAATTATTCATTTCAGCGAAAAAAATATCCACAGATTACGCAGAACTTGTCCCGAGCTTGCCGAAGGATTACACAGATTTTATAAGCTTTTAATCTGCGTAATCTGTGTAATCTGCGGATTGATGTTTTTAACGCCTGCGATGGCGCAGGGGGATGTGCAGCTGCGGCTGAGCCGGCCCGATCTGTCGAACTTCCCAGAGGTGCGGCTGAACGTGCTGAGCAGCGACGGCCGTGGCGCGCCGCTGCCCGAATCTGACCTGACGCGGCTGACGCTGCGGGAAAACGGCGTGCCCATTGCTGATGCCCAGGTGCGGTTTGTGCCGGTTGGCGTAGACATCATTTTTGTGCTGGACGCCGACCAGTCGCTCAACATTATTGACGAAGGGCGCAGCGTGACGCGGCGGCAAACGGTGCAAGAAATGCTAGAACGATACGCCAGCCGCTTTATGAACCCGTCCGGCTTGGACCGTATCTCTTTGCTGGTGCCGGATACGGCCAACGAAGCGGGTCAATTTTTGGTACAAGACACCGGCTCGCCCGACGCGCTGGTGAACGCCATGCAAAATTACACGTCGGAGCTGCCGGAAGATGCGCCTATCAACACCATGATGCTGCAAGCCATCGACCACGCGGCTTCTACAAAGGAAGACGGCCGTTATCAAGCCATCCTCCTTCTCAGCGAAGCACGCCGCCTGAGCCAGTTTCTCGACTTTGAAACCATCGTGGCCGAAGCACAGGCCATTGAACTGCCGCTGTTTACAGCTATCTTGGGGGCGCAGGCCAGCTTTGATGAAGTTGATGCCGCCGCAGCTTTGTACCAACCTACCCGCGCTTTTTACGCTCACGTGCCCCGGCCAGAAGAAGCCGATTCGCTCTTTTTGGTCTGGCAGCGGCAGGGCAACCAGGCGCAAATCCGCTATGAATCGCTGCAAACGGAAAGCGGCCGTTACCCCATCACGGTCAACATCGGCAATCTCACTGCCCGTACGGAGCTGGTGTTGGAGATTGCCCCGCCGCAAATTGAACTGGTTTTGCCCACCACGGCCGTTCGGCGCCAGGGCACAACTCCGGATTCGCCTCTCCTGGATTTGGAACCAACCACGCTAAACATTCCGGTGCAGCTCACCTGGCCCGATGATTTACCGCGGGAGATTACGGCCGTTTCCCTCTTTGTCGATGGCCAGCCGCAGCCGCAGCTTACCCCACCTCAGCCGGACGAATCAGGCATCATCAATCTGAATTGGAACGTGCAGTCAGTGGACACGGGCGCATATCGAGTACGGGCAGAATTAACGGATGTGCTGGGCTACACGGCCGAAACAGAGCCGGAAGTGGTGACGATTACGGCCGTTCGTCCCGATCCGCCCACACCTACGCCAGCCCCCACAGCCACGCCCAATCCGATTGAGCGCGTGACGGCCGTTACCAACACGGTCAGCCGCGACGACTGGCTGCTTATTTTGGCCGGCTTGGGCTTGCTGGGCCTGGTGCTCATCCTCATTCGCTGGTGGCGGCGGCGCCTCTTCAAGGCAACACCACGTATCCGACCCAGGCGGCAAACGGCCGAATCGGACGAGGCTCAGGATGAAGTTGATGAAACGCTAATCGCTTCGCTGCATCTAGTGGAAGATGCCCCTGGCCACCGCACAAACATCGTCATTGATGAAGACAACATGGCCATAGGCCGCGATCACGAGGTAGCCCAGATTGTGTTTGGCGACAGTTCGGTGGCTCGGCTTCATGCACGGATTCGGCGGCGGAACGGCCGTTACTGGCTGTACGACGAGGGCAGCGCCGGCGGTACCTTTTTAAACCACGACCGGCTGGGCCTTAGCCCGCGCCAGCTGCAAGACGGCGACGAAATCCGCCTCGGCCGTATCCTGCTGCGCTTCCAGCTCCGCCCCCCGGCGGCGGAAGTCGCTACCCCACCAGACGAAACCTCACTCGATGAACCTGAAATAGATGACACCACCGATGCTGACAGTGGTGCTGAGGAGGTTCAGTAGAACAATACAGTTCATCATTCATTTTAACCATTCCTCAACAAGCCCGCACTATACGCCAGTGGCGCACAAAAGGCAATAGTTTACAGAATTTTTGTCAAAGTAATTTTCTCGGTGTTACAGCTTTCTGATGAAACCTGATATGCTCCCATTTTGGTATGCTTATGATTGAACTACTGCAAGCCAATCCTTTGCTGCTGCTCTTTCTAGTAGTGGCCATTGGCTACTGGATTGGCCAGATTCGTCTGGCGGGGAACAGCATGGGGGTTGCGGCCGTTTTATTCGTCGGTCTCGCTTTTGGTGCATTGGACCCGGCGCTGCAAATGCCGCAAATTATTCTTGATTTGGGGCTGGTGCTGTTTGTGTACACGATTGGCCTGGCCAACGGACCGGGCTTCTTCAGCAAGTTCCGCCGTGAAGGGCTGCGCGAGGTGCTGTTCATCGTGGGCATTATGACGCTGCCGGCGCTGCTGCTCCTGGGTCTTTACTTTGCGTTGGACCTGAGCCCGGCGACGACTGTGGGCATCTTCACCGGTATGTCTAACAACACGCCCGCCCTGGCCAGCGTTTTGGATTTGATTGGGCAGCGCGGCGGGGCAGACGCGGCTGCTGCTGATGCCGTCGTCGGTTTTTCCGTGGTCTATCCGCTGGGTGTGCTGGGCCGGATGCTGGTTTTGGCGATTGTGCTGCGCCTCTGGCCGGTCGATTTTGCCGGAGAAGCGTACCGCCTGCGCCACCAATACCCCATCGCCCGCGATTTGCAATATTGCACGATTGATGTGACGCGACTAGAGATGACGGAACGGCCGTTGCGCCAGCTGCGCCGTGAGCATGAGTGGGATGTGTTATTCGGCCGTTTGTACCGCGGCGACAGCATCAGCCTGATCAGCAATGACACGCAATTTCAATTGGGCGACAAAATTGTGATTGCCGGCACGCCGGAAGCGATGGCCCAGGTAGCAACCGACTTCGGCCAACGCTCCGCCGAAGATTTACTGCACGACCATGCCGTTTACAACAGCCGCCGCCTCTTTGTCTCCAATCCGGACATCGCCGGCAAGCAGTTGGCCACACTTAACCTGCGCGAGACGCATGGCGCGATTGTCTCCCACGTTCGCCGCGGCGATGTGGAGCTGCTGGCCCGCGGCGACACCGTTCTGGAATGGGGCGACCGCATCCGCGTGTTGGCACCTCGTGAAGAAATTCCTCATCTGGTGGAACTGTTTGGCGATTCTTATGCTCAGCTCAGCCACGTCAATCTGATGACGGCGGGATTGGGCATCGCCGTCGGCTGGCTCCTCGGCCTGATTCCGATTACGCTGCCGGGCGGCATCACTTTCCGGCTGGGACTGGCGGGCGGGCCGCTGCTGGTGGCGTTGGTGCTGGGCGCGCTGCGCCGCACCGGGCCCATTTTGTGGAAGATGCCCTACAGCGCCAACCTGACGCTGCGCCAGTTTGGCCTGATTTTGCTTTTGGCGGCGGTGGGTGTGCGCTCCGGCAACGCCTTTCTGAACGCGTTTGCCGGCGGCACCGGCTGGCTTATTTTTGGTCTTGGTTTTGGGCTCATTGTGGTGACGACGCTGCTGGCGCTGTGGCTGGGTTACAAGCTGCTGCGCATCCCCTTCAGCCTGCTGCTGGGCATGATCTCCCCCCAGCCGGCCGTCCTGGACTACGCCGAGGAGCAGGCGCAAAACCCGCTGCCGGGCATCGGCTACACGCTCATGTTTCCCTTTGCCATCATCATCAACGTCATCCTGGCGCAGGTGCTGTTGATAGTTCTGCAAAACTGGTAATTTCGGCAGATCCTTTTCTCATCCGCAGATTACGCAGATTACGCAGATTTTTCTTTGCTTCTTTGCGCCATTGCGTCAAAGGTTTTAAACGGGCGCAGTGGCAGCGGCGAGCAGCACGCGGGTGGCGTGCAGGCGCTGCATGGTGGTACGGGCCAGCTGCTTTTGCAGGCCGTAAGCCAGGTCGTGGTCCTGGTCGCACAAATCGCGCAGGGCGCGGGCGTCGATTTTGAGTACAGTGCAGGGTTGGGTGGTAACGGCCGTTGCCGTCAATTTATACGGTTCAATCAAAGCCGAAATGCCCAACACCTCCCCCGGATTGATCGTGCCGATCATAAAATCCTTGCGCAGGGCGGGCAGATTCTCGTCCAAAACCACGTAATGCAAATCAATGCTGCCGTTCATAAGCAGATACAGCGCCTCGGCTTTTTCCTCAATGGCAAACAAGATCGTGTTGGCCGGAACCTCGACCTCATCGGCAATCATCGCCACTTCCTGGCGCTGCTGGTGGGTCAAAAAAGCAAAAAACGGATAACGTCGCAAAAGTTCGGGAGAAACCATCTCTTCCTCCATATTTAATGGGACGCTGATTTGCCTGATCTTCCTGATGTCGCTTCGCGATCAGGGGAATCAGGCAAATCAGCGTTCTATTTTTTATGGTGTGCTTAAACACCTGATCTCTGGAGCAATTTGCAGTAGTTCAAGCACGGCTGTTACCGCCTGCGGCACGGCCGCTGCCACTTCGGCTGTCAGCTCATCAGAAAAATCGTAAACTCGCGCTGCTTCAATACCAACAATCGTGATGTCGTCGGGCAGTTGGGCGCCCATCTGGCGGCCCAGGGCGATGGCGATCTGTAGGGAGGTGTCATGCACGGCCGTTGTGTGCCCCGCCGACAAATCCGGTAAAGCTTGCAAAGGAAAGGTTGTTACGTCACCGACACGGCCGTTTTGCGTCTGGATCGAATCGATGATGATCACCCGGTCGTAGCCGATGAGCCGTTCCATGAGGCTTAACCCGCCCAGGGCTAGAAATTCAACCTTTGCGTGAGGAACGGCCGTTTGCACCGCCTCCGCCACGCGCCAACCCACCCCGTCATCCCCCAGGATGGGATTGCCCAGACCTACGACCAGTGTCTTGCTCCGATTCATATGCCCTCGTTATCGGCAATCCGTTATCGGTAAACGGTGAACGGTTCACCGTACGCGAAGCGGTCGCACAGCGACATTACCGATCACCGATTACCGTTCACTGAAATCAGCAATACTGCTTCAGCACCTCAACTGGCTCACCTTCTGCATCCCGGATCGTGACCTCAAGCGGCATCTGCCCCGGCAGCGAGTGGGTGGCGCAGCCAAAGCAGGGGTCGTAGGCGCGGAAGGCCATCTCCACCATGTTCAGCAATCCTTCATTCACCACCGTGCCTTTCTTAATCAGGCTCTGGGCCGCTTTTTTGATCGACATGCTGATAGGCGCATAATTATTGGTAGTGCCCACAATCAGGTTTACTTTTGTCAACACACCCCGTTCATCTGTCCAGTAATGATGGGTCAGCGTGCCGCGCGGCGCTTCTACGATGCCTACGCCTTCCGAGGGCACCTGGGTGGGCACGTTGTGCAGGTCAGGCGAGGTAATCTCCTCATCCGTGGCCAGCTCCACCAGCCGTTCGGCCGAATAGAGCAGCTCGATCAGCCGCGCCCAGTGCGTCGCCAGGCGCTGGTGTACGGGCTTGCCGCCCAGCGTCTCGTAAAACTGCTCGTAATGTGCCTGCGCCAGCGGTGTAGCCATGCCGTCGGCGGCGTTCAGGCGGGAGAGCGGCGTGGCCATGTAAATGCCCGAATCCTTACCCTCGGCAAACCCTTTCCAGCCAACTTTCTTCAGGTAGGGGAACTTGAGATAGGTCCACGGCTCCACGCGCTCGGCGATCCAGTCCGTGTATTCGTGCGGCGCATATTTGCCCAGCCGCTTGCCGTCGGGATCGACCACGCTCACCTTGCCGTCGTAGAAATTGACCCGATTGTTTTCATCCACCAGGCCAATGTAATGCGTTTTGTGCGTGTAGATGTCGCCCAGAATTAAGTCCAGATAGGTCTGCTTGCCCAGCACCAAATCGCTGAACAGCTTCAGGCTGAACTGGGCAAACTCAATGCCCCAGCGGCCCATCTCTTCAATCTGCTCTCGCTCTTCTTCTGTAAGTCCTTTGGTGACGCCGCCGGGAATGGAGGTGCAGGGATGGACCTTGCGCCCGCCCAGCATCTCTACGATGGTGTGGCCATATTTACGCGCCTGAATCACCTTGCCGCCAATCTCCAGCCCCACTTTGTGAATGACGCCCAAAATGTTGCGCTCGGCAACGGGGGCATCCGGCCCCATGACAAAATCGGGGCCGCCCAGAGCATAAAAGTGGGTGGTGTGATCGGTGAAATAGAAGCCCATGTACAGCAGCTCGCGCAGCTTTTTGGCGGTCGAGGTTGGCTCCACGCCGTAAACGGCGTCGCCGGCTTTGGCGGCAGCCATGTGGTGCGCCTCCGGGCAAACGCCGCAGATGCGGTTGGTTAGCACCGGCATCTCTTCTACCGGACGGCCGACACAGAATCGTTCAAAGCCGCGCAGCTCCGGAATCTGGAAATAAGTGTTGGCCACATCCCCTTCATCGTTCAGGAAAATCTCGATCTTGCCATGCCCTTCCAGGCGGGTAATGGGGTCGATTGTGATGCGCTCCATTTGTTTCTCCTTGTGACGGTAATCGGTTATCCGTAATCGGTAATCAGTATTCAGTTACTGAACACGGTTTACCGATTACCGTTCACCGATTACTGTTTACTGATCGCCGTTTTCGCGGCGTGCAGCAGCGAATGGGCCAGGTTAAAGCGGTAGAATGAACCGGCCGGATCAACAATGCCGTCGAGAATGCGGTCAATTTCGTCCGGGTCCCGGCTGTCGATGACGGAGGCAACGGCCGTCATCATCCGCGCCCCATAATCGACCACATCGTTTGCCGGCCCGTAGCAGCCGACGCAGGCCGCGTTCACCCCGGGACACAGCGCGCCGCAGCCGCTGCGCGTTGCTGGACCATTGCACAAAATGCCCTGCTCCAGCAGGCACAGATTGGGATCAATCTCCGCCACCTCGTGGATGCGCCGGAACTGGGTGATCTTCTTCACGTTGCGCTCGCGACCACATTCATCACAAACGGTCGAAAAGCCGGCCCCGATGACGCTGCCTGGCGGCGGCAGTTCTGCCTCGCCATGCAGTGCTTTGATCACCAGCTCGACAACGGCCGTAATCTGGTGCGACTCTGGCGGGCAGCCCGGCATGTAGTAATCGACGTCCACCACCTGATCCAGCGTTTTTAGAACCGGATTAAACGTAGGAATGGTGATGGTGCCTTCGGGCATTTCGTAACTGTATTGCGGCCGCAGCCCGTCCGGATTTTCTGTGGAGACGCTGTCGTAAGCTGCTGCGAATATCTGCTCCGTCGAAGAGAAGTTGGCCATACCCGGAATGCACCCTTCCGAGGCACAGGAGCCAAACGCCACCAGAATTTGCGACTTCTGCCGCAGCAGTTTGGCCATGTGGGCATTTTCTTCATTGCGAATGCCGCCGTTAAAAAGCGTCAGCGTGATCGATTTGTCCGGCATTGCCGCCACATCTTTGACCTTGGCATCCATCGCCACCGGCCAGAACGCCACGTCAAAGTTGGCATCCACGTCCAAAATCTTCTCGCCGATGTTGAGCACGGCAATTTCACAACCGCCACAAGAGGCGGCCCAGTACATGGCAAATTTTGGTTTGCCGTTGCTTCCATTGTCGCTCATGCTGGCACCTCCTCTAAAACAGGCACGGGCACGCCGTTACCGCTGGCGTGTTGCAGACGGCCGGGCCAGTTGAGGGGACCCAGCGCCCTCACTTCTTCCACCATTGTGGCGATCTCTTTGGCCAGTTTGACGCCTTCAGCGGCGCTGGCCCACACCAACTTTACCCGTTCCGGCTCGATGCCCATCTGCACCAGAGTGCGCTTGAGCAGCTTCACCCGCCGCAGCGCTTTGTAGTTTTGTTCAATATAGTGGCACTCACCCGGATGGCAGCCGGTGATCATGACGGCATCGGCCCCCTGGGACAGCGCCCGAAGAACAAAGGTAGGGTCAATGCGGCCAGAACACATGAGCCGGATGAGGCGAATATTGGGCGGGTACTTCACGCGGGCCGTGCCCGCCAGATCGGCCGCCCGGTAGCTGCACCAGTTACAGGTGAAGCCGATGATGATTGGTTCGAATTGGTCTGTCATATTTTCTGCCTCCCCTGTTTATGAAACTACTTCCGCCATTTCGACGAGACGGCCGTTGCCAAACAAACTGTGCGCCAGCAGGCCATCAATCTGGGCCATCACCTGCTCATTGCTAAAGCCCGTGCCGCTAATCGCTGCCGCCGGGCAGGCCGCCACACAGGTGCCGCAGCCCTGGCACAGCGCATGCTTGACCTCAGAGACCATCGTATCTTCATGGAAGAGGATGGCTCCATACGGACAAAGATCGTTGCAAATGCGGCAGCCGGAGCATTTTTGGGCATCCACCGTAGCCCGCACCGGCTCCAGCTCAATCTCGCCGGCGCTGATGCGGCTGAGCACGCGGGCCGCTGCCGCCGAACCCTGGGCTACGCTGGCGGGAATATCCTTTGGCCCCTGAGCGGCACCAGCGATGAAGATGCCCTCCGTCATCGTGGCCACCGGGTCCAGCTTGGGATGCTTCTCGATAAACCAGCCATTGCTGCTGCAGGCGATGCCAAACTTCTTGCCGACTTCGTTTGAATCTTTACGCGGTTCCAGCCCCACGGCCAAAATCACCATATCCACCGGAATGCGCCGTGGCCGACCAACAAGCGTATCTTCTGCCTGAATGATGAGCTTGCCTTCCTCGCCGGGCAGACGGGCGGCATCGGTCACTTCGGCCACGCGCCCGCGCACAAAGAGCGTGCCTTCTTCCAGCAGCCGCTGGTAGAACTCGTCGTAATCTTTGTAGGCGGTGCGCATGTCCAGGTAAAAGTTATAAACGACTGCCCCGGTGCGCTCCTTTACCAGATGGGCAAACTTGAGGCTGGACATACAGCAAATGACCGAGCAGTAGTTGTTAAAGTTGCGATCACGGCTGCCGACGCAATGCACGATGCCGACGGATTTTGGCTGTGTCACACCATCGCGCAGCACAATCTCCCCGTTGGTTGGGCCAGAGGCGTTACACATGCGCTCAAACTCGACGCTGGTGAAGACATTGGCCAAACGGCCGTACCCATATTGCGGAATGCGGCGGGCATCAAACGTATCGTAACCGGTCGCCAGAATGATGTTGCCCACGGTCACCGTCTGGTACGTTTCTTCTTGAGAAAAGTCAATCGCGTCGGTGGGACACAGCTTTTCGCAGGCGCGGCACTTGCCGTTCAGGAAATAGGTGCAGGTTTCCGGATCGATTACCGGATACTTGGGCACGGCTTGAGCAAATGGGGTGTAAACGGCCGTGCGATAGCCCACACCCGCCTCAAACTCCTTATCAATCACCTTCTTGGGGCACTTCTCCCAGCAGATGCCGCAGCCGGTACACAGCTCCGTATCCACATAGCGTGGCTTTTGCTTGATGGTCACCGTAAAGTTACCCACAAAACCATCGACCCGTTCTACCTCGCTCCAGGTTAGCAACTCGATGTTGGGATGCGATCCCGCCGAAACCATCTTGGGCGTCAGGATGCAGGCGGCACAGTCCAGCGTGGGGAACGTTTTGTCGAACTGAGCCATGTGGCCGCCAATCGATGGCTCCCGCTCCACCAAATACACCTTGTGCCCGGAATCGGCAATTTCCAACGCCGCCTGAATACCGGCAATCCCACCACCCACGACTAACGTATGGGCGTCAATGGGCACATGCAGCGGCTCCAGCGGCTCGTTTTCAATGACGCGCACCACGCCGCCGGCCAACACCGCCTTGGCCTTGGCCGTCGCCGCCACCTTGTCGGTATGCACCCACGATACCTGCTCACGAATTGAAACCAGCTCGCACAGGTACGGGTTAAGGCCGGCGCGGCTGCAAGCGCCACGGAACGTCTGCTCGTGCAAATGGGGCGAACAGGCAGCCACCACCACGCGCGAAAGCCCTTGTTCTTCAATGTCCCGCTCAATCAATTCTTGCCCCAGGCTGGAGCACATGAATTTGTAATCACGCGAGACCACAACACCATCATCGCCAAGTGTCTCTTTGGACCAGACGGCCACATCCTCCACGTCCACCGTAGCTGAAATGTTGGTGCCGCAGTGACAAACGTAAACGCCAATGCGCTCTTTTCCTTGTTGAGGAGTCTTGTTATCGCTCATGCTTCTCCCTCCTCGTCACCTTCCATGATCGGCATAGGTAAGCTGGGGTCATCTTTGCGGCGGCGTGACGGCCGTTTCACTTCCATTTCTTCTTCCGGCACCGCCACCCCAATCTTGGCCAGCGCCGCTCGCGTATCCACAAATTCCTTGCCCAGGCCTAATTCGGCCGCATCGTGGCCAAAGGCCAGCCCTATCAGCTGCGTAAAGTAAACCACGGGCATGTGGTAAGCGGTGTGGAAATGTTTGTTCATATCACCCTGGAAGGCATCCAAATTCAGCTGGCACATGGGGCAAAGCGTCACCAGCATATCGGCCTTGTACTGTGTAGCGGCACCAACGAGGCGACGAATCATTTCGTAAGCCACGGGCGGGCTAATTTGCGTCATATGACCGCTGCAACAGTGCGTCTTCAGGGGAAAGTCAATCACTTCAGCACCCAGCGTTTTTAGCACCCGATCCAGCGACAGTGGATATTCTTCGTGCTCAAAGCGCTGATTAAAGTCAGGGCGATGGACCATGCAGCCATAGTAAGGGGCCACTCGTAATCCCTTCAATGGTTTTACCACCTTCCGCCTGATGGCTTCCAGACCCACCTCATAGGCCACAATATCTAGCAGATGGCGTACCTGCACCGAACCAGGATCATAATGCAGGCCGCCAGCAGCAAGGGCATCGTTTACGCGCACGTTTAGCCTGGCATCTTTATGCATGTAATGATCAGTTTTTGTTAGATTGAGGTAACAGGCGCTACAGCCAACAACAACGGTATTCGTCCCATCCACCTGTTTTTGCGCCAGGGCCAGGTTACGGCCAACGAGGGCGTGTGCCGGAATGCGATGTACAGACGCATACTCTGTAGCCCCGCAGCAGTTCCAGTCCTGCACTTCCTCCAGCACCATATCAATATCGGCGCGGATGGCGTTGAGAGAATCCAGATACGGCCGTGCGCTGCGGGTCATGGAGCAGCCAGGATAAAATAGATATTTATTCATAACACTGCCTCCTCAATCGCTTTGGCTCGCCGTAAAATGGCCCGGAGCTGATCGATCTGTTTGATTTTTGTTGGGGTTAGTTCCAGCCGATCTTTTGTTAACATGCCCAGCCCAATCTGCGCTTTACCCAGCAGCTTCAAAGGCTGATGGCGCAAATAATGACGGGTGGCCAGACCAAATTCAAAGGAACGGCCGTAATTTTCCACATACCCCACAAAAGAGTCAGCCAGGTCTGGCGCGACACGCTCCCCATACATTTCGGCCTCAATAGCCATGCCTTTCAACGTGTACATGATGTCAGGAATATGAATCTCTTGCGGACAGCGCACCATGCAAAAATAACAAGAGACACAATACCAGGGCGTGTTGCTGGACAGCACCTCAGATTCCATATCGGCGCGAATCATGGCAAAAATCTGGCGAGGGGTATGTTGCATGTCTGGCCCAGAGGGGCAGGAACCGCCACATGTGCCACACTGGATGCACATTTCCAGCCGAGGGTCCCCCGGTGTGGCCGCTACAACACGATCTTGAAAAGTGGTTGGGGGCGCAGTCGTCTGTACCGATTCAGTAAGTGTGGTCAAAGGAAACCTCCTTCTCTTCAGGTCTCGTTGCACCTGAAACCTGAAATATACCTGCTATCGATAGACGAAGGGGGAATATGGCATTCCCCCAAAATACAAACAGCCTTCACCCTGGCGAGTGAAGGCTGCACTTATTTTCAATATGTTGTGTGCTCAATTAGCTGCATCACAAACCGACACAGTTGAAAATTACCCTTGATTCCCCCTGAATCATGCGCTGCTGCGGGTAAATGACCTCTGTTCTGCTTCACGGTTTGTTACCTTATTCTGTTAGATTGGCAACAATGTGTGGTGCGATGATATTGATAAAGAGACTAACCCTAAGATATTCTAGCATCCACCTGCTGGGTGCATTTAGTGACAAACATCACAATGGCTGATGATGGTTGTCATCACAGGGAATGGGCTTGAGATAAAAACCCAAACCATGCTAAACTGCTTCCGACTTCAAAAACCCATCACCAAAGGAGCGTTTTATGCATACGATCATGTTGCGCAGCAATGCCCGCAAAGGCAGCAGCGGCAATTCATTTACCATTGAGGTACTTGGCGACAGCCCCGTCAAGGATGATGTTCGGGCCGCCATCCAGGCATTGGAACATCACCCCGCCAAAGCCTCACGCCGCGCGCTCATAGACATGCTTGGCCTGATTGAGAAATTTAACTTCCAAATCCGCTATACGGAACGCACCGAAGATGATGATTTGGAGGAGTGGACTTTTATTTTGCAGGGTTAATTCAATCCTCGAATTTCCCCGGAAACTGCTCTCAAAGTCCCTTGAGTAATTGAGTGTTTCCGGGGAAATACAGGACTTTGCTTGAAGAGATGTATGTGTGTTTCTTGATTGGGGCAACGACTCTCTCAAGTAGACCCAAAATTAGCTGCTCCAGGGCAAACCATGTTTCCTGAAACCGCTTACACCGGGGCCAGAGTACCCGTCCAGATCAGCCAACACAAAACGCTTTTAGCCGAAAGGCTGAGAATGATGTAGACCCGCTCGCCAAACAGATAATCTGCCCAGCGCCCCACCCTCTTGTATTGCAACACCATGTTGATGGCAAAAATGTTGAAGAATACAAACAAAATGGGAACAATGGCGTAGACAAAATCGGGGGGCTTGGCATCACCCGAATTTACCGCACCCACAAAGTACAGGGTGATCACAATCCAGGGGACAAACCCGGCAATACAGCCGTAAATGAACGCCGTCCAATTTACGGTTTTGGTATGCTGGTTGTGCAGTTCCATCATAATGCCAAACAAGTTCATCGTGGCATTGAGCGTGAAAATCAGGATGAGCGCGCCCAGATCCCAAAGGCCAATCAACATGCCTATGAGCACAATCATCAACGAAGAGCTGAGCGCATATTCATAGAAGCGAATGGGATTCATGCCTTTCTTCAAGTTTTCTACGTAGCGTTCATAGCCAATGGTCGACAAATAGAAGTGGGCCACGGCCGAAATCAGCAAAAAGGCGGCCACGGCCGGACCAAAACGCAGTTCATAGAGCAGCTGCGGATTGGGTGACAGCGTGAATGTTTCCGTATCAAAATTGAGGTAATTGGTGAAGATGGGATAGGTCGTATCGTTGCTGACTACTATCATAAAGACACCCTGGATCAGGTGCAGAAAGCCCATGATCAGGTTAAACCGCTTCAGAGAGGTAAACCGCTCATTGCCGGCTGAGGCTGAACCGGTTATTGCAGGGGGATGGTGACAAAATCCTCCGTGCCCGTTGCCAACCGCCGGTTTGTGGTTGGGTTGTAGAGGCCAATGCGCAGGCCGGCATCATCGGGCAAGTCAGGCGGTAGGGTGAGGGTATGACTGTCGAGGATGTATTCGCCGGGCACCCAGCCGGTGGTGGGACGGGTCCAGTTGGCCGGTTCGCCGTCGGCCTGGGCCAAAATTTGGCCGTCGCCATCAACCACGTGAATGAAGACACGGTAGCTGGTAGACGTTTCGGCTTCGGCGCGCCAGAGGAGGGAGATTGGTAATTGGAGATTGGAGACTGGAGACTGCGTTAGACCAACTAGCGTGATAAGGGGTTGATTGTTGTGAGTGAAGGTGGCGTTCACGGCCGTTTCCATCTCCACCGCCTCAAACACCCGATCCGGCGCAGTTACCTCAATCTCACCCAGCATCAGGCCATCGGCCACAAAACGATAGCTGCCAGAACTTAATCCCGCAGGCAAACGCAGCAAATGCTGGCCGCGAACGGTGGTTTGCACGGGCCACTCAACAGGCGGGTAGTTAGGCAGCGTAAAAGGCTTTTCCCAGGCAAAAGCCAGCTCTTCCGAGGCAGTGCGCAATTCAAGGCTGAAATTCTCGCTCGATGGGACGTCAGACGGCCGTTGCCAGAAAAAGGTCAGCAGCACCACATCCCCTGGTACGGCTGCCGCCCGATCCTGCCGGAACTCAAGCAGCGATATGCCCTCAATTTGCCCCAGCATGTCTGTGGTTGCCCCGGTTGGTTCCGGCTCGGTGACGGTGATCTGGCCCAGAACGGCCGTTGGCCCCAGCACTGCGCCATTGGCAGCCAACAAAGTGGCCGGCTGCAAAGTCGCCAAATCAAACAGCATCAGGACAATGTCGTACCGGCCGGGCGGCGTGCCGCGCAAAATCGCCACTTCGCGGCTGTCCCAGGCCCACTGGCCGGGCTGCCAGGCGCGGGTGTCCGGCGCATCTTCATACAGCCGGGGGCGGAACGTCTCCAGATCGCTCCAAACCAGGCCGCCCGGACCCGCCAGCCAGACGTTGGACTGGTATTGCGCCTGAGGAAAGTCGGTGGCTGTCCAGGCTAGATCGATGTCAAACAGCCCGCCGGAAGGAACGGCCGTACGGCTCAAGTTGTACCCTTCCAGGCGTAACTCCGCGGCTTGCAGAACGGCCGTATTTGCCACATCCGGCCCCGCCATTCGCCGCAGCGGGGATTCTGTGTTGTCAAGGATAAGTTTGCCGGCGATGAGCAGGAGTGAAACAGTAATCAGCGGCCAGTAATCAGTGACCAGTGACCCGTAACCAGTATTTAGTGACCGTTTACTGAATACTGAATAGTGATTACTGAATAGTGATGACTCCGTCTTCACTAAAATCAGCCCAACCACCAACACCCCGGCCAGAGAGAACAAACTGAGCCCTAGCAGAACGGTACGAGTTGGGGTAGATTGCCACCGGACCAAAATGGAATGGCTGCCTGCGGGAACGGGGAAGGTGATGAGGCCGCTGGGATCTTCGGGGGTGATGGGCACCGAACGGCCGTCCACCAGCGCCACCCAGCCAGGAAAATCAAACGAGAGGTAGCGAGCGGTGAACGGTTCCGAGCTGTTAATCTGGGCTGTGACACCAAGAGGATTGTAGTTGACGAATTCAACGGTGGTGCCTGGAGGGAAAACGGCCGTATCCAACCGCGCTGGTGTTTCGTTCGCCAGATAATCTGCTTCCAGGGGTGAACCAGACGGCCGTTCCTCCACCGTCCGCGGGAAATAGCTGCCTTCCGGATCAACCCCCACCAGCCCCGTTTCCCGTTCGTACTGGTGTACCGTGTTGATCGTCGGAAACGGCTCCTCGCCGCAAATATTCGGATAAACCGTCGGCACCGCCTCCAAAACCAACAACCCCACGGCTAGCGCAACACCAACCAATGCCCAACCACCTCTCTGCGCCTCTGCGCCTCCGCGTTGAAAAAAAGCAAACGGAACCCCGGCCAGAAACGCCAAAGGCAGCGCCGTCCGCCCCACAAAACGCCAGGGAAACTGCACAAAATCAATCAATGGCAGCCCCTCCCAAATGAAGCGAGACACGGGCAGGGACATGAAGAGGAATACGGCCGTCGCCGCCATCATCAACACAACGTGCCATTGAACTTCATTGGGAGACCGTTTCCACCAAAAGATCGTCAACCCCACGCCCAAAATCGCCAATCCCAGCGGCAGCCAGCCCAGCCGGAACGGCAGCGGCGGGTTCAGCAGCGAGGGGTCCTCCGGCGGCACGGGGGCCAAAATTTCGGCGGGGGAGGTGAAGTTGAAGCGAAAATCGTTGTTACGCGTGGTGGTCGATTGCTCCAGGGTGACGTTGTTGATCTCCAGCAGCGCGCCGCCCGTATAGAAAATGGTCGTGCCCAGCCCCAGGCCAAACAGCAGCGCCAGCCGGGTGAGCCACAGCCGCCAGCTCAGTTGGTGCAGCCAGGCCAGCGCCAGCAGGTAAACCCCCAGCGTGGGCGTGAAGATGAGCAGGGAGATATTGTGGCTAAAGGCGAGGAGGATGAGACCGAGAACGGCCGTACCAAACCATCGCGCTCCCCCACCCAATAGCCAGCGCCGTCCGGCCCACAGCAGCAGCGGAAACAGCGGCAGTGCCGCCGACTCCGGCGAGTTGCCCCGAATCAGGGCATCGACCAAGACGTACGGTGCGGCCATGTACGCCACGCCCCCTACCAGCCCGGCCCAGATGCCCAAAATATCCCGCACCCACAGGAACATGAACCAGCCACAGGCAAGTATTGTGATGATGTAGAACAGATTGGTCGCCGCCGGCAGCGGCAGACCCAGCAGGTGTGGTCCCAACACGGCATAGAGCGGCAGCGGTTCGCGGTAGACAAAAAACGGATAGCCGTAGCCAAAGGCCAGGTCGGGCAGCCAGCGCGTGAAAAAGAGCCCGTTTTCCCAGGCGTGACGCATGGCGGCGACGCGGTGGTAGTGAAGATGACCGTCGTGGGTGCAGGTGACGGCCGTCCAGCGCAGCAGCGGCGTAATAAGCGGGAACCCCCAAGCAGTTAACAATAGAAATGGCCACCAGTTGGTGACACGTTGGCGAAGTTTTGGCATAAGGTCAATAAAAGGAACACAGAGTTTCACGGAGATAAACAGAGTTGCACAGAGATTATAAATTCTCTGTGAGCCTCCGTGCCTCCTCTGCGTAACTCTGTGTAACGTATTTTAAAATCGACTCAAGTGTAGTGCACAACCCCCCAAAGATTCAAAAAGAGACCTCCTTTCTGCCGAATGAAACGAATCTTGTTATACTTTTGCCACTTATCCAATTGGAGGAAACTCACTATGGCAGTCATGAACCGGCAAGACGGCCGTCGCCCCCACATCTTAATTTGCGATCCCATTCACGAAATTGGCCTCAACATGCTGCAAGAGCAGATGGACGTGGCCATCAAGACCAACCTGAGCCACGAGGAACTGCTGGACATTGTGCACGAGTACGACGGCATTGTGGTGGAAAATCAGACCCACGTCACGGCCGATGTGATCGACCACGCCCTGAACCTGAAGCTCATTGGCCGGGCCGGGGCCGGCTTTGACAACATCGACGTGCCCTACGCCCAGGAAAAAGAAGTGGCGGTGATCAACTGCCCCGACGCCAACACGCTGGCCGTGGCCGAACACACGATGGGGCTGCTGCTCTCCCTGGCCCGCCGCCTGCCCCGCGCCTACACCAGCCTGATGGCCGGCGAGTGGGACAGCCAGCATCTGGTGGGCACCGGCTTGTCGGGCAAGACGTTGGGCATTGTGGGATTCGGCCGTATCGGCCGTGAGGTGGCCATTCGCGCCGAGGCGTTTGGCATGAAGCTGCTGGTCAACGAGCCGTCCGTCACGCCTGAGTTGCGGCTGCAAGACAACGTCAAGCGGGTTGACTTGGACGAGATGCTGCAAAAAGCGGACTTTATCAGCCTGCACGTACCGCTGCGCGACGATACGCGCCACATCATTGGCGCGGATCAACTGGCGAAAATGAAGCCAACGGCATATCTCATCAACACGGCACGCGGCGGGCTCATCGACGAGGCCGCGCTGCTGAAGACGCTGGAGGAAGGGGGCATCGCCGGGGCCGCTCTGGATGTATTCCAAACCGCCCCGCTGCCCAACCGGGCGCTCATTGAACACCCACAGGTGATCGCCACGCCGCGCATTGGTGCCAGCACAGACGATGCCTTTTTGGCCGCTTCCATTACCCTGGCGGAGCAAATCATAGAGTTTTTCCAGGAAGTGGAGGTGAGCACGGTGCTGCCGCTGCGGGTGGTGAACATGGAACGCGTGGTGCCGCATGAACATTTTGACCAGAAACGGGTGGACCGCCTGGCGGGGCGGCTGGAAGAGGATGGCGTGCTGGGCAATCCACCGGTGGTGGTGGAGAGTGAAGACGGCCGTTACATCGTCCTCGATGGCGCAACACGCACCACCGCCCTGAAGCAGCTCGGCTACAAGCACGGCATCGTCCAGGTGGTCTCTACCGAGGATGGGCTGGGCCTGCACACCTGGTACCACGTCATCTGCCAGATAGAAGTCGATGCCCTGCTGGTGCTGCTGCGCAGCCTGCCCAACATCACCCTGGAAGAAACCGACATTGAACGCGCCCCCGACGAGATGTTTGAATACGGCGGCCTGTGCTACGTACACACGATTGACAATCGCGTTTTTCTCATCTACCCGGCGCAGGGGGTCAACCGGCTGGAGGCGCTGAACCAGTTCACCGAAGCGTACATCGAGGCCGGACACGTGGATCGCACGCTCAACAGCAACATCCTCAGCCTGAAAAACGAGTATGAGGATTTGGCGGCCGTGGTGATCTTCCCCGAATACACGGTGAACCAGGTGATGCAGGCGACGTTGTCGAGCGGCCGTTTATTCCCGGCCGGTATCACCCGCTTTATCATCCCCGGCCGGATTTTACGCCTCAACGCCGATCTCTCCGTGCTGAAGTCCGATTTATCTTTGCGCGAGAAAAACCGCTGGCTGCACGAACTGCTGGTAGAAAAACAAGGCAAAGGCGGCATCCGCTACTACGGTGAGCCGGTCTATTTGTTGGATGAATAACTGCTTCCCAATTTTCGGTTGTCATGCCTGCGCAGGCAGGCATCCAGTTATTTCGCCAATATGGATTCCCGCCTTCGCGGGAATGACACTTCTTGCGTCTACGGCCGTTTCGTTATTCACCCAAAAACCATTACAATAATCCAAACCAGAAGCCGACCAGGATGCACCAATGGTAGACAGCAAAATCCGCAAACAAATCATTGACCTGATTAGCGACAACTTTAACGCCACCGACCTGCAAGGCGTCTACATCGCTATGGGGCTGGATTACGACAGCCTGAGCAGCGGCGGGGTACGCGACCGGGCCACAGAGCTTGTGGAATATCTGGCACGAAGAAACCGGCTGCCGGAGCTGCTGCATGAGCTAGAACGTGCGCGCCCCAATCTTCCCTGGCCTGATCTGGCAACGGTGGTGAGCCAGACCAATCGCCTGCACGAGATTCCCCACCCGCAAAACCCCAACTTCACCGGGCGAGAAGAGATTTTGCAGCAGGTGGCCGACACGCTGAACGCCGGCCAAACCACGGTGGTGACTCAAACCATTGCCGGGCTGGGCGGCGTGGGCAAAACGCAGCTGGCCCTGGCCTACTGCTACGCCCACCTGGACGCCTACGACCTCATCTACTGGCTCAGCGCCGAC
>CALBTC010000050.1 GCA_937967805.1 uncultured Anaerolineaceae bacterium
TGACGACATGAACGACAACGACGACAATGCCAACAGCAATGACGACGATGATGACATGAACGACAACGACGACAATGCCAACAGCAATGACGACGATGATGACATGAACGACAACGACGACAATGCTAACAGCAACGACGACGATGATGACAACGACAACGATGACGATGACGATGGCGATGACTAAACAGGGAGTTGAATAAAGTCAGGAGTCAGGTTAGGAGGAGATGAATTCATTTCCTCCTAACCCGGCATTAACATCACGAACCTGTCACGGCAGGCGTATTTTCACTATAATGGGGGACAATTTCTGTGGCAGATAGGTAATCGGCACAAAGGTCCCAGGTTTTTCTGCAAAACTTTTTGCCGATTACACACTATTGTGCCATCCAAGCGTTTATTGGAGTTCCCAAACACTGTGCAAGACGAATTGTTGTTGCTGCATCGGGCAAAATCATTAGATCAGGATGCGCTGGCTCAAGTGCATGAACATTATTACGATGCAATTTATCGCTATGTGGCATATCGCGTAAACGATTTGCAAACGGCCGAAGATTTAACCAGCGAAGTGTTTATCCGGTTTCTGCACGCGATTCAGCAGAAGAATGCACCGCAAAAAACAATTCGTGGCTGGCTCTTTGGGGCCGCCTCACTCATCTTAAAAGAGCATTATCGCCAGAAGAAAAAGGCGCAGCTGACGGAACTAGATGATGGTATGGCAGGTGATTGGACGGAACCGGCGGAGAAGCTGGAAGCTTTAGAAAAAAAGCAGGCGCTGCGCCAGGCAATGGCCGATTTAACGGAAGATCAGCAGCAAGTCTTGGCCTTACGCTTTGGCTATGAAATGCCGGTTCGCGAAGTGGCAGAGACGATGAACAAGAGTGAAGGGTCTGTCAAAATGTTGCAGGTGCGGGCCATTGCCGCGCTAACCCGAATGATGACGGGGGCGGAGAAGATTTGATGAACGACGTACCAGAAGCTGTGCTCTTAGAATCATTGGATTTCATGGAGCAGGGAGAATCCATCGAACAGATCCTGGCACGGTACCCGGAGCAGGCAGAGGGGTTACGGCCGTTCCTGGAAACGGCCGTTCAACTCACCACGCTGGCCCCCCAACCGTCCCTGGCCGCCAAGCAGCAGTCGCAGCAGGCGTTTTTGGCCCACGCCGAGAGTTTAAAAACCACACCGATACGGCCCTCTGGCTGGTATCGTTTGCGGCAGCTTTTACTGCCCCTGGTTTCCCTGGCTGTGGTGCTGATCCTGTTTGGTACAATGGCCGTCTCTGTTTCCAGCTCAGCTATTCCTGGTGATGCCCTTTACCCCGTAAAGCGTCTCGTTGAAAACATTCGTCTAACCCGGACCGGCGATCCGGAAACGGCCGTTACCCTTGCAGAACAGTACCGGCAAGAGCGCATTCGGGAGGTGCAGGCCTTACTCCGCACCGGCCGCTCCGCTGAAGTGACGTTTGAAGGTGAGATTGAGGCGATCCAACCGGAGGAATGGACGGTGGCCACCATTCACGTCATACTGGATGCTGAAACCAACATTGAAGGCAGGCCGCAGGTGGGTGAATTGGCGCGGGTGCACGGCCGTACTGAGGACGGATTGCTCACCGCCAACCTTATCGAACTGCTTACCGGCTCTGCCGCCACGCCTGAACCAGAGCCGACGCCGGAACCAACGCCAACCGTCGCACCCACGTTAACCGTCACTGCCACGGCAACGGCAACAGGAGCGCCCACCACCGAATCAACTGAGGAACCCACAACGGAACCGACGCCTACTCAGACGGCAACACTGCGGCCTACAGCGACTATCACACCATCCCCCTTGCCTACAGCAACGCCGTCACCGCAGCCCACACTGCCCCCAGCCAACGACAACGATGACAATGGCAACAGCAATGACGACGATGACGACAACGACAATGACGACAACGTTAATGGGGACGATGATAACGATAATGATGACAATGATAATGATGATGACAGCAGTGGCAGCGGCAGCAATGGCAATGATAATGATAATGATGACGACAACGAAAACGAGGACGACGACAACAGTGGCAGCGGCAATAATGACAATGATGATAATAGGAATGACAATGATGATGACGATTAAGCTGAAAAAGGCTGGATTGTAAACGACCGTACCACGCCCTATCGCTAACGAGAAAAGCTAAAATCAGGCGCTTTGTCGCCTCAATGATGAATTGTTGTGTAACAAAGACGCCCGGATTTCCGGGCGTTACTTTTTAAGCCCAAAAGTCACTTAACCAGCAGATAGCCAACAAAATTCAAAAACGATGTAATAGAGGTAAAATTATGCAGATGAGCACTGCTCTATCGACCAATATGCAAAGTGTAAGAGATAAACTCAAAGCCAAATGGGATGTGCGTGTCTGGGCAACGGCCGTTCTCCTGCTGCTCGTTTTTGTAACGGGCTTTGCCGTGGTGCAATACGCCACGCCCGGCCTGGCCGGCAACGATGGCTACTATCACATGAAAATGGGCTACCTCATCCGCACAGAAGGGCTCACACCAGATTTTCCCTATCTACCCTACACCATCCTCAATGAAGCCGCCTTCTACGATCATCACCTGCTATACCATGTTTTTCTGGCCCTGTTTGCTACGACGGATCCCGCTTTGGATGGTGGTCTGGCGCTGACGCAGGGGGCCAAGCTGGCCAGTATCATCATGCCGTCGCTGGCGTTTTTGGCCGTTTGGTGGCTGCTGCGCGGGCAAAAGGTGCCGTATGCGGCCGTTTTTGCCGTGGGCCTCTTTGCCGTCTCAGAGGCGTTTTTGTACCGGATGAGTATGCCTCGCGCCCAGTCGCTGTCGCTGCTGCTGCTGGTTTTGGGGCTGCACTGGCTGCTGCAAGGCAACTATAAGCTGCTGCTGCCGCTCGGCTTTGTTTTTGTTTGGGCCTATAACGCGTTTCCTCTTTTATTGGTGATGGCCAGCACATACGCCATTGCCACCTTCATGCTGGAACGACGCATTGCCTGGCAGGCGCTCATCTATCCGGCCATTGGCATCGGCCTGGGTTTGGTGATCAATCCTTACTTCCCGGAAAACATTGACTTCATCGTAGGCCATCTTCTGCCCAAAGTGGGCGAATCCTCCACGCCGGTGGGCAATGAATGGTCACCCTACCGCACGCTGACGCTGGTGAACAATTCTGGCGTAGCCTTTTTGGCGGCATTGGCCGGCACCCTGGCGCTGGGCTGGCGCGAAAAGCGCATCGACAGGCCCACGCTGACGGCATTGGGGTTGATGGTGCTGTTTGGCTACATGCTGTTTGAATCGCGCCGCTTTGTCGAATATTTTCCGCCGTTTGCCTTCATCTTTTTTGCTTTGAGTGCGGCACCTTTGTTGCGAGATTGGCTGACGGAGTGGGGTGGGAAACGGCCGTATCTCCCCCAACTCGCCCCCATCGCCCTGCTATTGTTGTTGGCCTATCCACTCTACATCGGGCTGAACGACGCCCGCAGCCTTGTGGCCAACAGCAAACCGGCCGACCAGTACGCTGACGCCGTCATCTGGCTGCACAACAACACGCCGGACGGTACAAAGGTGTTCCAAACCGATTGGGACGACTTCACCCGGCTCTTCTTTTACAACACCAATGCCGTTTACACCGCCGGGCTGGACCCCACGTTTATGGAGCTGGAAGATGAAGCGTTTTACGACCGCTGGGTAGACATTACCCGCGGACGAATTGACAATCCCGGCGCGGCCATCCGTGACGAATTTGGCGCGTCCTACGTTTTCAGCGATCTGAACCACGACGATTTCATGGACGAAGCGGAAGATGATCCGCTGCTGCGCGAAGTGTACCGGGATGAGTATGCGGTTATTTACAGGGTTGGGGAGTAGTAATCGGTAATCCGTAATGTCGCTGCGCGACCGCTTCGCGTACGGTAAGCGGTACGGGCACTTTTTACCGATTACCGTCCATCGATAACCGATTACGGAAAAAGTTATGTCAACTATCGAAGCTAAACAATTTGACCGCGGCATACGCTGGCTGGAGCGGTGGGGCATTGGCCATTTGCGGCGCAAGCTGCTGCATGGCGTCACGGGCCGCGTGTTGGAAGTGGGTGCCGGGACGGGCGCCAACTTGGCAATTTACGGCCGTTCCACTCAAATCACGCTAATTGACATAAAATCGGATCGCCTCCAGCTCGCCAGGCAAAAATCAGACAAGCCAGATACCCCAGCCACCTGTGCCGATGCGCAAAAGCTGCCCTTTGCCGGCAACCAGTTTGATGTTGTGGTAGGCACGCTGGTTTTCTGCTCCATTCCCCAACCGGAACTGGCCCTGGCCGAAATCAAGCGCGTGCTCACGCCAGACGGCCGTCTCCTCCTCCTGGAACACACTCGCGGCCACGGCCCCATCTCGCGCCGCTTTACCGACTGGCTGCATCCCCTCTGGTTTGCCTTGCAGGGGGAGTGCCATTTGAACCGGGAAACGGCCGTCACCGTGCAAAATGCCGGCTTCACCATCGAACATAGCTCGGTTCACGGCTATGGTTTGTTGCAAATGATGAAAGCGTCGGTGAACGGTGATCGGTAATCGGTGGGCTTTTTACTGATTACCGATTACCGTACGCGAAGCGGTCGCGCAGCGACATTACCGATTACCGCCGACTGCTCACTACGGCAAACGCCAGCAGCGCCAGCCCCAGCCCAGTAAACACCCAGTTGCCATCGTAAAGCCCAAACAAAACGGCCGCTCCTCCCATGATGCTGTAAAATGGATTGTCGCGCAGCGACTGCCAGAGGGTGGGCTTGGGGACGGTGTAGCCCAGCGATTCTAGCTTTTGGCGGAGTACGGCCGTACTTGGCTCGGTCAACGTACTGCCATCCGGAAAAACCAGCGTGGGCACGCTGGCGTTGCCGTTGCTGATAGCCATCACCTTGCCCCGGCTTTCCGGGTCTTCGGCGATATTGACATAATCAAACGCAACCTGCGCCCTTTGCAACATGCCGCGCACCGGCGGCACGTCGGGGCAGGTGGGCGTGCCGTACATCATTACTTTTTCTTTTTGTTTCATTGTTGAATTTTCCATAGCCATTAGATTACAGCAGGCGGGGGAAAGTTACGAAGGGAAGGGGGTGACAGGTAAACGGCCGTTAAAAATTCCCCATTCCGCCCTATGCTTGCGGCAAAAAGAGCAGCATCACGCCGATGAAAGCCACGGCCGTTCCCACCATCCCCCGCAAACTCACCGGCTTTTTGTAAATTGCATACTCCGCCGGAATCAGCAAAATCGGCGGCAGGGCCATCAGCGTGGAGGCAATGCCCAGCCGCGTCAGCTGGATAGCCACCAGGGAGAGCCAGATGCCCAAAAACGGCCCGGCAATCGAGCCGCCGATCATCGTCGGGAACGCCTGCCGGTTGCGCCACTGCCGCAAGGTGGCCCGCACCTGCCGCTGCCCAATGGTGATGCCCCACAAAACGAGCAATGCCACCAAAATGCGAATCATCGTCGCCGAAATGGGCGAGAAATCACCCACCAGCCCGTAGCGCGCCGTCACCAGATTGGCCACCTGGCCCAGCGCCCCGCCCAGGCCAAACAAGATGCCGCTGCTGTACTGCTTGTTCTCCACGGCCGTTCGCCCCGGCTGCTTTTCCGTCACTACCCAACCCACGCCGCCGACCGTGAGGAATACGGCCGTCAGCTCCAGCCCGCTTACCGTCTCACCAAATAGCAGCCAGCCAAACAAGGTGCTGATAATGGGAACAGTTGACATAAGCAGCATGGAAAGGCGCGGCCCGATAAGCACGTATGCCTTAAACAGCAGCGTGTCGCCTACCACCAATCCCAGCAGGCTGGAAACCGCCAGCCAAAACCAGCGATACCGTTCCGCCTGCCAGGGAAAAAAGCTGCCCTCCAAAACAAGATGGCTCAGGCTGAGAAACAAAAAGGCAAACAGCAGCCGGCTGCGGTTGACCACATCGGAGCCAATCAAACGGCCGCTGTAGCTAAAAAAGATGGCGGTGGCTGACCAGCAAACGGCCGTTCCCAAAGCAGCCAGTTCCCCGGCGTAGGTGAAAGGTTCCATAAGACGGTAATCGGTAATCCGTTATCGGTAATCGGTTCACCGTTTACCGATTACTGTTCACCGATCAGTAAGCTGTCTCTACCTTCTCTTGTAATTTGCGCCAGACGCGACGGTAGTGACGGCCGTCCATCAACTCCAAACTGTTGCCGTGCGGGTCGCGGAAATAAATCGAGTGGGTGCCCAGCGACCAATCCTGCTCGTGCTCGATTTCCACGTCGTGGGCCAGCAGGCGGGCGCGCCAGCCGTCCATCTGCTCCGGCGGGATGGCCAGGCAGACGTGTCCTTGCCCCCGTGCCCCATGCGCCGGAATAACGCTTTCACGCGTTGCCAATTTGTTTATGTCAAATAAAATCAGCGTCGAATTTTGCCCCGTTTGCAAGAAAATGGCGTCTTCAAACTGGCTGCTCACCGGCAGACCCAACACCTCGGTGTAGAACCTCTTGGCACGGGGAATGTCGGTCACGTACAGGACCGCTTCGGCCACGCTCAGGATTTCCGTGCCGCCGCGCGCTGCCGCTTCCGCCTCCTGCACAATGCGCACGCCGCTGCTCACGCCCAGCCGGTTGGCTCCCGCGGCCACCATGCGCCGCGCGTCGTCCAGCGAGCGAATGCCGCCCGACGCCTTGACGCCCATCGTCTGGCCCACCGTGTGCCGCATCAGGGCCACATCTTCTACGGTGGCCCCGCCGCCGCTGAAGCCGGTCGAGGTTTTAACAAAATCAGCCCCGGCCTGCTGGGCAATCTTGCAGACGCGCACTTTTTCTTCGTTGGTCAGGTAGCTGGTTTCGATGATGACTTTACATAAGGCGTTGTGCTGGTGGCAGGTTTGGGTAACGGCCGTAATCTGCCCGAGCGTAAACGCATCATCCTTACTCTTCACCGCACCAATGTTGATCACCATGTCAATTTCGCCGGCTCCGTTTTCAATCGCCGTCTCTGTTTCCGACACTTTTTCTTTGGTCGTGGTGGCTCCCAGCGGAAAACCGACGACGGCCGTTACCTTTACGTCGCTGCCTTGCAACTGCTTGGCGGCAAAGCGCACGTTGGTCGGATTGACACAGACGGAGACAAACCGGTGCCGAATTGCCTCGCGGCACAGTTGGGCAATCATCGCTTCCGTGGCGTCCGGCTTGAGCAAGGTGTGGTCAATCAATCCGGCCAGGCGGGTGGGGTCTTCGTCAATCAGTTGAATAAGTTGTTCGGTTGTGGCGGTGGCCAAGTCAGGCATATTTTCCTCAAAAGGATGGGACACAGATAAACACAGATTTCCACAGATTAGTATTCTTAATATCTGTGTTAATCTGTGAAAGCTTGTGCTGAGCAAAGTCGAAGTATCTGTGTCCTATTTTAACGTATTAATGAATTTTTGGCGGTGTGCGGAATGGGTGTGGGTAATGGATGACAGTAGGAGCAGATTCGGCCGTTTCCAACAAATCCAATCCCATGCGCAAAATGTCCATCTGTCTTTCTTCGTCGTGCGGTGCGCCGAACGGCCGTCCCATGTGGTACGGCGTCAGCAGCAGGCGCGGCACCTGCATCGGCTCCAGCCGGCCGGCAAAGGTGGCAATGGCAATCACTACGGACGGAATGCCGGCGGATTCAAATGTTCTGGCGACGTGTCCCACGGACACGTGGCAAACCGGTCAGGCGGGCACCAGCAGCATCGCCTCGATGCCCTGCTGTTTGATCATCTCGGCCCACTGCGGCGCGTTCTTTTTCATGAGCGGCGTCTGGGCGGTGGCGCCGACAAATGAATAGGCATTTGCTGCCAGTTCGCCAATGGCGCCTTCGGCGCTCAATGTTTGCAGATGGGCCAGCGGCAGCACCACGTCCGGGTCGGCCAGCGCGCCGGCCACGTCGTAGCCGCCGTGGCGCACGCGCAGCTCTTCTGCCGGCGTGTCCATGGGAATGGTAGACAGGGTGGGGGCCTCCCGCAGAAATTCGTTAATGCGCGCCATTGCCTCAGACTGGGTCATATTTTCTGTGCCAAACGGCCGTGGATCATCCCCGGCCACAGAATGGCCGCTGGAGGTGAGCAGCCCCAGCTTGAGCTGGCGCAGCGGTTTGGGCAGCGGTGTAAACGGCGCGTCATCGTAGGTAAAATTGGCCGGCTTATCGTACGAAAGCCTTTGCCCTTCAATGACGTGCTCGGCGACCGGCTGCCAGTTGCCGCTGTCCATGGCGTTTACAACTTTGGTGAACAGGGTTTGGATGAAAACGGCCGTTTTCTCATCGCTTAACCCCTTAAAAAACTTAAAGTTCAGGTCCGCCCGGCTGGCGTAGGAGAATGAGTTTTTGAATTCTGAGAATGTTTCGTTTTCCATGTGCTTCCTTTTTTTTCTGATTCAATCATCGTTTAAAAGAACAGCAAAAGCAGTCCGCAGCCTACGTAATATACCAGTGGAAACAGCCAGCGGGCCACACGATCAATGCGCTGGATTTCATTGCCATTTTTGCGGAAATTGAGATACGCCAGCACGTTTTCCAGCACCGACAGTGTCAAGATGACGTAGCTAAACGTAAGCACTACGTCCAGCACCGTCTGGTAAGACAGCAGTGGCAGATTATCGGCCGTCACAAAGTCGAAGGCCACCACGGTGAGGACGCTGGTGAAGGAAACGCTGAGCCGGTCGGCCAGATGCATGTTGCCAAAATCCATCCAGAACACTGCCCAAGAGATAGCCACAATCAAGAAAAGCGGCAGGATCACGTTGCTGATGTAAAACTGGGGCAGGCGGCTGATCTCGATAAGCATCGTCGTTGTTGAAAACGCAAATTCGTCGCCGCGATCGACTACGCTTTCTACATTCTCAATACTCCATTCGTTTGTTTCCCAGGCCAAATCGGTGCGTTCTACCCGTTCACCATCCGTCAAAAAATCTTCTGGACCCAGAAAAACTACCTGATCATTGGTGTAAAAGAAGGGGGCGACGGTAAAGCTAATGGTGTGAAAGTCGAAGGGGAACTCATCAAAGAAGAACGGCTGCCAGATGCTGGCGTGGAACCGTTCTGTGTAGGTAACAAAGCCATCATAGTCGATGGTGAGGGTGGTGTGCAGCCGGTCACGCGGGCCGCGCAGGTCCACCACTTCCAGGTCCGGCCACCACACCTCGGTTTTGAGCATTTCAACGGCCGTTTCCCCCTGAAAAATCTTCCGCTCCGTGCCCGCCGCAGCCGGATCAAACGCCAGCCGCTCATCAAACCAGTCAGCGTAGATAAACGCCTCAACCTCGAACGTCTCTTCTCGCTCATCAATTGAGAAGATGTTCAAGCCATACAGATCGACATACACTTCCACCGGATTTTGGTCCGGTGGAGGCACAGCAACATTGGTGGTGGGATCGTTTTGGGCTTGCACGGCCGTTCCCGTACTAAATAGCAACACACCCCCCAGCAAAAATAAGCTCAGCAGCATCCCCCACCGGATTCCACGCGCGCTATTCATTTGCCACTCTCACTTCTGGAAGTTAGTAGATGCCCCGATTATACACATTGATCTGTTTTGCCACAGAGAGCACCGAGAATTAAGAGAAGAATCTGCGTGATCTGTGAAATCTGCGGATTTAATAAACCGTATTGCCGCGGACGAAAGCGGCCGTTTCCTCCCTCTTGCACATAAAAACGACTCGACCCTCTAGAAACTGATTGACAACGTGTATCCTGTGGGATACACTATCCCCATGAAGTATCAAATTGCCAGTACGGCCGTTTTCGACAAATGGTTCAAAAGTTTGAAAGACAGAACCACAAGAAACAAGGTTCTGGCACGTCTTAGCCGTGTTGAAAATGGTAACTTTGGTGATTTCAAATCACTCGGTGACAATTTGTTTGAGCTGCCTTTTTCTTTGGTGGTGGTTTACGCATTTACTATACCATTCGTAACAATCAGCTTGTACTTCTTTTGCACGGTGGTGACAAATCAAACCAAAGCAGGGATATTGAAAAAGCCAGGCAAATGATTCAGGAACTGGAGTAAATCATGAGTATTAACACGAAACCATTCGACGTGGCAGAACATCTAGAAACAGATGAGGATATTTGGGAGTTTCTTGCCGAGGTGCTTGAAACCGGTACAACTTCTGATTTTATTCATGCCCTAAACAGTGCCGCCAGAGCAAAAGGCATGACCGAGGTAGCCAGACAGGCAGGTGTAACCCGTGCCAGTCTATACAAATCCCTGTCCGCCGATGGCAACCCCCGCTTTGAAACAATCCATAAAATTGTTGAAGCTTTGGGCGGGCATCTATCCGTTGTTGGTCAATAAACCATATCGCCACGGACGAAAGCGGCAGTTTCCTCCCTACCTGGCGCATTAAAAAACCGCTCTGTCTCAGCCACCTCAATCAGCTCCCCCGCCCACAGCAGGGCCGTGCGCTGGGCAATGCGCCGCGCCTGGAAGATATTGTGCGTCACCAGCACCACCGTCATGCCGCTGCGCTGGTTTTCTGCTTGAATGATGGCTTCAATGATGCTGACGTTAGCCGGGTCTAGATTGGCTGTTGGCTCGTCCAGCAGCAGCACGTCCGGCTGCGTTACCAGGGCGCGGGCCAGCGCCACCCGCTGCGCCTCGCCCGCGGACAGTTTCGGCGCAGCCTGGTCTGCCAGCGCGGTCAGCCCCAATCGTTCCAGCCACTGTGCTTCCACGGCATCAGGCAGCTTTTGGCCGCGCAGCCCCGGCCCGTAGCGTAAATTGGCCCGCACCGAGCGCTGCAGCAGCAACGGCCGTTGAAACACAGTCGTCACCCGCCGCCGCTGCGCCAAATCCAGTTCCGGCGTGGCCGACTGACCGTCAAACTGGATGGTTCCCCGGCTGACCGGCTCCAAAAAGTTGAGCAGCCGCAGCAGTGTGCTTTTGCCCGCTCCGCTTGGCCCCACCAATGCCAAAATCTCCCCCTCGTAAATAGTGAGCTGATCGAGGTTGAGGACGGTACGGCCGTCATACATCTGCTGCACCTGGGCAAGCTCAAAAATTGGCTGGCGGCTCATCGCGTCGTCCCCCGCTGCTGCAGGCGGTACAGGGCCACGTTGGCCAGCAGCGCCAGCAGCAGCAAAATTAGCCCCAGGGCAATCGCCAGGGCAAACTCGCCCCGCCGCGTTTCCAGCACAATCGCCGTCGTCAGCACCCGCGTCTCACCGCGAATGTTGCCCCCCACCAAAATAACCGCGCCCACTTCAGAGATGATGCTGCCAAACGCGGCCACAATGGCGGCAAACACCCCCAGCTTGGATTCCAGCAGCATGGTTTTGGCTAACTGCCAGCGAGTGGCTCCCAAAGCGCGCAGCTGTAAAGGCAAAAGGGGATCAAGGGATTGAACGGCCGTTAACGTCAAGCCCACCACCAGTGGCCACGCTATAATCGTCTGGGCCATGATCATGGCCGACGGCGTAAAGAGCCAGCCCAGTTCCCCCAATGGGCCCTGGTTGGAAAGCAGCAGGTAAACAAAAAGGCCCACCACAACCGGCGGCAGGCCCATGCCGGTGTAAATCAAGGGTATGATGCAGCCACCGCCGGGAAAACGGCCCATCAACCCCAAAAGCGCCCCAACCGGCAGCCCCAGCAGCAGCGCCAGCAGTAGGGCGATGCCCGTCACCCGCAGCGTCAACCCCACAATCGCTAGAAGCTCCGGATCGCCCGAAACCAGCAGTTGGAAAGCGTTTATGAAAGCATCTAACAGCGTCTGCATGAATCAGTGAACCGCAAAGAACGCAGAGAACGCAAAGAAAAAATACAAAAAAACTTTGCGCTCTTTGCGTCCTTTGCGGTTAAAAAATCAATGGTCGCGCCAGGCTTGTGAATTGGGGTAGAACAGCGGCTGGCCATAGATGTCGATGCCGTATTCGGCGATGACCGACTGCGTTTCTATGCTGGTGAGCCATTCCACAAAATCATTGGCCAGGTCATCGTTGACGTTGCTCTTGTCCGGGTTCACCGGAATAACACCGTACGGATTGTACAGTGACAGGTCATCGTTTTCATCAATGCTGCTGCCGCCTACCATGATCGCCAGGTTGGGCAGGTTGTCTTGCTGGCTTAAATAGGTGCCCCGATCGGTGATCGTGTAGGCGCCTGTCTCATTAGCATAGCGCAGCGTATCGCCCATGCCTTGCCCCAACGAATTATACCAATCTCCTTCCGGTTCGCTGGAAAAACCGGCCGTCTCCCACAGCGAGCGCTCCTTGGAATGGGTGCCGCTGTCATCACCCCGCGAGGCCCAGGTGGATTCGGACTCGGCAATCGCCGTTAGCGCGTCAACGGCCAGCTCCATCCCCTGAATCCCCGCCGGATCATCCGTCGGCCCTACGATGATGAAATCGTTGTACATCACTTCGAACCGCTCCCTGCCGTGCCCGTCGGCGACAAACGCATCTTCGCGGCTGCGGGCGTGGACCAGAATGACGTCGGCGTCGCCGGCTTCACCCAGGGCAATTGCCTGACCGGTGCCCACGGCGACCACGTCGACACGGGCATCGTACGATTCTTCAAAGTTGGGCAGGATCGCTTGCAGCAGGCCGGAATCCTCGGTGCTGGTGGTGGTGGCCAGCCGCAGCACCTCCGGCTCGTTCGACCCGCACGCCACCAGGAAGAAAACGGCCGCACCCAAAACAAACAATCGCCAAAGCTTCGACATCATTTACCTCCTCACTTATCAATCGGGCTTTGTCGCTATGATGGACAATCATAACGCTGGGGAAGTATATGACATTTTAATTGGGTGTCAATCGAGGAAAGTCAAAATTTCGGTGTCATTCCCGCCAAGGCGGGAATCTATTGTTTCGTAACGAGTGGATGCCTGCCTACGCAGGCATGACAAATGCTAATCGGGGTAATTTTCCAGAATGGGGGCGAGAACGGCCGTAAACTGCTCCATCATTTTTTGTTCAACGTCCTCACTGAATTGGGTGAAAGCTGTGATGAGGTCCTGTGCTAAGGGGGTAAGCTGCGCGCCGCCACCGCGCTGCCCACCGACCTGCGTTTCCACCAGCGTTTGTCCCAGACGCGTTTCCATCTCGTTAATTTTTTGCCAGGCGGTACGATAATGCACGTCCATCGCCGCTGCCGCCCCGCTAATGGAGCCGGTGTCGGCTACTGCTTGCAGCAGCGCCATGCGCCAGATAGAAAAAACCACCTTGCCTTCATTTTCCAGCCACAGATTCAAACGGGGATTCATAGAGCCTCCCTGGAGAATAATCGGTAAACAGTAAACGGCAATCGGTAAACGGTGAGCGTTCTAAAACCGATTACCGACCGCCGACCACCGCTTACCGGCTACATGCCAAAAACATGCGTCAGCACCGTCGCTGCTGCGCCCCCGACGCTTTGCAGCAGGCCGATTTGGGCGTTTTTGACCTGGTTTTTGCCGGCCTGCTCCGTAAGCTGCTGCACAATTTCACAAGCCTGGTACAGGGCCGTTGCGCCAATCGGATGGCCGCGCGCCTTCAAGCCGCCCATTGTGGCGATGGGGATTTTGCCACGCAGGCCAATTTCTTTGTCGGCCGCCAGGTGCCAGCCCTGGCCCGGACCGGCAAAGCCCACTGCCTCCAGCAGCAAGCAGGCCATGATGCTGAACGCATCATGCACTTCGTAGAAGCTGATGTCCAACTGGTTGATATTGGCCAGCCGGAACGCTTTTTGTGCCGACAGTCGGGCCGCTTCCAGCGCCAGCGGATTGGCCCGGTCGGCCACGCGGAAGCGGTCGGTGGCTACGCTGGAGGCCAGGATGTGGACCGGCCTGTCAGTGTAGGCGCGGGCTTCGTTGCGCGGAGCCAGAATGACGGCCGCTGCGCCGTCGCAAATGGGGGAGCAGTCCAGCAGGCGAATGGGCGGCACGATGTGGCGCGATTGGCGTACGTCCCGCGCTGAAATTTTCTTGTGGAAGAGGGCGTTGGGGTTGGTGAGGGCGTTCTGGTGCGCGTTGACGGCAAAATTGACCAGTCCATCTTCCGGCATGCCGTGCCGCTCCATGTAGAGGCGCATCAAATCTGCATTTTTGCTGATGAGCGTGGCCCCGGCGATGACCTCCTGCCGGGCATCCAGCGCCTTGGCTAGGGCGGGCGTGGCCGCCCCTTCGCTCATCTTTTCCACGCCGACGGCGACGGCCAGGTCCGCCTCCCCGCTGGCGACGGCGAGGTAAGCCATGCGCAGGGCGGCGGCGCCGGTGGCGGTGGCGGCCCGCACTTGCAGCGCCTCGATGCCAAACAAACCGGCCTCGTCGGCGATGAGGGCGGCCAGGTGCTTTTGGTTTTGCAGCTCGTCGCTGAGCATGTTGCCGGCAAACAGCCCATCTACCCGGTCTACCCCGGCATCGGCCATGGCCTGGCGCACGGCCGTTGCTCCCAGCCACCGCAAACTCTGCCCATAAACCTTCTGCACCGGCACCTGCCCAATGCCGACGATGCTGACCTGTCTCATAACATGTTCACCTGTAGCCGCGGATTCTTTCCGCGCAAAAAGAGCGCAGTAAGAAACTGCGGCTACGATCAAGCAGGTCGCTTGAAGACGCAAAAATATTTATTGGTCCAGCGACGGCTGCCGCCGCCTTCGTGCATAAAAATATCTTCGTTGTTTCCCACGTAGGCGGGTTCCATGTGCACCAGTTCCCACCCTTTGGCTCCCAAACGGTTCAGTTCCGGCATCAGCAGCTGCGGACTGTAAGCTGCCAGTTCTTCTGTCTCGATTGTGTAGGCCATTGAATCGGCTTCTTGTTTAGTAGCTTCCAGAAAAAGCGTGAGATATTCCCATTGTTGCATTTGATTTTCCTTCATTCAGAATGAGGAGTGAGCATCCTCAGATGCGAACGGGTTCAGCAAAGAGGCATACTTCGACTCCGCTCAACACAAGCCTGAGGATGCTTTCTCCTTGGTTAAACAACACCTTCAGATTTTAGCGTTTCAATCGTCTCTGCATCATACCCTAACAGCGATTGCAAAATTTCGGCCGTGTGCTGGCCGAGGGTGGGCGGCGGGGTGCGCACACTGGTGGGCGTGGTGGGGATTTTGAGTGGCGAGTTGACCAGCGGCACGCTGCCGGCGGTGGGATGGGGCACGTCGAGCCGAGTTTGGCGCGCCTGCACCTGCTCGTTGGCGAACACCTGGGCCATATTGTTGATCGGCGCGGAAGGGATGCCAATCTCGTCGCAGAGGGCCATCCACTCGGCCGCGTCGCGGGTGGCAAACAGGTCGTTGAGCATGGCGACGACGGTGTCACGGTGGGCCAGGCGGGCGGTGTTGGTGGCGAAACGTTCATCGGTGATCCATTCGGGGTGGGAGACGGCCGTACAAAACTTACTCCACTGGTTGTCATTGCCGCAGGCAAAAGCAAACTGCTGGTCCCGCGCCTGGAACTCCTGGTAGGGCACGATGTTGGGGTGTCCGTTGCCAAAGCGGCCCGGCAGCTCGCCGGACACCAGGTAGTTGCTGGCCACGTAAGACATCAGCGCCACCTGCGAATCCAGCAGGGCCATGTCGATAAACTGCCCCTCGCCGGTGCGCTCGCGGGCAAACAGGGCGGCTAAAATGGCATTGCTGGCAAACATGCCCGTCGCCAGGTCAGCAATGGCAATGCCGGCGCGGGTCATCGGTCCGTCGGCGGGACCGGTGACGCTCATGAAGCCGCCCATCGCCTGCACCATGAAGTCGTAGCCCGCCCTATCTTTGTAAGGACCATCGGTACCGTAGCCGGTGATGGCGCAGTAGATGAGACCGGGGCGAATTTGCTGTAGCGTATCGTAATCCAGTCCCCAGCGGGCCAGCGTGCCGGTGCGGAAATTTTCCACCAGCACGTCCCCCTGGCGGATCAGTTCTCGTAAGATTTCCAGCCCTTTTTCCGATTTGAGGTTGAGCGTCAGGCTGCGCTTGTTGCGGTTGGCAGCCAGGAAGTAGGCGGCTTCGCCTCGCTCGCCGTCGGGCGCGTTGGTGAAGGGTGGTCCCCAGTGGCGGGTGTCGTCGCCGCGTCCCGGCGCTTCAATTTTGATGACGTCGGCGCCCAGGTCACCCAACATCTGGGTGCAGTAAGGTCCCGCCAACACGCGGGTCAGGTCGATAATGCGAATGCCGTTTAGCAGGCCGGGTGGGTGGGTCATGATGTTTCCTTTTGGTAAGCGGTAATCCGTAATCGGTGATCGGTAATCGGTCTGTTTACCGATGACCGGCAGTTTGACAAGATACGGCCGTTCCATGATAATATTTTTTTCCTCGCAACACAGAGCGTAGAAGCGGGTCGTCGGCCATGGGCTAGATGATAAGAAGCCACCCATTTTTACGCAAGCAGATTAAGGATTTCTCGCATGAAACCAGCTCCCTTTGAATACGTAGCGCCCGATTCGCTGGACGACGCGTTGGCGGCGATGCAGCAGCACGGTTTCGACGCCAAGCCGCTGGCCGGTGGGCAGAGCCTGGTGCCGGTGATGAACTTCCGCCTGGCCCAGCCGGGCGTGCTGGTTGATTTAAACGGCGTTCCAGGATTGGACGAGATTCGGCACGCCGATGACGGCACGCTCTATTTTGGCAGCATGGTGCGCCAGTCTCGCCTGGAGCGCGAGCCGTTGGTGGCCCAGCACCAGCCGCTGCTGGCCGAAGCGCTGCCTCACATCGCCCATCCCCAAATTCGCAACCGGGGCACGTTTGGCGGCAGTTTAGCCCATGCCGATCCGGCGGCCGAGCTGCCGGTGATTGCCGTGGCGTTAAACGGCCGTTTCAAACTACAATCGGCCGCAGGTGAACGGTGGATTGCCGCCCGTGACTTTTTTACCAGCCTCTTCGACACCGATCTCGGCGATGAGGAGCTGCTGGTGGAGATTACGCTGCCCCCGCTGCCGGCCCGCACCGGCACGGCCTTCACTGAGATGGCCCGGCGGCACGGGGATTATGCCCTCGCTGGCGTGGCGGCGGTGGTGACGGTGGACGGCGGCGGCGTTTGCACGGCGGCCCGGCTGGTTTACCTGAATGCGGGCGAGGTGCCGATGGTGGCGGCGGAAGCGGCGCAAATTCTGGTGGGGGAACGGCCGTCGGAGGAAGTGTGGTTGGAAACGGCCGTGGCCGCCAGCCAAAACGAAATTGACCCCCGTGGCGACATCCACGCCAGCGCCGATTACAAACGCCACCTGGCCAAAGTGCTCACCGTCCGCGCCCTCAAGCAGGCTTTTGATCGGGCAAGCAATTAAATTCACTTGTAGCCGCAGATTCTTTCTGCGCTCTTTTTTCGCGGTAAGAAACCGCGGCTATGTGGCAAACCTTTGCATGTCATTCTGAGCGAAGCGAAGAATCTCTTTAAACAAAATCGAATGGATCACGAAATGATGAACATTGCTCTATCAATAAACGGAAAAACATATGAGAAAGAAGCTGAGCCGCGCATGTTGTTGAGCGATTTTTTGCGGCATGAATTGGGATTGACCGGGACACACGTGGGCTGCGAACAGGGGGTGTGCGGGGCGTGTACTGTATTGTTCGACGGCGAGCCGATTCGCTCTTGCCTGATGTTTGCCGTGCAGGCGCAGGGGCATGAACTAATCACGGTGGAAGGCTTGACCGAGAGCCAGGCCGATTTGCATCCTATCCAGAAAGCGTTTTGGGAGGCCCATGGCTTGCAGTGCGGCTTTTGCACGCCCGGCTTCCTTATGACGCTGGTGCCGTTTGTAGAAGCGCATCCCAACCCCACCGAGGCTGAGATTCGCGAGGCGATTTCTGGCAATTTGTGCCGCTGCACGGGTTACCAGCATATCGTCCAGGCGGTGCAAATTGCAGCGCAAAAAGTACACGCGCCAGACACACAAGGTGTTTCATGAGCAAGCGAATCAACCTGGATGCTTCGCTGGCGGTTATTGCCAGTGAACTGCGCAGTGGCGGCTGGTCTTTGTTAGATTATCTGGCCAAGCTGGAGAAGCGTTTTGATGACCGAGAACCAAACGTGCTGGCTTTTGTGCCGGAGGACGGCCGTTTCCAACGCCTCCACCAACAAGCCCAGGCGCTGCTGGAAAAGTATCCCGATCCCGCGGAACGGCCGTCCCTGTTTGGCGTTCCAATGGGCGTGAAGGACATTTTTCAGGTCGATGACTTTACCACCCGGGCGGGCAGCCGGCTGCCCGCCGACCTTTTGCAGGGCAGTGAAGCCCCCAGCGTCACGGCGCTGCGGCAGGCCGGGGTCCTCATTTTGGGCAAAACCGTCACCACCGAATTCGCCTACTTTGCGCCTGGTCCGACGCGCAATCCGCACAATGCGGCTCACACGCCGGGCGGCAGCAGCAGCGGCTCGGCGGCGGCCGTCGGGGCAGGCATCGCTCCGCTGACGCTGGGTACGCAAACGATTGGCTCCGTTAATCGCCCGGCGGCGTTTTGCGGCACGGTGGGGTACAAGCCCACCTACAACCGCATCGACAAATCCGGCGTTCTCCCCTTGTCTGTCTCGCTGGACCATGTGGGCATTTTTACAAACGACGTGGCCGGGATCGAGCTGGCGGCTGGATTATTATGTCAACATTGGCAGCTCGTTGTCACCGAGAAAAAGCCGGTGTTGGGCATTCCCGAAGGGCCCTATTTGCAGCGGGCATCAGACGAAGGACGCAAGCACTTTCGAAGGTTGTGCCGTCGCTTGCACGATGCGGGTTTTGTGGTGAAGTCAATAGAGACGATGCCTGATTTTGACAAGATTTACGAGCGGCACAACCTGATTGTGGCGGCGGAAGCGGCCCGCGTTCATGCCGATTGGTTCGATGAACACAGTGAAAAATACCATCCAAAAACGGCCGAACTCATTCAGCGCGGCCAAAAGGTGACCGACGGCCAGCTTAGCAAGGCAGTGGCCGGGTGCGCCGCACTGCGTGAAAAAGTCACGCATCTCATGGACAAAAATGGGCTTGATTTATGGCTGTCGCCGCCGGCGCCGGGGGCGGCGCCGGCCGGTTTGGAAAGTACGGGCGATCCGGTGATGAACCTGCCCTGGACCCACGCCGGCCTGCCCACGCTGACGCTGCCCGCCGGGAAAAACAAGGCAGGCTTGCCCCTGGGCTTGCAGCTTGCAGGCCGCTGGTTTGGTGATGAGGCGATGTTGAGCTTTGCCTGCCAGCTTGAACCAATTGTAAAAGCGTAACGCAAAGGTGCGCTTTTCAAGCGGGCGGAGGCGCAGAGGGTGGATTCTTTATGTTTGCGTTTTCGTCGCGTTCTTTGGTTTTTGATTTTTTTGATTTTTGTAGGGTGTGCGGCGGAAACGGCCGTCCCCACTCCCACCATTTTGATACAACAAACAGCCACCATGACACCATCTCCGACGAGAACCCCGGCACCAACTGCCACCTCCGCCTGTGCCCCGCGCACGGAAATCCCGCTGCGCTTTCTGGCGCTGGGCGATTCTTACACCATTGGTGAGAGCGTTGCCGAAAATGAACGATGGCCGGTGCAGTTGGTGGCGGCGCTGCGCCGGCAGGGCGTTAACATGGCCGATCCGGAAATCATTGCCAAGACAGGCTGGACAACGACCGAATTAAGCGAAGGTATCGAACAGGCCGAGCCGCAAGGGCCGTATGATCTGGTGTCGCTGCTCATTGGGGTGAACAATCAGTATCGTGGATTAAGCCAGGAGGAATACCGGGATGAGTTTGTGGGGTTGTTGGAAACGGCTGTTTCCCTGGCCAACAACAATCCCAACCGCGTCTTCGTCGTCTCCATTCCCGATTGGAGCGTGACACCTTTTGGGCAACGTCGAGATTCCCGGGATGTCAGTGCCGACATCGACGCATTTAACGCCATCAACCGGGCAGAAAGCGAACAGCGCGGCATTATTTACATTGACATAACGGAAATTTCACGACGTGTACCTGACGACAGTTCACTCATCGCCGAAGACGGACTGCACCCATCCGGCGAAATGTACCGTCTTTGGGTCGAGCAAATGCAGCCAGCCGTGTGTCACCTGCTTTCACAAGAATGATGAACCGCCAAGGACGAAAGACCGCAAAGTTTTAAGCTTTTTCTTTGCGTTCTTGGCGCTCTTTGCGGTTAAAAAAAGTGGAGATTAGAGATTGGAGATTGATTTATCACCCAGCGGTTTTTTTGATTTGAGAGACGAATTTGTGGCTTCGTTTTTTGCCGATTGCAAATACGTTTGGCAAGCGATTGCGCAAATTGAGGGGCACGTAGCCCGATTGGTCGGTGATGAGCAGACGATTTTGGGCACGGTGCTGCTTGGTGCTCACCTGAGTGAACGTCCTATTTTTATTGGCGAGGGCGCGGTGGTTGAGCCGGGAGCGTATGTGCAAGGTCCGGCTTACATTGGCGCAGGGGCGACGGTGCGGCACGGCGCGTACGTGCGGGAAAATGTGATTTTGCTGCCGGGCAGTGGGTTGGGTCACGCTAGTGAAGCCAAAAACGCCCTCTTTTTGCCGGGTGCTCACGCCCCGCACTTTAACTACGTCGGCGACTCCATTTTGGGCCATCGGGTGAACCTGGGGGCAGGCACCAAGCTGAGCAATTTAGGCATTTTGAGTGAGAAGGATGCGGTGACGGGGAAACGGCCGTCTATCCACCTCACCATCGACGACCAGACTTACGACACCGGGCTAACCAAAATGGGGGCCGTCCTGGGCGACGACGCCCAAACCGGCTGCAATGCGGTGCTCAACCCCGGCACGATTATCGGGCCGCGTACGCTGGTTTACGCCAACCTCAGCCTGCGCAAGGGATACCATGCGGCCGATTCGATCATCAAATTCCGCCAAAACCCTCGCCGCGTAGACCGTACTTAAACTATCCGCAGATTTCACAAATTACACAGATTAAAAACAAAAAATCTGCGAAATCTGCGGATTAATCTGGAGAGTAACAATGACCGTCATGAAAAGTGAAGTAAGGCAGGGAGCCTACTATGATTCTGTGGTGCTGATGCAGCTGCAAAAGGCGCTGGCCGAGCTGCCGGGCGTGGCTGATGCCGGAGTGGTGATGGCCACCGAAGCCAACAAGGAACTGTTAGCCGCCGGCGATTTACTGCCCGCTGACGTCAGTGCCAAGGCAGATGATTTGCTGATTGTGGTGAAGGGGGAGACGGATACGGCCGTCACCGAAGCCATCAACCAGGTAGACGAACTGCTCACCCGCCGCAAGACGTCTGGCGGCAGCGAATACCGTCCGCACAGCCTGGCCGCCGCTGCCAAACTCCTGCCCGAAGCCGATTGGGTGCTCATCTCCGTGCCGGGGCGTTATGCGACGGCCGTTGCCGAAGAAGCATTGGACCTGGGAAAACACGTCTTCCTCTACAGCGACAACGTCCCCCTAACCGACGAGGTGCGCCTGAAGCAAAAAGCGCAAGCCGCCGGTCTGCTGCTCATGGGGCCAGATTGCGGCACGGCCATTGTTAACGGCGTGGGGCTGGGGTTTGCCAACCGGGTGCGGCGCGGCCGTATCGGGCTGGTGGCGGCCTCCGGCACCGGCTTGCAGGCGGTCAGCAGCGAGATTCACAATTTGGGCAGCGGCGTGTCCCAGGCCATCGGCACCGGTGGGCGCGATTTGAAGGCCGAGGTGGGGGCGATCACCGCGCTGCAAGCGGTGCAGCTGCTGGGCCAGGACCCGGCCACGCGGGTGATTGT
>CALBTC010000051.1 GCA_937967805.1 uncultured Anaerolineaceae bacterium
GTTGTCTCCGTGCGTAGGTCGACCGTCTGGTGCCTTCTTTTTTCGTTTGTTACGCGGCCCTCCGAGAGCTGGCCGGTTGCCCTCCACGCTGCTTCTGGGGGCCAAACATGGCGCTGGCCGCGCGCTGGTAGCCGTGCAGCGGGTCCACACTCATCGAGGGGGTACAGATGCGGCGCAGGCTTTTGACCCGCTGCAGCAGATTCCGGGTATTTTTATCCAGGAGCATGAAAAGGACCCGCACATGGAATAACGATTCATCGCGCAGCCCTTCCGCTGCCTCCAGGGACTCTATCCGCCGCGTGGCAGCCGTACGGTCATGGCCGTTCAGGCGCATCCCTTCCCAAAATTCGACGGCCCCGGCCACGCGTTCCGGGTGAATCTTCCGGGCATCAATGCAGAGGATCATGGGTCCGGTGGCGTCGGTAATGAACTGCACCAGTGGGTGGTGCCAATCCCAACCGCCGCGCAGGGCGTATGAGGCCATAATGGCATATTTGTAGCGGGTATTGTCTACCTCGAAGCGGCCGCCGGCGGTGTCAATGATGGGAATCATATGATCTGGTGTTTCGGCATATTCCCCGTCTATGGGGAGCCGCAGTTTGGCCTGGTGGGTAGCCCGGACCCGCCAGTAAGCCAGGTCACTGGCACCCACGGTATCGTCGAAGTCAATCAGGTAATGGCGGGCGTGGCGCATCTCCTCACCGCTGCTGACCTGGTCGATGAGCCGCACCTCTTCCATCAGGCCGCGCCGCCGCCACTCATCTGGCACGCTCAGGGCCAGTCGCCGCCGTTCCCGCTCCAGGTGGCCCAAATTAGCCGGCGTGACGAAGGTGATAAAACGGCAATGCTGGATAGGCCCGTGAAACAGGGAGTTCATATTGTCGATGATGAGCGCCTGATCCTGCTGGCTCAACTGGTTAAAGTTTGGTAGAGATACCTGAAATAATTGCATGGTTCATCCTTGTGTGTTGGTAATCGGCAAAAGTTTTTGCAGAAAAATCCAAGGCCATTTGGCCGATTACTTGAGCAAATCACAAGAAACCTTGTTTTCAATCGCAAAAGTTTTTCTGTGATTTGCTTAGCCGGTGGCAGGTTGCAAGTGACCGCGGGGTATCCTCACCTGCAACTTGCCACTCCCTTCAACGCCCTTCCTGACGTAAAGCCTTCACCTCATGACTGTCCCACTGGTGCTGTAGGTTCAGCCGGCGCGGTCGCCCCAGCTGCCCCCGCAAAAAGATGGCGACATAGGCCTGCACTCGCTTGATGACCAGCTCACCGTTATGCCGGTAGCCGGCGACGTAACCGATTACCAGCGGCAGCGGGCTGAGCCAGACGGGTATGTTCAGGGCACCAAAGAAAAAGACGGCACAGACAATGACCAGCATGAACTGGATCATCGTTACCCGCGGCAGGATGGTGGCTTCTGCCTGCGTCACAAATTCTGTTTTATACTGTTTGACTCTCAACATCTGATTCACCCATCTCCCAATGGATGTCCCTAAGCTATTAGACAAAGGACCATCCATTAGGAAAGATGCGTTCGCTTACCCTAACCCACAGAGTGTGTACAGGTCCGGCAGACCAAAAATGGACAGCATGGTTGTGCCCCAATCGGTCGCGAAAGTGAGGAGAAAGACACCCATCCCCACCGTCAGAGCGATGGCCCCGGTCTGGGCTCCTTGAGAAGGGAAGATACTGGCCAATGCTTTCTTAAACGCCAGCAGCGCCAGGCCAAGCACAACGGCCGCCCCGCCAATGATCTGAATCGTATACAAGGAATCCGCGTATGCATCGCAGATTTCAGGCGGGATAACCGGGTTGTCGGCATCACAGGCGGTCAGGAAAAGCGCCAGTAACAACAGAGGCAGCAGGCGAAAAACAAGCCGTTTGCCAGGATGAGTGAATTTGAATGTCGGTCGAGAAACAGGATTTGTTTTCTCGCCAGCTTTGAACGGTAACATTTGGTATAGCCTCCTTATTGACTGACCCGAAACTATCTTCAGCAAAAGTAAAATCGTTGGAACCAGCTGCTGGTTTAGAAAGGATTTATCGGGTCAGTAAAGCATTATTAAGGGGTGGTGGCGGGGATGACCGTTATCTCCCAACGGCCATCCCCGGCCGTAAGGATGACAGCCTCTGCCTTGTGGTTAAGGCCGTCACCCGGCAACAGGAAGGAGAGTTCCAGGGAAATCTCCTCCTGACTGCCTAATAAAATGGGTAAGATTGGCTGGAAAGTAATCTCTGCTAGATAGGCATCACCTCCTTTGAGGGTGAAAAACGAGGGGTCGAGCCGGACAGCGGCCGGGCCAGTGTTAACCACCTGCAGGGCCAGCACGGCTTGCCTGGTCTCGGGCTGCCAGTAAGCCTGCGCCGGGGAGACTTGAAGCTGTGCCGCCAGGGCGGGTAGGTAACCCAGGTGGACTGTCTGCAGCTCGCCCGAGGGTACAGCGCGGAATTGGGCAAAAACATCCGCGCCCAAAAACGAATCCGTTACCAGGAAGTCGGCCGACCAGCGGCCGTGCAGGTGATCCAGATTCGTGCTTTGGGTTTGTTCAGCCGCCGAAGATAAAGACAGCATGATGTGATCCAGGCTGTCTACACTCTGCGTAATCTCGCCGTTGACCTGGACGGTGACCAGGCCATCGGGATTGTGGTGGGTGGTGACCTCAACGGCAGCCAGCTGGATATCGGGTGTCAATTGAAACTG
>CALBTC010000052.1 GCA_937967805.1 uncultured Anaerolineaceae bacterium
GCCTACGTGGCGGCGAAAGCTGGATTGGAGGCGTTTGTCGCTTCATTGCAAAAAGAGCGGCACGGTAAGAAAATCACGCTCGTGCGCCCCGGTGCCGTAGCCACGCCATTCTGGGACAAGGTGCCACTTAACCTGCCCAAAGACGCCGCCCCGCCGGAAAAAGTCGCCAAACGCATCCTCTCCGCGTATGATGAAGGGCACAGCGGGCAGTTGGATTTAGTTTAAGTAACGTAACTGAGTAACTGGGTAATTGGGTAATTGAATTACCCAATTACATTTGAGATAAGCAATGCCAACATTTAATTTCGAATTCACTGTGGATGCACCGGTCGCGGCCGTTGCCAATTTCCACCACGACACCCGCATCCTTAAAAAGCTGTCGCCGCCGCCCATCTTTGTGCAGATTCACCACTTTGAACCGCTGGGCGAAGGCTCCGAGGCCGAATTCACGCTCTGGTTTGGCCCGCTGCCGCTGCGCTGGCTGGCTGTTCATTCCAACGTTTCGGTCAACGGCTTCACTGACACGCAGAAAAAAGGACCGCTCAAGCAATGGCAGCATACGCACCGGTTTACGGCCGTATCTCCCCAAACCACCCAGGTCCACGAGCAGATCGAATACAGCCACAAACCAGGACTGCATGGCCTGTTCACCCGCCTGCTGTTCAACAAAACCGGACTGTACGCCCTGTTCACCGCCCGCAAATGGCTCACCCGCTGGTACGTGCGTCAGCAACAAAGAGAAAAATCTACTTTGCTAACAAAAAACCAAGAATCACCCAACTAGCTTTGGTGCCCAGAGGCTCTTTTCTCTGCGCCTCCGCGCCAATCTTTATAAGGAATTATCATGTCATTTTTAACCATTTGGGGCAGCGGCTTCCTCGTCATCATGGTCGCCATGACGCTGCTCTGGCTGCTCAGCGTTTACCTGAAAGACGCCAGCATCGTCGATCCGTTTTGGGGCAGTGGCTTTGTTATCCTGGCCTGGTTTTACTTTAGCCAAACAGATGCCGGCGCTGACACACGCAAGCTGCTGGTTACCGTCCTGGCCACCATTTGGGGGCTGCGGCTTTCCATTTATCTGCTGTGGCGCAACTGGGGCGAAGGGGAAGATAAACGGTACCAGCAGTTTCGCCAAAAATATGGGCCGGAACGATACTGGTGGTTTAGCTTTTTCCAGGTCTTCTTGCTGCAAGGGGTGCTGATGCTGCTGGTCTCTACACCGCTGCTGGGGGCGCAAATCCAGGGCGGCGCACTGAACTGGCTGGATTTTGTGGCCACGGCCGTTTTCCTCATCGGATTTGCCTTTGAAGCCGGTGGCGATTACCACCTGGCTCGTTTTAAAGCCGATCCGGCCAACAAAGGCAAGCTGCTCACCACCGGCTTCTGGCGCTACACGCGGCATCCGAATTATTTTGGCGATTCGGCCGTTTGGTGGAGCTTTGGCCTCTTTTCGCTGGCGGCCGGCTCCATTCTGCCCGCTCTCGGTGCCGTATTGATGACCGTTCTCATCATTCGCATCTCTGGGGTGGCCCTGCTGGAAAAAGATTTGAAGAAGAGCAAGCCAGGCTACGAAGAATACGTGGAAAACACGAATGCTTTTTTCCCCTGGTTCCCAAAAGCAAGTGATTGAACTTATGAACACAACACCACACACCCTCATCATCGGCGCAGGCATTGGCGGATTGACCACCGGGGCCCTGCTGCTCAAAGCCGGACATCAAGTCACCGTTTTGGAAGCGCATGTGTATCCCGGCGGCAGCGCCGGCACCTTTTACCACAAGAAGTACCGCTTTGATGCCGGGGCGACGCTGGCCGGTGGCTTTGCGCCCGGTGGTCCGCACGCCCGCGTGGCGGAGGCGCTGGGGCTAACCTGGCCAGTGCATCCGGTTGATCCGGCGTGGGTGGTGCATTTGCCAGACGGCCGTACCGTCACCCAATGGACCGATCATGCGCAGTGGCAGGCCGAACGTCAAGATGCCTTCCCCGGCACCGAGCCGTTCTGGCAAAAGCTGGAGTTGCTGGCCGGCATTGCCTGGGACGTGTCGTCACGGCCGTTTCCCTGGCCACCAGAATCGCTACACGACGTTTACACACTGGCCCGCGCCGTGCGACCGTCAACCCTGCGTGCTCTGCCCTACCTGCTGCGCACCGTCGGCAGCCTGGCCCCGGACGGCGATCCGATGGTTCGCGCCTTTTTGGATGCCCAACTGCTGATCTCGGCCCAAACCACCAGTCAGCAGGCCAACGCCCTCTATGGCAGCGCCGCGCTGGACCTACCCCGCCGCGGCGTCAACCACGTGAAGGGTGGTATTGGCGCACTGGCCGATACGTTGGTGAACTGGATTCGGCAAAACGGCGGGGATGTGCTGTTTCGCCAGCAGGTGACGCAAATCGAGATGGAAAACGGCCGTGCCGCTGCCGTTCACACCAACAAAGGCCTCCATTTGGAAGCAGACAACATCGTGGCCAATCTCACTCCCTGGGCGCTGCGCGACTTGCTGGGCGAAGACGCCCCGCCGCAGCTGGCCCGCGAAGTGCGCCGGCGCGAAGCCACCTGGGGCGCCTTTACGCTTTACCTGGGGGTTGATGCCGCCAGGCTGCCCCAAACCAACGCGGGGCACCATCAGGTGATTGTGGATGAAAAACGGCCGTTGGGTGAAGGCAATTCCGTTTTTATTTCCATGTCTGACCCCGCAGACGCCAGCCGCGCGCCGGCGGGCCACCGTGCCCTGACGCTTTCTACCCACACGGAGATTTTCCCCTGGTGGCAACTGCGGCACGGTGACAAGGCCGCCTACCACACCCGCCGTAACGAATACACAGAACGCCTGCTCAACGCGGCCGAATTCGCCCTGCCCGGCCTGCGCTCGGCCGTTGAACTCATGCTGCCCGGTACCCCGGTGACGTTTGAATTTTATACAAGACGGCCGTCCGGCATGGTCGGCGGTTTTCCGCAAAAATCACTCTTGCAGGCGCGCGGACCATCCACCGGCATCGAAAACGTGTGGCTGGTCGGCGATTCGATCTTCCCCGGCCAATCCACCGCCGGCGTGACTTTGGGCGGCCTGCGCGTGGCCAATCTGGTGCAAAGGATGAGCCGGGCGGGACGGCCGTTCCGCCTGTGGCAGCCCAATCAAACCCAACCCGACACCGCCTGAAATTCTCTGCGCCTCTGTATCTCTGCGCTAAAACAGGAGAAACACAAGCAAGTCGCTGGGGCGAAGCCCTCCCCGAAAATTCATAAAATCCTTGACAACCCCGCTATTTCTTCATATCATCCCCATCATTTGAATTTATTTAAATGGTTGATTACAGTTAAACGTCCGGAATCGATAAGCCGTTTGGAGGTACTATGTTTGACCAATTGCCCACTGATATCGACGCGTTCAAAAGCTGGAACTGGGAACAAATAGCGCCATTTTATGCAGATTTGCAGAAACGGCCGTTAACCCAGGAAACAATCCGCCAATGGTTGGCCGACTGGAGCCGGCTCGGTGAACTGCTGACCGAAAAAGCCGCCCGGCTGCGCGTGGCCACCACCCAAGACACCAACGATGCCACCGCCGAAGCCGCCATGAACCAGTATCTTGATGAAATCTATCCTCACGTGGAAGTTGCCGAAAACAAGCTGGAAGCCCGCCTGTTGGCCAGTGGGCTGAAACCAGAGGGTCTGGAAATTCCGCTGCGCAACATGAAGGTCGATGCTGAGCTGTTCACCGAGGCAAACATCCCGCTTCTTAGCGAGCAAGTGAAGCAAGGCCAGGTTTATAATCGGATCATCGGCACACAGACGGTGGAGTGGGAAGGTGAAGAAGTTACTCTGACGCAGCTGGCAACGAAACTGGAAGATCCGGACCGCGAGTTGCGTGAGCGCGGCTGGCGGCTCATGGCCGAACGCCGTCTGGAAGACCGGGAGGCACTGAATGAGCTGTGGGCCGAACTGCTGCCCCAGAGGCAGCAAATTGCCCAAAACGCCGGTTTTCCTAACTTTCGTGCCTACACCTGGCAGCAAAAGAAGCGATTTGACTACACGCCGGACGATGCTGCCACTTTCCACCAAGCCATTGCCGACGTTGTCGTACCCGCCGCCGACAAAGTGTATGCTCGCTACCGGCGAAAGTTGAGCGTAGAGTCGCTGCGCCCCTGGGATGTGCGCGCCGACGTGTTTCCGTTTGAGCTGCCGGTGGTACGGCCGTTTACCAACACCGCTGAACTCGCCCAAACCGCCGCCACTATATTCCACCAGGTAGACCCGGTTCTGGGAAGCTACTTCGACACCATGCGCCAGGAATCACTGCTGGACATGCCCAACCGCAAGGGCAAAGCGCCCGGTGCCTACTGCGCCAACTACCCGGCTTCGCAACGGCCGTTTATTTTCATGAACAGCACCGGCACCGGAGCCGACATCCGCACCCTGTTCCACGAAGCGGGCCACGCTTTCCACAACTTCGAGCGCAACAAGCTGGCTTACCAGCCGCAAAAAGCCTCCCCCATGGAATTTAATGAAGTGGCCTCAATGGCTATGGAACTGCTTACCGCCCCCTACATCACCAAAGACAAGAACGGATTTTTTACAGAAGAAGAAGCCGCCGGCTGGTTTGTTGGCCATCTGGAAAAAATCATCCTCTTCTGGCCGTACATGGCCGTGGTCGACGCCTTCCAGCATTGGGCTTACCTGCACATTGATGAAGCGGTAGATGCCGCCAAATGCGACGCCAAGTGGCAGGAACTGTGGCAAATTTACCTGCCGCAGATTGATTTCAGCGGTTTTGAAGATGTGTTGGTCACTGGCTGGCACCGTAAGCAGCACATTTTCCGCGCCCCGTTTTACTACATTGAGTACGGCCTGGCCCAGCTGGGCGCGCTGCAAATCTGGCGCACCGCCATGCAGAATCAGGCCCAGGCGGTGCAAGATTACCGGCGGGCTCTGGCGTTGGGCGGCACGAAACCGCTGCCGGCTCTATATCAGACCGCCAATGTCCAGTTTGCCTTTGACCACAGCATGGTCGGCCAGATGATTGACCTGCTGGAAACCGAGATCGAAAAACGGCTGGCATTGGTGTAATTTTTATAAGGTAACAGTCACCTGGGCCAACTGTCAATTCCAAAAACAGACTCTATTGGGCTACCGCAAAGAGGCACTTCAAATAAGCGCCTTCGGCAAAGGTGATGGGATGATCCAGGGCGTGGCCGGTGCGCTCGATTTCTTGCAACGGCCGTCCCACCCCCGCCGCCGTTTTATGCACCAGCACAAAAAATGCCTCGGCACTCACCCGGCTGGAGCAGGACGACATCACCAAGATTCCCCCCGGCCGCAACAAATGAAGGCCCAGGCGCACGAGACGGCCGTATGCCGTCAACGCCCGCTCCATCTCCTCTTTGCGCTTGGCAAAGGCTGGCGGATCGATGATCACCATCTCAAAGCGGCGGCGGTTGGCGATGAGCTGCTTCAT
>CALBTC010000053.1 GCA_937967805.1 uncultured Anaerolineaceae bacterium
TGGGAAATCGCATGCGTTATCTACTGCGTTAACTTTGTATTATAGGGTGCAAATGAACGCAGATTTTTCTCTCTTTTCTCTGTGTAACTCTGTGGCTTCTCTGTGAAACTTTGTGTTCCTTGTTTTGGAGATATTTGAATGAAACCTCCCCGGTTAGTTATCTTGATTTCTGGGTCTGGCAGCAATTTGCAGGCGATTTTGGATGCGGTGGCCGATGGGCGGATATTGGCCGTTCCCACTCTTGTCGTTTCCAATTGTAAAGATGCCTATGGGCTGGTGCGTGCCAAAAATGCGGGTGTGCCGACGGCCTATTTTCCCTTTAAGCCATATCGGGAGGCAGGAAAATCGCGGGAAGCGTATGATGCAGATCTGGCGGAGTTGATACGGCCGTACCAACCCGATCTCATCATTCTGGCCGGCTGGATGCACATTCTCACCGCTGCGTTTTTGGATCATTTTCCCAAGAAGGTCATCAATTTGCATCCCGCCTTGCCGGGGCAGTTTGCCGGCACCCACGCCATCCAGCGCGCTTACGAAGCATACCAGCGCGGCGAAATTGAGCACACCGGCTGCATGGTTCACTTTACGATTCCCGAAGTAGACGCCGGTCCGGTGATTGCCCAGACTGAGGTGCCCATCCTGCCCACAGACAGCCTGGCCGACCTGGAAGCGCGGATGCACCAGACGGAACATGAGGTGTTGGTTACGGCCGTACAAGCTGTTTTAGCCGGGGATTAACCGTTCATTTTCCTGCTATCATCCCTCCTGGTGACTGTGTTATAATACGTCTTCAAAATCCCAATTAATGGATAAACTTTTCGTATAAAGTTGGAGAGAAACTATGTCTGGACATTCTAAGTGGTCCACCATCAAACATAAAAAGGCGGCTACCGACAAAAAGCGCGGCAAGATTTTTACGCAGCTTACCAAAGAGTTAACCATTGCGGCTCGTGAAGGCGGCGGCGATCCTGGTTTTAACACCCGGCTGGCATTGGCTATTGACAAAGCTAAAGCGGCCAACATGCCCAAAGACAACATCGAGCGGGCCATTAAGCGAGGCACCGGTGAACTGGAAGGCGCCGAGCTATTTGAGCTGATGTATGAAGCGTACGCGCCCAACGGCATTGGCCTGTTGGTTGAAGTGGTGACCGACAACAAAAACCGTGCTGTAGCAGATTTGCGCCATGCCTTAAATAAAAATGGGGGCAACATGGCCGAAGGTGGTGCTGTTTCCTGGCAATTTACCCGCAAAGGGTACATTGCCGTAGACGGCAACGTTGATCAGGATGAGCTGTTCCTGGTGGCGGCCGATGCCGGTGCTGAAGATATTCAGTTTGACGACGAGGTAGCCGAAGTGTATACGGAACTGGAAAACTTCCAGGCGGTGCGCGAAGCAATTAAAGATGCGGGCATGGAGGTGGAAGAAGCCAGCATGGTGTACGAGCCGAACAACCCCATCGAGCTGACCCAGGCTGAGGCCCTCCAGGTGATGAGGGTCATCGAAATTATTGAAGACCTGGATGATGTGCAAAATGTCTACTCTACGCTGGAAATTAGCGATGCAGCCATCGCGGCGATGGAAGCAGCTTAGTGCGTATTTTGGGATTGGACCCCGGCACGGCGACCACCGGGTATGGCATTGTGGATGTGGCAGAGGGGGAATTTACGGCCGTCACCTACGGCGTCATCAAAACCTCGGCCAGAATGGAAATGCCCCGGCGTTTGCAGCAAATCGAGCAGGAATTACAGCAGTTAATCGACGAATACCAGCCGGACAGCGTGGGCATTGAAGAGGTCTTTTTTGGCCGCAATGTGACCACGGCTATCACCGTAGGGCAGGCGCGCGGCGTGCTGCTGCTGACGGTGGCCAACGCCGGGCTGCCCATTGGTGAATATTCGCCACCCAAAATTAAAGATGCGGTTACCGGCTACGGCAAGGCAGACAAGGCCCAGGTGCAGCTCATGGTGCGCAATTTGCTCGCCCTGGAAGAAACGCCCCGCCCCGATGACGCCGCCGATGGCCTGGCGGTGGCCATCACCCATTACCATTACCAGCGGTTTGAATCACTTTATGACTAAGGCGCAACAACAAGTTAGCGGCAAAAAAGCGTGCCACTGAGGCACGCTTTTTTTGTGGGTCGTTAGAGAAGATTCGGCACTTTATGACGCCTGCAACGCGCCCAAATGACGTAATCTTCAGCCAGAACTTCGTCAGCTGCATCCAGATTGCCATCCACAGACCATCCCAACCCTTTAATTCACGGTAAACTCTTGCACCATGCCCATAGCTGCATGGGGCACGCCGCTGTCTTCAGCCGGGTGGAAACAGATCAGGGCGTAGGTCTCGCCGGACTCGAATTCGGCCGTGAAGTAACCCGTTTCGCCGGGATCAATCACCTGCAAGCCGCCGATGGGTTGGCCAGGGGGCGGTCCAGGCGGGGCATCTGGCGCGAAGGCAGCCATGAAATCCTGGACTGTGGCGCCGGGGGCCAGTTTGACGACGGCCACTTCATGTGCTTCGGAGCCGGCATTCTCAACGCGAATAGTATGGCTGCCGGACGTGATCGGTTCTGAGAGCGTGAAGTTATAATCTGCCAACGTCATGGTCAAGTCAGCTTCTACCGGTTCCTCGGCGATGGGGTTGTCAACGGCCGTAACCGTTACCGGTTTCATCATGCCGTGGGCCGCATGGGGTACGCCTTCCGCATCAGGTATGACGCAGACGAACACATAGTTGCCTTCCTCCAGCTTCACCGTGGCCGCGCCGCTCTCGCCGGGAACAAAAACACCGGGACCCCCATCGTAAGAGAGCCACTTGGGTGGATGATCCGGATTCTCCTGCATGGCGGCAATCAGATCGTCCATTGTTTTGTCCGACGGTAGTTTAAGGAGCTGGCCGTGGTGCAGTTCCGTCCCGTCGTTTTGCAGGGTAATGCGGTTCCAGCCGGCGGGCAGCGTGTCTGGCCCTTCAAAAGTGTACTCAGTAGCCACAAACGTGGCTTCGTGAATCTCCGGCTGCTGTTGGCAGGCGCTCAGCGCCAGGGCCAGCAACAACATCAAAATAAGGACAATAAGCTGTTTACAATAACGATACATGTGAATTTCCTCCAAGTGTAAGTAAGTTTAATTAATTTAGTTTGAACCTTTGATCAACCCGAACGAATCATTGCGAGTCCCATCAGGAACGTGAGAATGTAATAGAGAAATGGCGGCACATCCTTCAAGAGCAGGTAAAGTAAGAACAGCAAAACCACCCCGCCGATGACCGTCCAGCCGATCCAGCCTGGCATTTCTGAACGCAGCAGCATAAATCCGACAGCAGCTAATCCAGCCTGGGTCAAGAAGGTATAAACGATGAAAGGCCAGGCGGGCAGCAAACCCTCAACGAAAGCTGTCGCATCCACCGCCCGTAGAAAAACGTGCCATGCCCAAAGGGCTGCGCCGATGAGAATGGCTGCTGAACCCAGGTAAGCCAGCCCTGAACCAGGCAGTTTCCGCAAGTAATAGGCAGCCAGGCCAATCCCGACGGCTGTGACGATGGCACCTAAGGCAAAAAAGATCTGACTGACCGTCCAGGCTCTCTGGTCATTGAGAACGATTTCCATCCGCCTGGCAACATTGCGTTCAGTGAAAAATGCTAGGGAAATTGGCGAAAAAGCGGCTACTTGGAAAAGGATCGATCCAACGATAAGCACGATTGCAGCAAATTTTTGTATGTTCATGACATCCTTTACGTTACATTTCTCTCTGGCGAGCGCAGCGTTTATATTACTGCCTCCCTCACGGGTTCTGACTCCAGAATTTGCTTTAAGTTTGCAAACTGCTTACGCAGCTCGTGCTGTACTTCTTTGGCAATAGAGCGCTTTAAGAACAGTCCGGGGATGCGCAGCCAGCGCTCAAAGGTGATCTGGCTGGTCTGCGTCAGACGCGTGGCGCCGTTGACCGGCTCCAGTTCGTACGTACCGTGAAGCGTGTGACCACTGTCGGTCATCACCCATTTAAGGAGGCGAGGCGGCTCATAGGCCACAACTTCTACGCTGGCGTCGAACTTCATGCCGCCGGGGGTGTGGAACATGCGGTACCTGGCGCCCACGCCTGGCCCACTGCCGGCAATCTGCTCCATCTTTTTCACTGCCGGGCACCATTGCACGTCCTTTCGGCTGTCACTGATAAAGGCGAAGACCTCTTCGATGGGTCGATTGATTGTTGTGCTTTCGCAAACGGTAAATGTAAACATGATGCTCTCCTTTGCCTATGCCGACCAAAATGCATCAATTGCGTCCTGGTCTTCCTGTAGATTGCGTCCTTCCACGATCTGCCCGTCGCGCACGCGGAAAATCCAGCCGGCCATGCCTTTGTACTCCAGACCCTGGCGACGGCCGTATGCCGTCCAGACAGCCACAACGTGTTCGTCGCCGCCGCTAAGCAGCGCCTTCAGGTCAATCCGCTGTGAGCCGCCGCTGAGTTGGCCCATGTGTCGGAAAAAGCCGCCAATCGCTTCCTTGCCCCGGTACTCGCCGGCAATCGGGCTACTGCCGGGGACGTAGAAGACGGCGTCGTCGGCAATCAGTGCCATCAGGGCGCCCGGATTTCCTTGATTAAACGCGTCAATCCCTTTCCTTATTAGAGCTACATTGGGATGTTCAGCCATCGCTGCCTCCTTGCCTGGGTAGGTGATGTGATCCAGGTAGCTAAACAGGCTTTCTACACTGGCAAAGCCGCGCCGCTTGCCGGTTGCCGCCGTCTCTAACAGAACGCGCCAAGGGGCGTCGGCCGTTTCCCGCCACAGGCGCAGCAAGAATGCCTGGTAAAGCCTTTTCTCTGGCATCCTATTCCTTATAAGCTCGTTCCGGTTCACTAACGAAAGTTGTGTAGGACATAAAAAAAACCTCCTTTTGTTCGGGTTGATAATTGTTTACGCTTTGAGGATAGGAAACGGCCGTAACGAAAACGTAACGAGAGCAGCCGACCTCTGGTATAATGATCGTCACAATGGCTCGTTTGCAACTCCGCCTATTCGGCTCATTTCAAGTAGAAATAGACGGCAGGCCGGCTTCTAACTTCCGCTCCGACAAGGTGCGTGCCTTGCTGGCTTACCTGGCAATGGAGCCCGGCCGCGCCCACCGGCGCGAATCGCTGGCGGTCCGTTTCTGGCCGGCTAGCGACGACAGCGCCGCCCGCGCCAGTTTGCGCATGGCGCTTTCTAACCTGCGCCAGGTGCTGGAGCCCGTACTGGACGAAGATAACAAGCTGCCGCTGCTGGAGGTAACACGCCACAGTGCGCAACTCCACCGCGACAATCCTGACTGCCGGCTCGACGTAGCCCGTTTCGACGCCTGGCTAGACGCCTGCGACACCCATCCCCATCAGGACCTGACCCACTGCCTGGTCTGTATTCCACGTCTGGCCCAGGCTGTGGCCCTTTACACGGGCGATTTCCTGGCCGGATTAACCCTGGCCGATGCCCCATCCTTTGATGAATGGCGTCTGGTGCTCCAAGAAAAGTATCACCAGCGTGCCCTGGCTGCCTTGCAGACTTTGGCTCAACATCACCTGGCGGGAGGCGACACCGCGCAGGCGCAGGAATACGCCCGGCAGCAGCTTTCGTTGGCACCCTGGAACGAGGAGGCCCACCGGCAGTTGATGCAGGCATTGGCGCTGGCCGGGCAGCCGGGAGAGGCGTTGACACAATATGACGCCTGCCGCCGGGTGCTGGCCGAAGAGTTGGGGGTAGAGCCGACGACGGAGACGGTGGCCCTCGCCGGGCAAATCGAAGCCGGGGAGCTAGAGCAGTTAGAAACAATTGGGCAACAGTCCACTGTTCCGGCGAGGATGACCCATAACTTACCGCCTCAGACAACGCCCTTTATCGGCCGGCGAACGGAGCTAATGGAAGTGCGGCGGCTGCTGCTCGATCCGGCATACCGGCTGGTGACGCTGGTTGGTGCAGGCGGCGTGGGAAAAACGCGCCTGGCGCTGGCGCTGGCCGGGCAAATGCAACCCTACTTTCCTGAAGGCGTTTGGTTTGTACCCCTGGTCGGTGTGGAACGGCCGAATCCAGAAACAGACGATCTGGCTGCTGCTATTGAGGTTGCCCTGGCAACGGCCATTGCCGGCGCCCTCGACTTCACCTTCCAGGGGGAGGCCTCACTGCAAACGCAGCTACTGCGCTATTTGCGCGATAAAGAGCTGCTGCTGGTGCTGGACAACTTTGAGCATTTGCTGGAGGGGGTTGGTTTCTTAACTGAGATTCTCGGCCACGCTACTACCGTAACGCTGTTGGTTACTTCCCGCGAACGGCTCAATTTGCAGGCTGAATACAGTTACCATCTGCCGGGGCTGGTATTAGAAACGGATGGAGAGGCAGACACGGCCGTTCAGTCAGAAAGTGTGCAGTTGTTCGTGGAGCGTGCCGGAAGAGCACCAGCCGGATTTACCTTAACGAAAGCCAACTGGCCTCACGTTGTCGAAATTTGCCGCCTGGTGGATGGTCTACCGTTGGGCATTGAGCTGGCGGCCACCTGGACGAGCCAATACACCGTTGCCGAAATCGCCCGCGCCATGAAGGACAATCTAGGTTTTCTCACAACACAGAGGCAAGATGTACCGGACCGGCATCGCAGCCTGCAGGCCGTTTTTGAGCAATCGTGGCGCTTATTGGGAGGACGGGAACAGGCGGTGCTGGCGGTAGCGGCCGTTTTCCAGGGTCAATTCACACGGGAAGCGGCAGTGACGGTAATTGAAACGCCGCTCCTGGCCTTGGCCTCGCTCGTTGATAAATCACTCCTGCGCCGCAGCGTGGACGGCTGGTACGAGCTCCATCCGCTTTTACGCCAATTCGCCGGCCATAAACAAGAACAGTTTGCAACGGAAATGGCGCAGGCGCGGCCACGGTACATTCGTCACTATCTCTATTTAGTAATGGAGCAGGAAGCGAAACTGGACACCACCGCTGCTCCGGCGGCCCTGCGCCAACTGCGCCGCCATCTGCCTAATATCCGGCAGGCGTGGGAGTGGGCGGTAGATTCTCATAATCTGTCTCTGCTAAATGATAGCCTGGAGCCAATGGCAGCCTTCTTTATCCATGCCGGACTGCTGCAAGAAGGTGCCCAGCGTTTGGATACAGCCCTGGCGCAGTTGGCAACGACTGGTGCCGGTGACGCTGAATTGCACCGCGTCGTCCGTGCCCGCATGATGAACCAACGCGCCCGCTTCGCCTATATCCTCACCGACTACGACGGGGGTCTCACCATTGCACAGTCGGCGCTGGAACTGGCGGTTAAGGCAGGGTTGGATACCGTCATAGCCCATTCCCGTCTGGAAATTGGTCGGGCGCTGGAGGGCAGATGTGAATATGAGGCGGCCCAGGTGCAGCTAGAGCAGGCTCTACAACTGGCAGAAGCGGAAAAGCAGCCCTTTGTGCACATCAACAGCCTGCGCACGCTGGGACACGTCTTGATGTTTCAGGGCGATTACGACGCTGCTCGCCGTCACTATAAGGCCGGGCTGGACGCCGCTCGCGAATACGGCCGTCACACCTCGGAAATTCATATGCGCATCAACCTGGGCAACATTGCCTACCTGGAAGGGGATTTCACGACTTCGCGCCGTCAATTCGAACAGGCTATCGAGATGGCGCGACAGATGGGCAACCGGCGCGTTGAAAGCACCGCGTTGGGCAATCTAGGGCGTATTTTCTTGGATCAGGGAGAGTACACTGCGGCCCGCCGGGCGATTGAAGAATCGATTGCTTACAAAGCAGATATGGGCGACAGTTACGGAGTCGCAATCCTGCGCAACAGCCTGGGTGACATCGCCCTAAACCAGGGGGATTACGAACAGGCCCGGACACTTTTCCGGCAGTGTGTGGCTGCTCACCAGGAAGCGGGCAACCGGCAGGCTACCGCCCACGCCCTGGCCAACGTAGCGCTGGCTATGCACCTGCTGGATGAGCACGAGGCGGCGGCGGCACTCTGCCGCGAATCCCTGGCGCTTTCCCGAGAAGTGGGTTCGGCGGTAGAGCAGGGGGATGCGCTCACGCGGCTGGGACAGGCGCTGGCCGCCCTGGGGCAAGAAGACGAGGCCATATCCACTTACGAAGAAGCGCTGGCGTTGCGACGCGAATTGGGTCAGACCAACCGGGCGCTTGAGCCGCTGGCCGGTCTGGCGCGCCTGGCGCTGGCGCAGGAACGCGTAGAGGAAGCGCTTGTCTATGTTGATGAGATTTGGGACTTTTTGCAGGACAATAATCTGACGGGCGTTGTGCAGCCTTTCCTGGTTTACCTGACTTGTTATGAGGTGCTGCAAGCCAACGCGGATGAACGGGCAACGGCCGTACTCAAAGACGCTTACCAACTTCTCCATGACCAGGCTGCCCGTATCGATGACGAAGCGGCCCGCCAGGCGTTCCTGGAAAACGTGGCCGCCCACAGGCAAATTGCGATGTATAATACCCGTTATGATAGCTTCTCTCAGCGGAACCATTCTAAAAATTGAAGAAAGCAGCCTGGTGATCGGCGTGGGCGGCGTGGGGGTGCGGGTGTTTGTGCCGCGCACCGTGTTGGAAAATGTCGGCGGCATGGGCCGCTCGCTGCGGCTGCACACGCATCTCATCGTGCGGGAGCAGGAGCTGTCGCTGTACGGCTTTGAGACCGAAGAGGATTTACAGCTTTTTGAGGTGCTGCTAGGGGTGAACGGGGTTGGCCCCAAGGTGGGGCTTGCCATTTTGGCCACGTTGAGCCCGGAGATGCTGAAGAGTGCCATTATGCGGGAGGAAACGGCCGTTCTCCAGCGCGTCCCCGGCATCGGCAAGAAAACGGCCGAACGCATCATGTTCCAACTGCGCGACAAGCTCGATTTGACCCAGGTGAGTACGGCCGTGCCGCTGGTCAGCGATGTGGATGCCGACGTGATCGACTTCCTCACTGGGCTGGGCTTCAGCATTGTAGAAGCCCAATCTGCCCTGCAAAACATCCCCCGCGACATCAAATCCTTCGACGAGCGTGTACAAACAGCTTTGCAACACCTCGATCAGGGGTAAAATTCAGGCATGGATGTTGTATACTACCTCCAAGGTGCTGCTTTTGAATGGGATGCCAGAAAAGCGCAAGCGAACCTTGAAAGACACAATGTCTCTTTTGAAGAAGCGGCGGAAGTGTTTTTCGATCCGTTTTACCAATTTGGTGATGCAATCCGAGGAGATGAGCAGCGTGAGTTTGTGCTTGGCTATTCATTGTCGCAGCGAATTTTGTTGGTAGTGTATGTGGATCGCCGTGAGCGGACCAGAATAATTTCGGCGCGACCTGCTACGCGTCAGGAAAGAAAGCAATATGAACGAGCTTAATGAAGAACAGTTTGATTTGAAATTCAAACAAAGAGAAACGGAATCTGTAAATATTTCTGTTCCAACCGAAGTGATAGATTCTCTAAAGCGAATTGCCGCGCAAAAAGATATGAGTGAGGAAGCCTTATTGAAATTTTATATTGGACAAGGTTTGCGCCAGGATTTATCTAAGCTTTACTCTGAGCGTGTGCTGGAAACGGCAGAACAGGTGCTTTCAAAGCATATTCAATCCAAAGAAGAAATCTCTAATATTTTAAATGAAATCCGGGCCGCAGCGGGTTGAGTAGCTGATCAGATGAGAGCTATTTTAGAACAAGAAATTTGGGATTTTTTGCACGGTCATTTGCAAAGTATCTTCACCAAGGATGTAGCAACCTACAAAGCAACAACGGCCGAAGATTTATCGTTGTATGAATGGTTTGTCACGCCGCATCGCCAGGATGGATTGGACTTCCACTTTTTTATGATTGACCACAGCTGGGCCGGCACCGACCGTGATTTTCGCTATGATTTATGGGAGCCACGGGTGCAGATTTATGGCGAGGGGCAGTCGGTGATTACGGCCGTTGTCTCCTACACCTTCATGCTTACCATTGCCGGCGAAGCGGGCATCCAGCACCGCAGCCACAACGAAAGCCGCGTCCTCATCAAGGATCAGGACGGCTGGCAGGTGGTCCACGTCCACAAATCCCCCACCTGGCGTGCGCCACACGAGCCAGGCCAGTGATCGGTAATCAGTAAGTCGGCAATCGGTGAGCCGCTAGAAGAAGCCAGCCACCGATTACCGATAACGGTTTACCGATTACGAAACATGGGCTCGCTGCCAGGGCCAGGCGCCCACAGTAAGGTTGCGGCGTTGGAAGAAGAAGACGGCCAGGGCAAAGCTTACCAGACCAATGCCCACCAACACGCCAATATCCCCCGCTTGCTGGCCTTCCATAACGGCCGTTCCCGAAGCATCTAAATAGGTGAACAGGAACAACGGCTCAAACGGCTCCAACGCGGTGGTAGAAGCGGCCAGGTTATTGCCAAAGTAGCTGATGACCAGGACGGCGGCGGCAATCATGGCGGCAAAGCGGCGGCTGGCGCAAAAGGCGGCCAGGAACAGGCTGAGCATTCCCACGGCAAAAACCAGTGGCCAGGCAGACATGACGGCCGTAAACAAATTCGCACCCGTCAGCTCCGTCTCAATCTGGCTTTCAATGGATTGAAAGACCAGCAGCGAGACTGTGGAGACGACCAAGAACATGATGAGTGAGGCAATGATAAAGGCAATCGCCTTAGCCGTGATAATTTGCCAGCGGGGCAGGGGCAGCGTGACGACCATTTCTAAACGGCCGTCTTCTTCCTCTCCTGCCAGCGTACCGGTCCCATTAATAATGCCGTAAATGGCGGCAATCAACGGCATGAAAATGATCAGAATGGAACCGACCCAATCAGGAAACGTGCCCAGACTCATGCCCATCGCCTGGTAAATCTCCAGGTCTGCCAATCCTGCCATTTCGTCCGCCACAGACGGGTAGATGGCAATGTAGACAAGCGGAAAAAAACACAAACCCAGGCTCCAGCCAATAATGGCGTTGCGCCGAAAAAGTAACTCTTGCCACAGTAACCTAAGCATGATTGCCTCCGTTCCCCTTGCCATAATAAGTCAGGAAGATCTCCTCCAGACTCACGTTAATTGTTTCAATATCTTGAATGTTATTCTCGGCGGCCGCTGCCAGCACCTGCGGCAGATTTTCCTGGACCTCCAGCATGACGCTGCGATCCGAACGGTTCAGCTCGGTCACGCCTTCAATGTTGAAGACATCGGCCGGCGGTAAATCGGCAAAAATCATGTTAATGCGATTGACCCGCTGCGTTACCATCTCTTCGACGCGCTGCGTGGTCACCAGCTGGCCGTCACGAATAATGCCCACCCGGTCGCACACGGCCTGTACTTCTGACAAAATGTGGGAGGAGAAAAAGATGGTACGGCCGTCTGCCTTTGCCTCACGCACCATTTCCAGCACCGTTTGCTGCACCAGCGGGTCTAAACCGCCGGTGGGCTCGTCCAAAATCAGCAGGTCGGGCCGGTTCATAAACGCCGCCACGATGCCCACTTTTTGCTTGTTGCCGCGCGAAAAGTTGCCGATTTTGCGGCTGGTATCCAGGTCGAGCCGCTCAGCCAGCTCTTGCCAATACCCTTTGCTGCCATTTTCACTGCGCAAATATTCATACATCTTGAAGAACTGGTTGGCCTTCATGTTTTTGTACAGCGCCAGTTCACCAGGCAGGTAACCGATTCGTTCACGCAGCGCCACGC
>CALBTC010000054.1 GCA_937967805.1 uncultured Anaerolineaceae bacterium
GATAATCCAGGTCAATATCCGGCATGGAAACACGCCCCGGATTCAAAAACCGCTCGAAAATGAGGCCGTTTACCAGTGGATCGATGCTGGTAATGCCCAGCGTAAACGCCACCACCGAACCTGCCCCGGAGCCGCGCACGTTCCACCAAATATCGTTTTCTTTCCACTCGCTGTAGCTGTCGTAAGGGAAGGGGTCCTGGTGTTGCTCCCACCATTCGTCGCTGCGAGCAGCCCACTCGCACAAATCCCACACGATCAAAAAGTACGTCTCAAAGCCCATGCGGCTGATGATATTAAGCTCGTGATCCAACCGGGCGCGTAGTTCCGCATCATTTTCGGCCCGATCTGCCCCATAGCGCCAGACAAGCCCTTTTTCACAAAGCAGCCGCAAATAGGAATGGGGATCGTGTCCCGCGGGCACATCAAATTCGGGCAGATGGTACCCCTTCGAGTCCAGGTTTACGTCACACATTTCCACAATGCGCAGGCTGTTCATGAGCGAATTGAGGATCACATCTTCCTGATACCCATTCCGCTGGAAAAGCTGGAACATTTCATCGCGGGATTTGACATAGTATTCTTTGTCGGAAAATGTCAGCTTGGGTGAATTTACGGTGGAGCCGGTTTGGATGCAAAGCAGCACTTCGTGCGGATCGGCGTCGCTGGCCAGGGTGTAATGCACGTCGTTGGTGGCCAGGAAGTTGTTTTCCAGGCCAAAGTGGGGGGCCATCTCAATGAGTTGCCGGTTGATTTCGGTCAGTTCAGGAATGGAATGTTCTTGCAGCTCAATGAACAGCCGATTCTTGCCAAAAATGTCCAGGTACTCACCCATCAGCTTTTTGGCCAGCTTGGGCTTGTGGTCGCCCAGAGCACGGGGAATTTCGGCAGCCATGCAGCCGGTGGTGGCGATGAGGCCGTCTTTGTGCCGGGCCATAAAGGCGCGGTCGATGCGCGGTTTATAATAGTAACCGTCCAGCTGGGCGGCGCTGGCAATTTGCAGCAGGTTCAGGTAGCCGGTCTGGTTTTCCGCCAACAGCAGCATGTGGAAGCGTGTTTTGTCCAGCTGAGGGTCTTTGTCCACCATCGTGCGCTGTGCCAGGTAGGTTTCGATGCCGATGATGGGTTTGACGCCGGCCGATTTAGCGGCACGATAAAAGGGCATCGTGCCATACATTGCGCCGTGGTCGGTGAGGGCAATGGCGGGCTGGTTAAGCTCCGCTGCTCGTGCTACCAGGTCGTTGACCCGGCTGAGACCATCGAGCAATGAAAATTCGCTGTGGCAGTGAAGATGAACAAACTGGTTGTGATTTTCACACATGGTGGACAATTTCCCTTAAATTTTTTCGGCGAGGAAGGCTATCAATTCAGTTTAGCGAGCGGCAATTGTTGTATTGCCCCACATCGGCACAAGTATAACACAAACGGTACGGTTGAATGTTAAAAAATCAAAATTTTAAGGGCGAATTTTTCGGGCGCGACGCACCTACTCCAAAGGCTGTGTGTGCCAATAGCACTTTCTCAAGTGCGTCGCACCTTATAAGTTGAGAGTGTAGCAAAACTACGGTCGATTCGGTATTGATATTCCCTGGTCAATATGGTAAGATGCTCAAACATCTGATTAATTTGATTTATTGGATCATTTAGATGGGACAGCGATTACCCACCCCTCCCACACTTGATTATTCCCCTAAACACAAGCACAATTTGGTCTGCTTTTGGTCGGGTTGCTTGCAACCCCAAAACTTCCATGCGCCTCAATAAGCTAGATTCCACCTTTCTTCGTTACCTGGTCGAGAGCCAGGTGGCCCCCGGCGAGCGATTGCCCACCCTCAACCAGATTGGACAAGAACTTGGCGTCAGCGTGGGCAAGCTGCGTGAGCAGTTGGAAATTGCCCGCGGATTGGGATTGGTTTCGGTACGGCCGCGTGTGGGCATTGTGCGCGAGCCGTTTGATTTTTCGCAGGCGGTGCTGGCCGGCGTGTTGTTTGGCCTGGGCACGGGCGAAGCGCAGTTCCAGCAGTTTAGCGAGCTGCGCCAGGCGATTGAGATTGATTTTTGGGAGACGGCCGTCCGCGAACTCACCCCCGAAGACAAGCAGTTCTTACAGCTTTTGGTGAATAAGGCGTGGGCCAAATTAAAGGGTGATCCCATCCACGTGCCCAACGAGGAACATCGCCAGCTGCATCTCACCATTTTTAGCCGCCTGGATAATCCTTTTGTCAAAGGCATGTTGGCCGCCTACTGGGATGCCTACGAAGCCAGCGAACTAACCCGCTTTTCACCTTATGAATATTGGCTGGAAGTGTGGGCGTATCATGAAAAAATCGTTGAGGCAATTGTGCAGGATGATTTTGCAGCAGGTCTGGATTTACTGAAAGCTCATTTCGATCTGCTGCCGCACCCCGCAACTGCGATGAGTTCAAACAACAGCAAGAATCAATAACGTTATTTTAAGCAGCTTTTTAATTGGAGCGCCATAAGGTGGCTCCAGCAGGAGGTTAGACCGGATGAGTTTGAAACAAGAGTTAATGAATGAGCGCGTGGCTCATCTCGATTTATCCAAGTTTTGCCAGGTGCCGGGGGGAACGGCCGTGCGCGCCGCGCTGGCCGAAATGCGACAAAGCAAAACCAACGTCTGTCTCGTGACCGAAACCAACAATCTCGTTGGCATTCTGACCGAGCGAGATGTTTTAACCAAGGTGGCCACTGCGCCCGAAAATTTAAACGTCGCCGTCGATGAAATCATGACGGCCAACCCCATCACCGTCACCCCAGACATTTCTGCCGCCGAAGCGCTGTGGCTGATGGATGACAAAAAGTTCCGCAACCTGCCGGTGGTTGACGAAACCGGCAAAATCATGGGCAGCATGACCCACCAGGCCGTCATCAGCTTTTTGGCGGCCCGTTATCCCGTTGAGGTACTCAACCGCCCGCCGCGCCCCGACCAGTTCCCGCGCAAGCAGGAAGGCGGGTGACCGTTATCGGTAATCGGTTATCCGTAATCAGTAAAACGATTACCGACCACCGATTACGGATTACTGAATTTAGGAGAAACCATGAGTGAAGAAACCGAATTTAAAGAATTAGACTCGATTGTCATCCGCTTTGCCGGGGATTCGGGGGATGGGATGCAGCTGACCGGCACCCAGTTTACCAATACTTCGGCCGTTTTTGGCAACGACATCAGCACCATGCCTGACTTTCCCGCCGAAATCCGCGCCCCGGCCGGCACGCTGGCCGGCGTCAGCGGCTTTCAGGTGAACTTTTCCAACAGCGACATTTTGACGCCCGGCGATTCGCCCCAGGTGCTGGTGGCCATGAATCCCGCAGCGCTAAAAGCCAGCTTGAAAGAGCTGGACGTGGGCGGCACCATCATCGTCAATACCGATGCCTTTACCCAAACCAACCTTCGCAAGGCCGGTTATGAAGACAACCCGTTGGAAGATGAATCGTTGAGCCGTTATCAGGTGATTGAAGTGCCGTTGACTACCATGAACCGGGAGGCGCTCAAGGACATTGAGTCGCTCTCCACCAAAGAAAAAGATCGTTCGCAAAACTTTTTTGCTCTGGGCATTGTTTTTTGGATGTTTGATCGGCCTATGGAAACGACACTGGAGTGGGTGCGCAAGAAGTTTTCCAAGCGGCCAGACGTCATCGAAGCCAATACCAAAGCATTGCAGGCCGGCTATTTCTTCGGTGATACGACCCGAACTTTCCAGCAGCGTTACCGCGTTCGTCCCGCTGAGCTGCCACCGGGCACCTACCGCAAGGTGACGGGGAATGAGGCGTTGGCGATGGGGCTGGTAACGGCCGCACACAAAATGGGCAAACCGCTTTTCTACGGCACCTATCCCATCACCCCTGCCAGCGACATCTTGCACGCCCTGGCGCCGCTGCGTCACTTCGACGTGCGCACTTTCCAGGCAGAAGATGAAATCGCGGCAATGGGCTCGATTATTGGTGCAGCGTTTGGCGGCGCATTTGCCGTCACCGGCACCAGCGGCCCCGGCATCGCCCTCAAGAGTGAGGGGATGGGACTGGCCATTGCCCTGGAGCTGCCGATGGTGATTGTCAATGTACAGCGCGGTGGCCCCAGTACCGGCCTGCCCACCAAGACAGAGCAGGCGGATTTGCTTCAGGCGCTTTTCGGCCGCAACGGGGAAAGCCCCATTGTGGTCATCGCCCCGCAAAGTCCGGCCGACTGCTTTAACATCGCTGTGGAGGCCGCTCGTCTGGCCATGCGCGCCACCACGCCAGTCTTGATCTTGTCTGACGGCTTCCTGGCCAACAGCTCAGAGCCGTGGCTGGTGCCCAACCCGGATGAGATTAAGCCAATTTACGTGCAGCATCCGGCGGCGCGAGACAACGGCAGCGAAGAGCCGTTCCTGCCGTATGTTCGTGACGAAGAAACGCTGGCTCGGCCCTGGGCTATTCCGGGAACGGCCGGATTGGAACATCGCATCGGTGGTTTGAGCAAAGCACCCATCACCGGCAACGTCTCTTATGACCCCATCCATCATCAACGGATGGTGAGTGACCGGGCGGAGAAGATTGCCCGGCTGGCGGAGTTTTTGCCGGAGCAGGAGGTGTTTGGCCCGCAGGAAGGTGATTTGCTGATGCTAAGCTGGGGCGGTACGTTTGGTGCGGTTCGTTCCGGCGTGACCAGGGCGCAGCGCAACGGCCGTTCCGTGGCCCATGTCCATCTGCGTTACCTCAATCCATTGCCGCGTAACCTGCGTGAAATTCTAAGTAACTACAAACAAGTCGTCGTACCTGAGCTGAATGGCGGGCAATTGGCCTTTTTGCTGCGCGGCCGTTTTGCTTTGAACATCCAATCGTTCCCCAAGCTGCACGCGCGGCCGTTTAAAATCAGCGAAATTACCGACAAAATTGAGCAGTTGCTTGGCTAAGATAGTTCCAGATTGGTCCAATCTGTAAGATTGGACCAATCTATGTGGAGAACAACATGAGTATTCCCGTAACCTTAAACCGCAAAGATTTTGTTTCCGACCAAACCGTGCGCTGGTGTCCCGGCTGTGGCGACTACGCCATTTTGGCTTCTGTGCAAAAAACGCTGCCCGACATCGGCGTGCCCAAAGAAAACATTGTGTTCATTTCCGGCATTGGCTGCTCCAGCCGCTTTCCTTATTATATGAACACTTACGGCATTCACAGCATTCACGGCCGTGCCCCCACCCTGGCCACCGGCCTGGCCATTGCCAACCCGGAACTCAGCGTCTGGGTTATCACCGGGGATGGCGATGGACTCTCCATCGGTGGCAACCACCTCATCCATGCCATTCGGCGCAACGTGAATCTAAATATCCTATTGTTCAATAACCGCATCTATGGCCTGACCAAAGGGCAATATTCACCCACCTCACGTCAGGGGCATAAAACCAAATCGTCGCCGATGGGCTCGCTGGAACAGCCGCTGAATCCCATTGCCCTGGCGATGGCCGCCGAATCGACCTTCATTGCCCGCTCCATTGACGCTCACACCCAGCACCTGGGCGACGTGCTGCTGCAAGCGTCGCAGCACACAGGCGTCTCCTTTGTGGAAATTTACCAGAACTGCGTCATTTTCAATCCCACCGAGTGGGAGGGGCTGGACGACCGACGCGTGCGCGATGAAAACATTTTGTACCTGGAGCACGGCAAGCCGATGATTTTTGGCAAGGATATGGACAAAGGCATTCGCCTGAACGGCTTTAAGCCCGAAGTAGTGCAGTTGGGCAATGGCGTCAGCGAAGACGATTTGCTGGTGCACGATGAAACATCGACCCAGCTGGCCTTTATTTTATCCAGCATGGAATTTCCCGAATACCCGGCCCCGATGGGTGTAATACGCCGGGTACAAAAGCGCACCTATTCCGAAGGATTGATGGACCAGATTGCCACTGCGCAAAAAACCAAAGGCGTTGGTGATCTACGCACGCTGTATGAATCGGCCGATTTGTGGACGGTGACGGCGCAGGAAAAAGCGCCGGTTAAGAGCAAACAAACGGGCCGCCTGTCGCTGGAGATGGATGAGGAGTATGTGGATGAGCTTGACAAGGAGCGGGAACCAACCACTGAAATGCAGGATCGCTTAATCGAAGACACGATTGCTGCGTTGGCGCCCAAAGCACCCATCACAATTGATGCGTCTGCTTCATTGGCCAAAGCGATACGCCAGATGAACACGCATCGCATTGGCTGTTTGCTGGTAACGGATGCCCAGGACAAGCTGGTGGGCATCCTGACGGAAAATGACGTGCTGCATCGCGTGGTGGGAGTGGTGGAAGATTTGGATACGGCCGTTGTCGCCGACGTCATGACCCCAGACCCCATTGCCCTCAAGTCTAATCTGCCCATTGCCCAGGCGCTGCACGAAATGCACGTTCACGGCTTCCGCCATCTGCCGTTGGTGGATGATGATCATCGGCCTGAGGGCGTGATCTCTTTCCGTGATGTTGTGCGTCACTTAAAGGAGACGCTCGCTGTTGGCTAAGCTGGCGGCGAACAGGCAAGCTGCTAGCAAGCTTAGCGTAGGTTAAATTTGTTAACCATTGTCAGTTAGAGAAAGTTAAACTCGTAAGAAAGGTTCGCCCAATCTTATGAGTTTCTTTTTTCCCAGTTGGGCAAACGTGTAATCGGCGGTGAGGTTTGTAAGAAAATGGAAACGAGAGCGCCGATTACCAAACACTGAATCGAGGAGATTTTTATGGGTGTTTTACAAATTGCACCAGATAGAGCCGCAGCCGCAGAACGGCCGTCTGTTGTCAATGATTTTTCAATCGTAGCTGCCACCGCCAACGGCACCGGCAGCCAGACCGCTAACCTGGCCATCCTGCGGGCTCTGTTCAAAATGGGCATCCCGGTTAACGGCAAAAATATCTTCCCGTCCAACATTCAAGGATTGCCCACCTGGTACCACATCCGCGTGAGCCATGAAGGGTACGTCGCCCGGCGGCACACCTCTGAAGTGCTCATTGCCTTCAACGCCGCCACCGTGAATGAGGACATTGAGATACTGCCCCCCGGCGGTATCTGCATCCACAATGACGATTGGCGCTCGCTGCCGGAACGAGACGACATTATCTACTATGCGATCCCCGTCAACCAGTTTGTGCGCGAAACGGGCATGAAGGGCAAGCTCAAAGATTACATTTCTAACATGGTGTATGTTGGGGCTGTAGCCCAGCTGCTGGGGATTCCGCTGGAAAAAATAGAAGATGCGCTGGATTATCACTTCAAAGGCCGGCGCAAGCTGATCGATTCCAACATGGACGTGGTGAAAGCCGCCTATGAGTGGACGGCCGAAAATATTGAGAAAAAAGATCCCTACCGCGTGGCCGAGATGAAGGCTACCGATGGCAAAGTGCTCATCACCGGCAACGAGGCGGGCGCTTTAGGTTCCGTTTTCGGTGGGGCCACCTTTGCTGCCTGGTATCCTATCACCCCTTCCACCAGCTTTGTCGATGCCTTGAATGAATATCTTCCCAAGCTGCGCCGCGACCCGGAAACGGGGAAGAATACCTACGCCGTCGTTCAGGCCGAAGATGAACTGGCGGCCATCGGCATGATTTTAGGGGCTGGCTGGGCCGGAGCGCGGGCCTTGACCGCTACCTCTGGCCCTGGCATTTCGTTGATGTCGGAATTTGCCGGATTGGGCTACTTTGCCGAGATTCCGGCCGTGATTTGGGACATCCAGCGGGTGGGTCCCAGCACCGGGCTACCCACGCGCACCGGGCAGGGAGATGTGCTGTCTACCTACTACCTGGGGCACGGCGATACTAAAAACGTGATTTTGTTTCCGGCAACCGTCGGCGAATGTTTTGACTTTGGCACTACTTCCTTTAACCTGGCCGAGACGCTGCAAACCCCCGTGTTTGTGCTGAGCGATCTGGATTTGGGGATGAACAACTGGATGACGGAGCCGTTTAGCTATCCCGAAGAGCCAATCAACCGGGGCAAAGTGCTGACCGCCGATGAGGTGCAGGAAAAAGGGTTTGCCCGCTACAAGGATATCGACGGCGACGGCATCGGCTACCGCACGCTGCCGGGCAACGAGCATCCGCTGGGGGCCTGGTTTGCCCGCGGTACGGGGCACAACGAAAAAGCCGTTTACAGTGAAAAGCCGGAGGATTGGCTGCAAAACATGGACCGGCTGAAGCGCAAGTTTGAGACGGCGCGCCAAATGGTACCGGCTCCGGTGGTGGATGCGGTGGAGGATGCCAAGATTGGCATTATTGCTTACGGCACGACCAAGTTTGCCATCGATGAAGCACGGGATCGGCTGGCGGCCGACGGCACGCCCACCAGCTTTATACGGCTGCGCGCTTTGCCGGTGAATGAATCTGTCAAGGAATTTGTGGCCCAGCACGACCGGGTTTACGTGATTGAACTCAATCGGGACGGCCAGATGCACAATATTTTGCAAACAGAGATGCCTGGGATTGCCACCAAGCTAATTTCGCTGGCTTACCTGGACGGGATGCCGTTAACGGCGCGCTGGGTGGTTGAGGCTGTTTTGGAGCATGAAGGAAATTAATTATGGGTAGCAGACGATCTGAACGAGTCAATTTAATTGGGTTGTCCAAAACGGATTACAACGGCAATCCTTCAACATTATGTCAAGGCTGTGGGCACAATTCAATCTCCAGCCAGATTGTTTCGGTGGCGTATGATTTGAGCATTCAGCCGCACGAGATCATTAAACTGAGCGGCATTGGCTGCTCCAGCAAATCGCCGGCTTACTTTTTAGGGCGGTCGCACGGGTTTAACTCGCTGCACGGCCGTATGCCGTCTATCGCCACCGGTTCACTCATGGCTAACCACACGCTGCGGGCCATTGGCGTCAGCGGCGACGGCGACACGGCCAGCATCGGCATGGGCCAGTTTAAGCACCTGATGCGGCGCAACGTGCGCATGGTGTACATTGTGGAAAACAACGGCGTGTACGGCCTGACCAAAGGGCAGTTTTCGGCCACAGCCGATGAAGGCCAGGAGCTGAAATATGCCGGGCGCAACGAGCTGCCGCCGATCGACATTTGCATGGAAGCGATTTTGGCCGACTGTGGTTTTGTCGCCCGCTCCTTCTCCGGCGACGCATCGCAGGTGCGGGAATTGTTGAAAGCAGCGTTGAGCCATCGCGGCACGGCCGTTCTCGACATCATCAGCCCTTGTGTAGCGTTTAACAACCACGACTCCTCGACGAAGAGCTATGGCTATGGCCGTGAGCATGAAGAGCAGCTGCACGACATTGGCTGGGTGCCGCCGGCCGATGAGATCGAGATCGAAGATTATGAACCTGGCGAGATGCAGGTGGTAGAAATGCACGACGGTTCGCATATTCAACTGCGCAAGCTGGAAGAAGATTATGATCCGACCGACAAAATGGGGGCGCTGCACCGGCTGATGTGGGCCCAGGAAAAGCAGGAATTCATCACCGGCCTGATTTACTACGAGGGCGACCGTGAATCCCTGGCCGAAGCCAGCGATCTGACCGAGACGCCGCTGGCCCATTTGCCGATTGAGAAGATACGGCCGTCTGCCAAATCGCTCGAAGAAATCATGGCCAGCCTGATGTAGCCAAACGACGCGCTTAAACAAAGAGGCCGCAAACAGTCATTGTCTGCGGCCTTTTTATTCTCCTCAGATGAATTCTAAAATTCTTCAATTTTGCAAATATACAGGGATTTTCAGTTGTCAAAATCAATAGGACGCCGATGAACGCTAATGACGCAGATCAAAACAAAGATCAGTGTTCATCTGCGTTAATCAGCGTCCCATTCTTGTAGCTGCTAAATCAGTTTAGCTTTGATTTTTAGCTTATGCTCAATGATTCTCTTCCAGCCTGCTGCCAGTTCTGGCAACGCTAACATTTTTTCCGCCACGGTTTTGTCTGGTTCGCCGAGGGTGTGTTGGTTGATGAGCTGGATGGTGAAGATGGGATTCGGCCGTTCCAGCAGGCGCAGTTCATCACCCGCCTGTACATTCCCCGATGTTAATACCCGTAAATAAAAACCGGTGCGCTGCGTGGTCATCACCTCATTAAAAAAGTTGGGCAATTTTAGCTTGCGTTCCTGCTTGGTGCACGGGTAACGAGGGGCGCTCACCTGGACTATGGCCTTGCCTACCTGAAAAATATCCCCGACGGCAATATCGGCTTCGGTGCAGTTGGTTAAGGTCCAATTTTCACCAACGCTGCCGGGGCCGAGCTTGGCTTCCTTACGAAAAAGCTTGTAATGTGTGTTCCAAAATTCGTAATGGGCCAGCGGGTGGCAGCAGACCGCCTGGTCTGGCGAGCCGTGATGTTTGGTATCGGCGACCTGGTCGCCGGTGAGGCCGCGTTCTTGGAGAAAAACAGGCTCAGTGATGGGCGTGCGAAAAATGGCCGAGCGCCAGGTGCCGCGCTCATCGGTTAGGGTTTGGGGTTGGCCAATCAGTTGGGTATGAATGGTAATCATAAGTGTGCTTACTCCTTGGTTGTTGGATGATTTTAGCACACGAAATTTTACGCAGGCAGCAAAAAACGGCCGCTTCTGCCCAGGAAACGGCCGTTTTTTGCAAACAGGAGAAACTCAAAAAAGTCGCTATGCTGATGAGTTACGAGATGTAGAAACGATAAAAGAGCCTTTAACTACTGAACAACCCGGTACAGCATCCATCTGCTCAAGCAGAGACAGAATTTGTTCGCGCGCGCCGCTGATAGTCAGATTCAAAACCACGTCTTCTTGACAGACAGCGGTGGGAACGGCCGTTAGGGATTGGCTTTCTTTTTGCATGATACGGTACTGCTCCCCTTAAATTGGTGTGATTCTCGGAAAATCAATATGTTCGCTAGATGCTCGAATCCGAGAATCACTGAAAATAAAAGCAAAAACGAGGATAATGTTACGAAAATGCAGTTTTTGCCCTTATAAGCACAGAAGAATCTGTGCAAACAGAACCTACGGTGTTTTATAAAAGTGAAAACTGCATAGGGTGGTTCTGCTACAATGCTTTGTTACAATTTAGACCCACGCCAGAATATTGTAAAAAGAAAATGGGCGACGGTCCGTTCTTATAAGATGCTGATAGCATAGAAGAAAGTGTAGGGCGTGCCAATTACATAAAAGTCATATACCAGAATTCCTATTGGCACCGCGATAGCAGTAGAGAAATTGCTTCAATTGGGCTAAAATGAGCCGGAATAGGATTAGGAGAAAATGATGCAGAAAAGCTTATTTGACGAACCCAGTGAACAGTTTGATTCCTTAGATGAACTCATTGATGACATGATGAACATGGACGATGATCCGCTGGCCGATGCCGGGACAAACGTCGTGATTTGCCGGGGAAATCCCGAAGCAAAGCTGATGATTGTGGGGGAAGCACCAGGTCCGCAAGAAAATATCCAGGGTAAACCGTTTGTGGGCCGCTCCGGCCAGCTATTGGACCAAATTTTGGAGTCGGTGGGGTTTGATACTGAGGAAGATGTTTTCATCAGCAATTCTGTGTTTCGCATGCCGCCGGGGGAGGGGGGCAAAAATTTCCGCAAACCGACCAACGATGAAATTGAGCATTACAAACCATACCTTCTTGAGATTATTCGTCTGGTTGATCCGGCGATTATGCTGCTTACCGGCAACGTGGCCACGCA
>CALBTC010000055.1 GCA_937967805.1 uncultured Anaerolineaceae bacterium
CGCAGGCCACCGTCTCCCCCACCATTGATTTGCAGCTGCCGCCCGGCGTGCGCCCGGCCACCATGCTCTTCCCCGCCGGGCTCTCCCTTAATTTGCAGGCCGGCACGCTTGACTGGCTGCCCGTCACTCTGGCCAACGGCGGCGCCAACAGCTTCACCCTGCCGCTGCGCCTGGAAACGGCCGATATCACCAAACCCACCCGGCAAATTACGGCCGTTCTGCGCCACAACGAACAAGAAGCCACCGCTGCCGCCTCGCTGTGGATTGGCGTGCCGCCGCAGGTGAACCGCATCATCAGCCCGCCGCAGGTGGCTGTGGGACAGCCGTTCCAGCTGCGGGCCACGGCTGGCGGCTCCGGTCCGCTTACTCAGTTGTGGCATTTGGGCGACGGCCGTCGCGTCGAAACCAACGACCCGGTGGTGCTCTTTTCCGCCTCCGGCATTTATGACGTTCAGGTTGAGGTCAGCAACCCGGCAGGAACGGCCACCTTGCGCCAATCCATTTCTGTGGTGCCCCATCCCGCGGCTCAATTTAGCCTCAGCGACTCGACCGTTGGCGTGGGGCAAACCGTCACCTTCATTAACCAGAGCGGCGGCGCCGGTCCGTTGACTTACCGCTGGGATTTTGGTGATGGCGGTACGGCCATGGAAGCCACGCCCAACCACACCTACAGCACGCCGGGGACCTACATGGTTCACCTGACCGTGCAAAATGAATTTGGTCAATCGGAAGCGTACTGGCCCGTTACCGTTGGCCTGCCGCCCACCGTGGACATGATCATCCCGGAGCGTATTCCGGCTGGCGAGACGTTCCAGGTGCAGGGGCTGGGTGACGCCACGGTGACGCGGTATGAATGGAGCATGGGGGATGGAAAATCGCTGGAAGGCCCGGTGGTGGAACACAGCTATGGCCGTCTTGGCGAGCTATACGTCACCCTGGTGGCCAGCAACGAATTTGGCAGCACGCAAATCGGCCGTTGGCTCACGGTAGACCCCGGCGTTTTGCACCTGTATCTGCCGCTGGTGTTCAAGTCGCTGGTGCAGGATGCCGTCGCTCCCGCTGAAAACCTTGAAAATCCGGTAGGCATTGATTTACCCGCTGTACCTCTGGATGAGCTCTTTATTTTGCGGCCAATGGCCGTGCCGCCCGGCAGTACCCCCGCCGAGCAGCTGCTGCTCTACATCAACGAAGCCCGCCGCCAGTTTGATCTGGCCCCGCTGAATTTGGTGCTGGAATTGAGCAGCGCGGCGCAGGAACACACCATCGACATGGCCCGCTTTGGTTACACGGGACACACCGGGGCCGATGGTTCCAGGCCGGCGGAGCGACTGTTACAGTTTGGCTACTCCCGCGGGTACGCCGGCGAGGCCACCGCCTGGGGCTTTGAATATCCACATCAGGCCGTCGAGTTTTGGGTCAACAGTCCGGCCCACCGCCGCATTATTTTAAACGCCAACGCCACCGATGTGGGCGTCGGCTATTCTCTTGATTTCAACGCCCCCAGCGTCTGGTATTGGACGGCCGAATTTGGCAATCAATTTGCCGCTGCCGATGCGCCTCTGTTACGCGTGCAGGAACCGGCTCCCGCGTTTGAGGCGATGGTTACCAGTTTGGTGAACTTTAGCTGGAACTGGCCCCTGCCGCTGGCCGATGGCGAGCAATTTGTGCTTTACCTGCAAACCAATCGGGGCGATTTCCCGGTAGCCACGGTGACGCAGCCCACGCTGGGCACACGCTACGCGGTGCAGCTGGCGGCCAACAATCTCACCAGCGGCAATGCCCGCTTGCAGGTAAAGCCAGACGAATACAGCTGGCAGCTTCGCCTGGAAAATGGCGGCACGATTGTGCAAAGCGAGGTGCGAAACATCACCTTCACCGTTGATCCCAATGCGCCCACGCCGACGCCAACCCTCACAACTACGGCCGTTTCCCCCACGCCATCCCCCAGCCCAACCGCCACGCCAACGGCCTTGCCGCCGCAAGGCACGCCCCGACCGCCTACACCTACCTTGCCTCCGCCGTTGATAACAGCCACGCCAAGCGGGTAGGCGAGTTGGCGAGTGGCGAGTAAAAACTTGCAGACTCGCCAACTGGCAAACTCGCCTACACAGAAGGAACCTCATGTATAAAACCATCATTGATGCAGAAACCCTGGCCAAGAACCTGGAGAATCCCGATTGGGTGATTGTCGATTGCCGCTTTAGTCTGGCGGATACGGCCGTTGGCTACCAAAACTATCAGGAGGCCCACATCCCCGGCGCGGTCTATGCTCACCTGGACGATGATCTAAGCGGTCCGCCCGTCACTGACCACGGGCGGCACCCGCTGCCCACGCCGCAGCGCCTGGCCCAACTTTTTAGCCGCCTGGGCATTGACGAGATGAGCCAGGTGGTAGCCTACGACGATGCCGGCGGCATGATCGCCGCCCGGCTGTGGTGGATGTTGCGCTACATGGGGCATGATGCCGTGGCCGTGCTGGATGGCGGCTGGCAGGCGTGGCAGGCAGCCAATTTGCCCACAAAGTCAGGTATCGAGGAGAACGAGACGGCGCAGTTTAGCGGGCGTCCTCAGCCCAAATGGGTGGTGACGGTGAACGAAGTCACCGGCCAGCCGCTGCTCATCGACTCTCGCGGCCCGGAACGGTATCGCGGTGAAGTCGAGCCGCTGGACCCGCAGCCGGGGCACATTCCCGGTGCGGTCAACCTGCCCTACGAAAAGCATTTGGACGAACACGGCCGTTTCCGCTCCACCGACGAGATGAAAGCGGAACTAACGGCCGTTCTTGGCGACAAATCGGGTGAAGCGGCCACCTTTTACTGTGGTTCGGGCGTGAGCGCCTGCGTCAATTTACTGGCAATGGCGCATGTGGGGTTGGGAGACGGCCGTCTTTACGTCGGTTCCTGGAGCGAATGGAGCCGCGACCCGGAACGGCCGATTGCGGTGGGGGAGGAGTGAGTAAAAGTGAATAGTCTATTCACTTTTACTCACTCCTCTTCTTCATCTCCATCCTGGCTGGCCAGCTCCATGGTGCCGATGGTACGGGCCACGTTTTCGATGGCCACGCGCTGCTTGCGATACAGGTCAGACTCGCTCATTGCCAGCCGCCGGGCCACGTCCCGCACGCGCTGCCCCTGGACAAATTTGAGCTCCAAAATATTGTACAAAATCCATTCAGCCGTCGTCATGCTGCGCTCGCCTTCCGGCTTTTGCAGCTCGATGGCGTTGCTCAAAATGGCGCGCAATGCTTTGGTGGGATTGTTTTCGTGTTCGGCCATTGCCTCTTGCACAATTTGCAGCCGCATCAGCGGGCTGGTGGTGAGCTTGGGTCCGCCCCAATAATGGGTGAGGGCGTCACGCACCATGGTGCTAAATTCCGGATCGTAAACAACGGCCGCTGCATCGGTATCTTGGGCCAGCACAGGCAGCCCGCCAAACGCGGCTTCGCTGCGCCGCTGCTGAATGGCCGTGATTTGCGGCAGCAAACCTTCCACCGTGGCAAACACCTCTTGCTGCAAAATGCGGTCTTCCAGGGCCTGGGCCGCTTGCTGGAGCAGCCGGTTAAAAATCTCTTCTTCCTCTTCGCTGAGGTCAGGCTGGTCCGCCCGTGCCTGGATGCCCAAAATGCCCAGGACAATGTTTTCCTGGCGGCTGTGTAACGGCCGTATCCAATAATTGTGCCAGACAAAAAAGTCCCCCACCGTTTCCAGCGACTCTTTGACACTGTTTTTGTTTTCACTATTTCCGTTCGTCCGCGCCAACTCACGCCAGTTAGTATCCTGTAAAATGTCATCAGATTCGGCCAATGGACCGACCACCGCCTCCAGTTGTGGCCCTTCTGGGGTGATGGCGGCCACAAAAGAGGTTGGCGTGCGCAATGCTTCGCAGGTGGCGGCTAAAATGCTCTCTAAAAATTGCTGCAAGTCGCGTGTGGTCAGCAAGCGCTCGCTCAGTCGCTGGATGGTGCGTACGTCCGGGTCATCATTCAATTGAAAGAGGCGTTCGAGCGGCCGTTTATAGGCATGAATCGCCCACTCCACTAACATCACCGTCGCCACCAGGCTAAACCCCAAAGCGGTTTCCGCCGGCAGGCCTAAGATCGGGCTGCTACGGCTGACCAGCACGTAAACCAACAGCACGATGCTGCCCGCCAACGGCACCCGCGCCATAAATTTAAACAGACGAACCCGCACCACACGGTCCGGTGAGGCGGTGCCAAAATAGGCCAGATGAGCGGTGAGGATGCCAAACATCACCCCCACCACCAGGTTGCCCAAAATGATAACCGGCCACAGCCACAGCGGAATAATCTCTTGCCCCTCGCTGCTGATAATGAGCAGGTACGGGAAAACACCCAACGGCGCGGCCAGGTACGTCAACAGCGTAGACGTCATGCGTTGGCGGGTGGTGCTGGTGATGCAGCGCTGCCGTGCCCGCCACACGTTGTAGATGCTTAACGCCGTCACCAGCCAAAAATAGGCGGCAAAAACAGGAAAAATCGGCCCGGCATCCAGATGGGGAATGCGGGAAAGGGGGTTGGGAATTGGATTTTTCACCAGCAAATCGCTGAATAGAGCCAGGCCAAGAAATACAAGTCCGGTCAGGTAGCCAATCGGCACCAAAAAGCGGCGGCGGTTGGGCAGTGCCCCCGTGGTCGAAAGCAGCGCATCTGATAGGTGAAACTGGGCCGCGGGCACCAGAGCAATCCCCAGCCATTGAAAGCGCAAAAAGCCCTCAACCGAGGCAGAGAAAATGGTGCGGCTTACCATCAGCTCGGCTAAATAGGCCACCACTACAAATATGATAAGCGCGCAAAAGGCACGCATCACCGGATCGCGCAGGCTGCGGCCCAGGTTGTAAAGCACCACGGCCGATCCAAAAATAACGATGACCGCTTCTAAAATATCGTTAAGCAGAGCAAGAAAATCAGGAAGTTGTTCAAACATACGGGTGACAGAATTCTCTAGAAAAAACGGAACAGCCCGGCTTGTAAAAATCAAGTATCAAGCAGGCGTTGGCGACGGGGGCAAATCGATAGATGGTGGTTTTTTCCAGTCAGATTCAGATTTTTTTTCACTTTCTAAAGTCGATTTAGCTGCTGCCGGCGGCATCTCATCTGTTGAAGTTGACGGCAATCCTTCCCCCTCGATAAGCGCCACAAACTCCTCGGCATCTAAAGTTTCCCGGTCCAATAGTTCACGTGCAATAATATCCAGCGTTTCCCGATGGGTTGTGAGGATTTCAGTCGCCTTGGTATATTGCTCGTCAATAATTTGGCGCACTTCTTCGTCGATTTTTTCAGCAATGGCGTCAGAATAGTCGCGCTGCTCGGAGATTTCTCGTCCTAAAAAGACCATCTCCTGCTTTTGGCCGTAAACACGGGGACCAAGATCATCGCTCATGCCCAGCTGAGTGACCATGGAGCGGGCCAACTGCGTCACGCGCTGCAAATCGTTGCTGGCGCCGGAGGTGATTTCGCCAAAAACTATCTCTTCGGCAACGCGGCCGCCCAGAAGGCTGGCAATTTGGGCCAGCATGTGGGTCTTGTTGGGCAGCAGGGCATCATCCTCCAAATACCAGGTGAGCCCCAGCCCCATGCCGCGCGGCACGATGGTGACTTTGCGCAGCGGCAGCGCCGCGGGCAGATAATGGCTCACCAGGGCGTGCCCCGCCTCATGGTAGGCGATAATTTCGCGCTCTTCCGGAGTGATAATGCGGCTTTTGCGTTCTGGCCCCAACTGGACGCGTTCCACGGCTTCATTAAACTCAGCCATGCTGATGCTTTTTTTGTTGCGCCGGGCGGCCAGCAAGGCCGCCTCGTTAACGGTATTTTCGATGTCAGCGCCAACAAAGCCGGGTGTGGCTCTGGCCAGCATCGCAACGTTCACGTCGGAGGCGATGGGCTTGCCGCGAATGTGGACTTTGAAGATGGCTTCGCGCCCTTTGTAGTCGGGCCGGTCGATAACCACGCGGCGGTCAAAACGGCCGGGGCGCATCAGGGCCGGGTCTAAAATGTCGGGCCGGTTGGTGGCGGCCAGGATGATGACGTGGGTGTCGGTGCCAAAGCCGTCCATCTCTACTAAAATCTGGTTGAGGGTTTGTTCGCGCTCGTCGTGCGAACCGCCCAGGCCAGCACCGCGCTGCCGCCCCACGGCGTCAATCTCATCGATGAAAATGATGCACGGGCTGTGCCGCTTGGCCTGCTCGAACAGGTCGCGCACCCGGCTGGCACCCACGCCGACAAACATTTCTACAAACTCGGAGCCGGCGATGGAGAAGAAGGGGACGCCGGCTTCGCCGGAAACAGCTTTGGCCAGCAATGTTTTGCCGGTGCCGGGGCTGCCGATCATCAAAACGCCTTTGGGAATACGCGCGCCAAAGCTGACAAATTTTTCCGGCTCCTTGAGGAATTCCACGACTTCTTCCAGCTCTTCTTTGGCTTCTTCAGCCCCGGCCACGTCGGCGAAGGTGACGGTGGGATGGTCGCCGGTGAACATGCGGGCGCGGCTCTTGCCAAAGGAGAGGGCCTGGTTGTTGTTGCCCTGTGCCTGGCGGAAGACGAGAAAAATGAAGGCGATGATGAGCACGGCGGGCAGAAAGATACCGATGACGTTGAGCCAACTGCCCCAACTGCTGGGGGCTTCGTAGGTGATGTTGGGACGGCCGTCTTGATAATCTTCCTGATCAATGCCGTAGGAGGCCAACACCTCTTCCAGCGAGCTAACCCCGCTGATTTGGGACGTGGCCGGTTCGTTTTCTGTGCCGAAATAGGTGATAGTGATGGTACGGCCGTCGCCATCCACCATAATTTCGTTGACTTCGTCGTTTTCAATTTGCCGGGCCAACTGGCTGATGGAAATCTGGCTGGTCGGCGTCGTGCTAGAACTATAGCTCCACACAATGGCCAGGATAGCAACACCTATCAGTAATGAAACAAACCAGCGGGTCATTTTGGTTGAATTCATACTAAGCCTCCA
>CALBTC010000056.1 GCA_937967805.1 uncultured Anaerolineaceae bacterium
TGGCTGGCGCTGCTGGCTCCCAAAAAGGAGTTCTTTGCAGAATTGGTACGGCCGTTACAACTCATCGAGCAAATTCGGCAGGAAGAACCGGGTCAGCTGGGCTGGAACGGCCGTTGGCCCTCGACCGTTACCCAGTTTGTGGTGGGTGCAGTGGATGAAACAGACGTAGAAATCTTGTCGACAACCGAATATTTGACCAGGCAGCTTCGCCTGAAACGGGTTTATTTCTCTGCTTTCAGTCCCATCCACGACACCCCGCTGGAAGATTATCCGGCCGAAAACCCCATGCGCAAAGTACGCCTGTATCAAACCTCGTTTCTCTTTCGCGATTATGACTTTGGTCTGGAGGAGATGCCGTTTGACCAGCAGGGCAATTTGCCGTTGGACATCGATCCCAAGCTGGCCTGGGCTCAGGCTAATCTGCAAGAGGAGCCGGTTGAGCTGAACAAAGCAGACCGGCAGGAGCTGCTGCGCGTGCCCGGCATTGGCCCTAAACACAGCCACACTATCCTCAACGCCCGGCGAAAGGGGCGACTGAGCGAGCTCAATCACCTGAGGCAGTTGGGCATTGCCACCAGGCGTTTAGCGCCGTATGTCTTGTTGGATGGAAAACGGCCGTCTTTCCAGCTACCCCTGAAACTTCAGTAAACAGTGAGCAGTGAATCAGAAAGCCAGTTTTTCTGAATACTGACCTACTGGCGACTGATTACTGAAAACTGACATTGTTCTCCAGCCACTCCTAAAACCGGGTACAATTGTTTCCATGAAACCCGCCAAACTATTGTTTTTTGTCTTTTTGTTGCTGTTGATTGCCTGCGGTGGAGATGAGGGTGATACGGCCGTTTCCCCCGAAACGACCAACACTACAGGTTCCCTCTTCTACATCCTGCAAGAGCCGCGCCGCCAGGCGTTGATGCGCTACGATTTTGCCGGCGGCAGCAGTCAAACGCTGTTTGAGGTTCCGGAAAACGGCTGGCTCAGCCACATCGCTGCCTCACCAGACGGCAGCCAGATTGCCCTGACCTATGCTCCTTCCCCCGGTGAAAACGAAATTCAGTTTGGCTACAGCAGCCTCTATTTACTTTTGGCCGACGGCCGCAGCCAGCCGCGCCTGCTCGTTGAGCGCACGGCCGAGCAGGAGGTTTTTTTCAACCCCACCTGGTCGCCGGATGGGCAGCAGCTTTATTTTTCGCACGTTTCACCACTGGATGAGGAAGCTTTCACGTTCAATACCACTTTGGAGCGGCTCAATTTGGCTTCTGGCGAGCTGACAACGGTGGCCGAAAATGGTATCTGGCCCAGAGTTTCGCCAAACGGCCGTTCCCTGGCTTACGTTCACATCGATCAGGATTCGCTGGCGGCAGAATTGGTATTGGCCGAGCGTGACGGCAGCAGTCCCATCGTGCTGGTGCCGCGTGACCGCTTTATGACGCTGGACGCCCCGTTTTTCTCTGCCGATGGGCAGTGGCTGTACTTTTCGGCGGTGGCAGCGCAGACCGGTTCGGCTAACTGGTGGGAACGTCTGCTGGGGATAGAGGTGGTCTCAGCCCACAATTTACCCTCCCGCTGGTGGCGCTTGCCGGTTACTGGCGGTGAACCGGCGCCGGTTACCGAGGAAGCACGGGTGGGGCAATATGGGGCGCTGTCGCCAGACGGCCGTTCCATTGCCTTCAGTTCACAATCGGGCATTTTTCTCATGCAGCCAGATGGCAGCGAGCTGCGCCAGCTCCTCGACCTGTCAGCGGCCGATTCGCTAAGTTGGACGCCCTGATGCCGCCCACTCGCTTTGTCGGTGAACCGATTACGGTGGAATTTGACAAGCCACCCATGTTTGCCAAGCAGCCACCATGCCCGGCGCGCTTCACCTGGCGAGACGAGACGTTTGAGATTGAAGCTAATTTACAGGAGTGGCGCGATTACAATCGCCGGGGGCGAATGGCCAGCAACATGCGGCCGGAGAATCTGAAAAAAGCAGCGAAGCGCGGTTCGTGGGGTGTGGGGCGGTATTATTTTCGGGTACAAGTGGGGAACGGCCGTCTCTTTGACATTTACTACGACCGGGCACCAAAAGGGCAGGCACAGCGGCTGGGGAGCTGGTTCCTGTATCGGGAGATCTTGCCCGATGAAACGGATGAAACGAGTGAAAAGTGAGAAGTAAAAAGCAATAAGTGAAGCGTCTTTTGACTTTTCACTTCACTCTATCACTTTTCACTGCCTTTGCGCATTTCTTGCCACGATTCGGCCCGATCTTTAACAGGAACGGGGCGGGCCAGATCAGCCAAGATATCCAGGACGTATGGCTGCTGCCTCATGCCCACCAGCACACAGCTAACACCTGCTGTACTGCGTAGGGCGCGCACGGCCGTTTGGCTCAATGTGTCTGCCTGCCAGTCAGGGTCGGTGGCAACGGCCGTTTCCTTAATGCGCGTTGTTCGATTGGCCGCCTGCTCTTGATAATACGCGCTTAACGCCGCTAAAGCGATATTGGCCGCTTCCACATACCCATCGAGCCATAAAGCCGCCTCAGCGGGCAAATCTGGGCGGTTGGAGAGGAATTCTACGGCCGTTTGTGAGCGTGGCAGAATAAAACGGCTCTTCACGTCTTGCCAGTTCTGGTACGTGCCAAAACCACCCCAATTGCCTTCAAGCATCCGCCCTACAGACAAATAATCGAGCAGTTGCTGATTGGTCTCATCGTCCAGGTTGAGAGCGGACAAATGTTGGCCGGCAAACTCGGTTTCTAGCTGCACACAACTGTCAACCGCGGTTGACACCTCCTCTGGCGTTGCCGGGTAGCTGGGCGGCAGAACATCGGCCAGCCGAGTCAGCGATTCCTGTACGATGGCGTTGAGCGGCCGGTTGACCATCACCGCCAGATTATATTCTTGAGCAAACTGCAATACGGTTTGGCCATCCGGCTGGTTTGGCTGCGTGGCAGCGCCGGTTTCCAGCAGGTTCATGGGCAGCTGCACCCAGCGGAAATGATGGTTTTGGCTGATCTCCCGAGCAATTTGCCAGACGCGGGCCAATTCGGTGAACGTATAGCTGCGAGCCGGTTCAGGAAAGGTGTTGGCGCTAATGCCGTAGCTTTGGATACGGCCGTCTTCCACTGCCTGCTCTAAGAATTCAAACGCCAGCCGGATGCGTTGATAAAAGGTACGCCGCGCTTCGTCCAGGGGGATGGGGCGTCGCTGGGCCCAGCTCAAATAATATTCCGGGTTATGCAGCAGATAGACGTCCAGCGTGTCCAGATTAAGCCGCTCCAGGCTGCGCGTGAGCTGATCGTCCAAAAACTGGGGGTGGATGCAATGATCCAGCCCTTCGGCATATTTCACCAGGTTGGGAAACGGCCGTCCCTCCTTTTTGCGCTGCTGGGCCAGAGCATAATTAAACCCTTGCAAATAGCCCACTTTGGAGACGAGCACCACCTGCTCCCGCTGCAGTTCGCCCGCATCAAACTGCTCTGCCAGCACGCGGCCAATCAGCCGCTCAGAGCCACCATCGCCGTAATTGCTGCTGGTATCAATGAGGTTGATACCCCCTTGCAACGCCTGCCGCAGCGCTTGCTCGTGAGTTTTCTCGCCGGCAGCCACGCGGTAGCTGCCAAAACCCGCCTGACTAATCTGCCAGTCTAAACCGGCTACGGTTGTCGTGCTAATGTTGGAATGCTGCCGGAAATAAGATTGTGTGGCAACGGCCGTTGCTTTACCCGGAATGCCCATAAATATCTCTCACTGCTCTCATCATTTCTCTGCGTTCTCTGCGCCCCCAATCGTAAAACGTAAAGCCAGAATCGACAATACATTTACATAAATGTTTCCCGTGAAACGTCAACCGCGGTTGACAGTTCTGCCGTTTTCAGGAGGAAGTGGGCACAATTTTTGGTCGATCGAAGGTAGACTTTTTGTCAGGGGTGCTTGCCTCGTTACAAACTACCCCGTATAGTATAAATTACAAACATTGGCCGGACTTCGGAGATTGAGTGATGGCAAACAAAGAAAAAGTTCTGGTGGTTGATGACAGCCGTGAAATACTATTGGTGATGAAACAGTTACTGCTTAACAATGGCTATCAGCCGCTGCTGGCAGAAAATGGTCTGGCTGGACTAAAAATGGTCGAAGAGCATGATCCGGACCTGATTGTGCTGGATTTGAGCATGCCAGTAGTGGACGGCTGGCAGGTATGTGAACGGATTCGCGAGAAATCGGCCGTGCCCATCATCATTTTAACGGCCGCACACGTCACCGATGAAGATACAGTACGGGGCCTGGATTTGGGGGCCAACGATTACATCACCAAGCCGTTTAACCAGCATGTGATGCTAGCTCGCATTCGCTCTGCCTTACGCTGGTCGCCCAAAGCACCAGATGGCAAGGTCTATGATGATGGCATCCTCTCGATTGATATTCGAAAACGCGAAGTAATAAAAGATGGAGAACTGCTCAAGCTAACAAAAAAAGAGTTTGCCCTGCTTACGGCCCTGGTGATGGACTCCCCAGCGGTGGTAGATCACGAACGATTGTTTACCAAAGTGTGGGATAGCTCTTACCCGTTTGACGTTAACTACGTGCGGATTTTTGTCGGGCATTTGCGTAAAAAGCTGGAAAAGGACCCGTCGAACCCGGTTTACGTTCACAACGAACGAGGCGTAGGCTATCGTTTTGAACGGCTGGATGAAGATGCCGTCTCTTCAAATGGTGCCTTGGGAATTGCCGAGGTAGATTCATAGTCGAACAACTCTGTGAAATTCTGTGTCCCATATTTCAATAATTGATCTGTTAGTTATTCATCTTCCCCCATTGCCACAAGCAAACTGTTGACGTGCTGTTGGATAAGCTTCAGCCGGCTTAACACCTCTGCTTTTTCTCCAGGAGGCAGGCCCTGGGCGCGAATACGCGATAAATGCTGCATGATGTAGCCCAGCCGGGTGATGTTGTCCACGCGCATGGTGCCGGGGGCCAGGTCCGGCAGGGTATCTTCTTCACGCAGTAGAGTGGAGCGGTTTGCCGTCGTCAGGAGTTCTTCTTCGTCGGGGAACTCGTCTGGTAAAGATAAGGCGGGGTCGTACGGCCGTTCCTCTGCCGCCTCCATTTCCTGCAATTCCCGAATGGTCTGGTAAACTGTTTTATCTGGATTGTCCTTGAGATATCGGGCCACACCTTTGACTTCGGCCGGCGTTAAATCCCCGGCCAGGCGCGCTTTGTGCAATGCTCGCTGCTGCGAGGGCTTCAATCCCTGGTAAATACGCGTGTCCCGTTCGCTCAGCACACCATCCCGCACGTCGTCCTTAATTTCATCGGGCAAATCCAGCAGCTTGATAAGCTGGTGAATGCGCTGCCGTGAATAACCCAGCCGCTTGCCCACTTTTGCCCAGGAGATTTTCTTGCTCCACGGCTCATCGCTCGTCACGCCTTCTTCGCGGGCGGCATCCAGCTCGTTTTGCATCAAATCGCGCAGCCGCAGCAGGCCCGCAGCCCGATCCACATCGTTTAAATCCTCGCGCTGGATATTTTCCACCAACTGCCGCACAAAGCGGGTAACGTTGTCATAGTTGCGCCGCTGCACCACGGCCGGAATCGTTTCCAGGCCGGCCATTTGCGCTGCACGCCAGCGCCGTTCGCCATGCACAATCAGGTAGTTGTTGGGCGCGATTTCGGTGACTTCAATTGGCTGTATCACGCCATCCTGTTTAATACTTGCGCTTAACTCCTCAAGACTTTCCTGGGGAAAGGTTTGGCGCGGCTGGGACGGATCCGGTTGGATGGCGTCCACGCGCAGAGCCAGCAGCACCAGGCCAGACGCCTGTTCCACATCCTCACTGGTGGTGAACAGCTTTTCTAAATCCCCGGCGTGGGGTTTACTGGGTTGAGAAAGATTGATTTTACCTCGTTTTTTTCGGCCCATACTATGCTCCCTTGGCAATTTGTTTGGCAACTTGACGGTACGCTTCGGCTCCCTGCCCGCCGCTATCATAGGTGATGATGCTTTGCCCGGCGACGGCGCTTTCGGCAAAACGCACCGAGCGTTTGACGATTGGCTCAAAAATGCGGATGCCGTCGCCATACTGGTTGTCGATAGCCGCCAAAATATCGCGGGTGAGGGTGGTGCGGGGATCGGCCATGGTGAGCAAAATGCCTTCGATGACCAGGTTGGGATTGAGCTTTTTACGCCGCACGGTCTCGATGCTGGAGAGGATCATGAGGGCCCCGCGGGCGGCCAGGTATTCGGTTTGAATAGGAATGATGACGCTGGAAGCGGCCGTTAACGCATTCACCACCAGCAGCCCCAGCGACGGATTGCAATCGATGAGAATGTAATCGTACTGCTTTTTAACCTCGCTCAGAATTGTAGAAAGCACGCGTTCCCGGCTGAGTGTGTTAATCAGCGACAGCTCAATAAGGCTGAGTTCAGCCTGCGAGGGCAGCAGGTGAAATTTTTCATCCGTTTCATAAATGGAGCCAAGCACATCACTTTCATACCCGTCAATTTCAGCTTTAAAGGCATCGTAAATGGTGGGGCTTAGATTGTCGGGGTCGAAGCCGGCATGTTGGGTGAGGTTGCATTGGGGGTCCAGATCTACTGCCAAAACGCGGTAGCCCAGCTCACCCAAAGCGGCGGCCAGATTAATGGTAGTGGTGGTTTTGCCCACGCCGCCTTTTTGCATGGCAATGGCAATAATTTTGGTCATCGCTTCTCCTTAAAAAGCTTAACGCAGAGACGCTGAAGTGTAGCAAGAGATTGGTGCGATTCGTGCGTAAGTAGATTTGATTTTTTGCGAATGTTTTGCCGATAAACAATAACACGAAGGATCAGGTGCGTCAAAGAAGTGTCAACCGCGGTTGACATTAAGTTCTTGAGAAATTTCGGATAGTTTTGAGTATGCTTCGCTTGGTAATTTTGGCCGATTTTTTGTTTGTTTTTTTGATCAGGGTGTACAAACGGCGATAAATTGCGTAAAATATAACGCACCG
>CALBTC010000057.1 GCA_937967805.1 uncultured Anaerolineaceae bacterium
ATGGTGGGCTCGTCCAAAAAGAGCAGGTCAGGATTGTGCAGCAGGGCAGCGCAGATGTCGGCCCGCATCCGCTGCCCCAGCGAGAGGGAGCGCACCGGTGTGTGCAGAAAAGGGTCCATCTCCAGCATCTCGGTGAATTCGGCCAGATTCTGCTGGAACAGAGCCGACGGCACTCTGTAAACGTGGCGCAGCAGCTCCAGCGACTCGATGACGGGCAAATCCCACCAGAGCGTGGTGCGCTGGCCAAAGACGGCCCCAATGCGAGCCACGTAGTCCTGGCGTTCTTTGTGTGGGATACGGCCGTTCACCACCACCTTCCCCCCCGACGGCACCAGCAGCCCGGTCAGCATCTTGACGGTGGTCGACTTGCCCGCGCCGTTAGGCCCCAGATAGCCGACCAGCTCGCCTGGCTCGATGCCAAAGCTAATGCCATCCACCGCCCGCACCCGCCTCGCTTGCCGCGAAAAAAAGCTGCGCAGCGCGCCAAACCGCCCGGAATAATGCTTCCGCACAAAAAAATGCTTCTCTAATCCTTTGACTTCAATAATGTTCATAGTTGTTTTCTTTATCCGCAGATTACACAGGCTTGTGGTGAGCGAAGTCGTACCATTAGCGCAGATTTTTTTGCTCGTTAAAAGAAAATCTGCGTCAATCTGCAAAATCTGCGGATTAACTTCCCGTGCTTTGGTAATGCTGGATGCCAAAGCGCCAGACGCGCAGCGACAGCCAGAGCAGGCCAAAGCCCACCAGCGGCGACACAAACGGGGCGATGGCCGGAAAGTTAAACGGGTCCGGCTTGTCTAAAAAGTAAAGCGCCGGGTAAAAGTTTAGAAAAATGGCAGGCACGATGTAAGTGAAAAAGCGACGCAGCCAGTCCGGGTAGATCGTCATCGGGTAAGAGATGGTGAAGCCGCCGCCATAGGTGAGCATGTTCAACACCTCAATCGAATCCACCGTCCAAAACGTTATCGTGCCGCCGATGACAAACAATCCGCCAAAAAAGGCGACCAGGCTGACAATAACGACGGGCAGGTAGAGCAGCTTGGGCACGGTCCAGGTGATGTCGTTGAGCGACAGGGCGTAGGCAAAGATGGCCAGGCCAAACGCTACACGCCCCAGGCGGCGCAGCACAAACCGGGAACCCATCACCTGAGCCGTAATGTTGATGGGGCGCAGCAGCAGCTGATCGAAGGTCCCCTGACGTACCGTCAGGCCAAAGCGGGGCGGATCGAAGCCGCTGAACAGCATGTCCATGAAGTTAAAGGCAATCTCGACCAGCCCGTATAAAAATGCGATTTCCGGCAGCCGCCATCCTTGCAAATCGCCAAAGCGCTGGATGACCAACGCCACCGAACCAAATTCGACAACGACAGTTAAGGCGGTGGCGATAAGATCGAGCAGAAACGAAGCCCGGTATTGCAGTTGGGAGCGAATCTGAATGCCGATTAAGTGCCGGTAAATATCAAGCGTGTGCCGCAACTCAGCCTCCTAAAATGACCAGCCGGCGCACGGCCGTTTTCAACACCAACTGCCCCAAGATTGCCAAACCCACCGTCCACACCAACTGTAGCAGTAGCGCCCGGACCAGGTCTGGCCCCTGCAACAAACCCAGGTAAACCTCCACCACCAAATTGAGCGTGTAGGGAAACGGCGTCAGGTAGGCAATGGTCTGCACCCAATCAGGGAAGAGGCGCAGCGGCATGAGAAAACCGGAGAGAAACCAGCCAAAAATATAGCCCGTGCCGATAAGCCCCCTGGCGTTTGGCGACCAAAACGCGGCCAGGTTGATCAGGAACCGAAACGTAAAGCTAACGAGCCAACTGAGACATACGGCCGTTCCCAACCAAAACCAATGGGCCAAATCGGTAGGATAAGTCATGGGAAACACCAGGCCAAAAAAGATCATAATCACCACGCCGCGCAGCAGCAGCGCCACGCCGGCCCGCCCGGCATCCTTGGCCATCCAGAACTGGAAATAGCCCATCGGTTTCAGCAGGTCGGCCCCGACTTCACCGGTATGCACCGACTCCATAAGCTCAAACCAGCCAAACAGGGCCAGGTAGGTAATCACCGCCTGGGTCAGCGCCACGTAAGCGTACAGATCCGTTTCCGTGATGCCTTCAACGACGGGACGGCCGTCATACAAAGCCAGCAACACAGAGACACGCAGCCAGCCGAAGCCAAAGTTGGTAATCAACCCGGCGATGGTGGCCGCCCGATACGTGAGATGCCGCCGAAAACTGCGTTGGGCAATTTCCCAAAAAAGTCGCATAAAGAAACCTGTGGTCAACCTGGTTAAGGACGAGACGAATCCGCAATTCTCTGCGGCATGTAGAAGATTGTCAAATTCTCACCGGCAAGGCCGGGGATTCGTGTGAAAGGATGGTTAAAAGAGGGCCAAGTCAGTAGCCAAACTGCAAATCTTTGCTATGGTAGTCGGTCTGGAAGTATCATTCTCCACTCTGGGAGCCTTTCTTCCGTATGTTGTAGTTTTCAATTGCATACTAATGTCTTAGGTGGTTACGGCCGTTTGGACAAAATTCCTATCGCCCGGTGGGTTTCATACCGCTATCGTAAAGTTCGCGTGAAATTGCATTGGGAGCCACGACACCATAAGCGTCATGTTAAGAAATAAAAATTCTAATGTGGGTGGCTGACGACACCTACATTCTTTTTGGAGCGAAAAATGACAACCCGTACAACTATTTCCCGCTGGTTGGGAAAGCAAACATCCTCAAAAAACAGACCGGCTATCACGCCCAAACGCCCTGTTGAGCTGATTGTAACGGAACGGCCGTTGCCCATTCCCCACCAGCCAGAACCGATTATCATCAACCTGCCCCCCAACGAAAAAACCCAAACCGAAACCCTCTCCCACTTCTTACGCATCGGGCGCCTGTATCATCCCCTGTGCCGCCACGCCTTTGTGGAGCGCGTGCAAATTGGTTATTATGCCTACGAGCGGCGCAATCAATGTCGCACCTTCGCTTTGGCCGCCGCCTACGCCGGCGCGTTTGGCCCACAATCCATTGAACGGCCTGAGTTTTCTTACAGCATGGCCGTCTGGCGGTTAAGCCAGCGGATTGGGTTTGACATCGGTCAGCGCCAGGTGATTGGCCCTACAGGCCGCCACAACAATCTAGCAGATGAGATGATCCGGCTGGTGGACGAAAACCTGTGGACCCGCGCTGGCGTCGCCGACTGGGTGGAAAGTTTGGGTTATTGAGCAAACTATCGGCCAAACATTTTCGGTTCTCGTGAGGTTAGTACTACAACGAGACTTCGGTCTCATCCTTGATTAGAAGAGCGACGCTTACGG
>CALBTC010000058.1 GCA_937967805.1 uncultured Anaerolineaceae bacterium
ATGGATATTACCCAAACGGCCGAAGTCCGCATGACTATCCAGGAAATGTTCGAATCTATGCTGGCAGAAGAAAGCATTGTCTTAACCCGTAACGAAAAACGCCGCTTATTTGAGGCAATTGTGGCGGAAATTTTGGGTTTTGGCCCACTCGAACAGTTTTTGCACATGGACGGCGTTACAGAAATCATGGTGAATGGTCCTAAGAATGTTTATATTGAGCGCGGCGGGAAGATCCAGCGTGTCAATGTAACGTTTGAAGACAATGATCATTTGCTGCGCATCATTGACCGCATTGTGGCGCCGTTAGGACGCCGTATTGACGAAGGATCGCCCATGGTGGATGCCCGGTTGCCTGATGGTTCTCGTGTGAATGCCGTTATTCCACCGATTTCGCTAAATGGTGCCTCGCTTACCATCCGTATTTTCTCGAAGATTCCCTTTACGGTTGAAAACATTATTGAGTTTGGCAGTATCACCGTTGAAGCGGTTGAGTTCTTGAAAGCATGCGTTATTTCTAAACTCAACGTCATGATTTCTGGCGGTACCGGTTCTGGTAAAACGACGCTGCTGAACATTCTTTCGGGCTTTATTCCCGATGAAGAGCGCATCGTTACCATTGAGAACGCGGCAGAATTGCAGCTGCGCCAGGATCATGTGGTGACTTTGGAATCTCGTAATGCCAACGTTGAAGGCCGGGGGGCCGTAACGATTCAGGATTTGGTCATTAACTCACTGCGTATGCGTCCCGACCGCATTATTGTAGGTGAGGTTCGTGGTGGCGAAGCCCTGGACATGTTGCAGGCCATGAACACCGGTCATGATGGCAGCCTGGCTACAGGCCATGCCAACAGCCCGCGCGATATGTTGGCCCGTCTGGAGACAATGGTTTTGATGGCCGGTATGGACTTGCCACACCGCGCTATTCGCGAGCAGATTGCCGCTGCTATTCATCTGGTTGTGCATCAGGATCGTATGCGGGATGGGTCTCGTAAAGTTACTTCTATTAGCGAGATTCAGGGCATGGAAGGTGATGTGATTACCACATCAGAAATCTTCCGATTTGAGCAGACAAACATTGAGAATGGTAAGGTGATTGGGCGTTTACGCCCCACAGGCTTAAGGCCGAAATTTATGTGGAAGATTCAAGAAGCCGGTATCATGCTGCCGCCCTCTATCTTTGGCATTGGTAGCCGTCGCCGCTAGGTGGATTTCTTAGAGGAGCGTGTTTATGTCTCCATTAATTATCATCGTAGGTGCATTTGCCATTTTGCTGATGCTTGGTGCAGGAATTGCCATTGTTGTGACCGGTAACCAAAGCACGGTTGATGAACGGTTGGAACAGTTTGTTGGTTCCACAACCGTTGTTGACTTGCCTGAAAGTGTTGTAGATGACGCTGGCCCAGATGTTGCCGATCGATTAGATAAAGCGTTATCGGGGCGCAATTTCTTTGAGCCGATTCGTGAACGTATTTCCCGAGCAGATGCCAAGCTGCGTGTCAGTGAATATATTACGCTTGTGTTTATTTGTGGCGCGTTGGGCGCTGTCATTGGCTACTTTTTGCCGCAGCAAAATTCATGGTTTATCGGTCTTGTTGGCGGCTTTATAGGGCTTAGGGTTCCCCGGTTTTATGTGCGAACAATGGCCAAGCGGCGGATGCAGGCGTTTGATGGGCAGTTGAGCGACACGCTTAATCTGTGGGTCAATGCGCTTCGCTCCGGGTATAGTGTTTTGCAGGCTATGGAAGCAATTGCGACCGAGCTGCCGCCGCCCGTTTCGGCTGAATTTGAACGAGTTGTTCAAGAGGTACGCTTAGGGCTCAGTGTGGAGCAAGCGTTGGCCAATATGTATCGGCGCGTGCCCAGTGAAGACCTGGATTTGGTAATTACGGCCGTAAACATTCAACGCGAAGTGGGTGGTAACCTGGCCGAAGTTTTGGATACCATTAGCTTTACCATTCGTGAACGGGTTCGGATTAAGGGCGAAATTCGCACGTTAACCGCCCAGGGGCGCGCTTCAGGCTGGATTATTAGTGTGCTGCCTATCGTTTTAGGTTTTATTTTATATCTGATTAACCCCGAATATGTCTCGGAGCTTTGGGTTTTAGAAGATCCGTGGATTCTGCCGCAAATAGTTCCTTGTGGTTGGATTGTTATTGCCTTTAGCGCCATCATGATTGGCGCCGGTGCCTACGCCATCAGCAGAATTGTGAACATTGAAGTGTAACGGCCGTTTGAGCGTTTGAAGTAGGAGAACTGTTACTATGTCACCATTAATGTTACTCATTATTGTTGTTTTGGCCCTCGTGCTTATGGGCGGCAGCGTTCTGCTGCTGCGGCGTTCCGAAGAAGACCCGTTGTCCGTGCGTATTGACGAATTTGCCGCCAGAGAAGAAATTGTCTCCATTGAAGAGATTGAGCTGTCTTTACCTTTTTCTGACCGTGTGTTTGTGCCGTTGATTCGCCGTATCAGCGAATTCTTAGTGCAGTACACACCTCAGAAAACGCTGGAGAGCACCACCCGGCTGCTGGAGCTAGCCGGGAATCCGCGCAATATGCGCGCCGCTGAATTTATTGTGGTGCGTGGTGTGTTTACCGTCTTTTTTGCCGCGCTTGTTTTTCTAATGATGTCTCGCCTGGGAAGCGCCGAGCTTGGCAGACGGCTGCTTTATACGCTGGGTGCGGCTATTTTAGGCTGGTATTTGCCCTGGATGATGCTGCGCTCAATGGTGGATCGCCGTAAAGACGCTATCATCAAAAAATTGCCCGACGCTCTAGATTTGATGACAATTTGTGTAGATGCCGGCCTGACCTTTAATGCCGCCATGCAAAAAGTGGATGAAAAGTGGGATGATCCGCTGGCCAATGAGTTTGGTCGCGTTATTCATGAGATGCAGCTGGGTAAATCGCGACGCCAATCACTGCGCGATATGTCTGACCGAATGGATGTGCCGGATGTAACCAGCTTTATTGCCGCCGTTTTGCAGGCAGACCAGCTTGGTGTAGGTATTGGTAAGATTTTGCGTATCCAATCGGAACAGATGCGCGTGCGGCGGCGGCAGCGGGCTGAGGAGAAGGCGCAGCAGGCACCGGTAAAAATGTTGTTCCCGATGGTGTTCTTAATTTTCCCTTCCATCTTTGTGGTTTTGTTAGGCCCTGCCGGATTCCAGGTACTGCGAAATGAGGCATTGGGCGGCGTTACCGGTTAATTATTAGCGTCAGCGGTTTCAAAAAAATGAAAATTGGATGTGTTCACGTCATATTGAGTAGAAAAACGCATCCACAAGGTTTGCCCGTTTCCTCAAGTTCAAAAAAATGGGCAAACCGTAAGGGTCAAGCAGTCATTGGCTGAAAAGATTCAACTGCCAGTCTTGACCTGGCGTAGTCGTGCGAAGGGGCTGGCAGATTCCCTCCTTAATTTTGTTTTTCCCCCTGTTTGCGGCGCCTGCAAAAAAGCAGGCGCGTTAATTTGCCAAGATTGCAACAACCAGCTTCAATGGGTACAAGCACCTCTTTGTAATCGTTGTGGCAGGCCAATGCCTAGACCAACTGTATGCTGTTCAGTTTGCCAGGAACGGCCGTTACCCCTCAACCAAATTCGCGCCGCCGTCCTGTTTGCTCATCCCGTTGCCAAATTGATTCATAACCTAAAATATAACAATGCATTCGGCCTGGCCAAACCGTTGGCCCAAATGATGGCTGATGCCTGGGCAACCTGGCACATGCCGGTAGATTTGGTGCTGCCCATTCCGCTCCATGCCGAACGCCAGCGCGAAAGAGGGTATAATCAGGCTGCATTGCTCACACGCGACTTTTGCAACGAGGTTGCTTTACCCTACGCTGAAGAAGGGTTGTGCAGAACCCGGTTTACGACGCCGCAGGTGGGGTTAACGGCCGTTGAGCGGCTAAAAAATGTACAGGATGCCTTCGCCGTAACGGTAGATGTTGTGGGTAAACATATCCTTTTAATCGACGATGTCTGCACGACCGGGGCCACGATGGCCGCCGCAGCCGGCGCGCTTCACGCCGCGGGTGCAGCCGCTGTTTCCGGCTATTGCGTGGCCCGTGCAATTTAGCAGAGGATAGGAGAAACTTATTTGTTTTGGGCATCATATTTTTCTCATATGATGAAGATGTGGAGCAGATCACAGTGAAACCATCTATTTGTTCTGCAAAACTCTCTGTGATTTGCTAAATGACCAGAATTTCTTTTCTTAAACAAAGGGAGATTAGACGATGGAACTATCAGTAAACGGCCGTAACATGGAAGTCACCACAAGATTGCGCAATTACGTAGAAAAGAAAACAGGAAAACTTGATAGATATATGCCCAATCTGGCTGAAGTGCACGTAGACCTTTCCGAATCAAACGCCCGCAACGTTGTCGAACGTCAGGTAGCCCAAATCACCATTCGTGATAAGCGGGGCACTATCTTGCGTGCCGAAGAGCGCAGCAGCGATATGTTCGCCTCCATTGATGCCGTCGTAGACAAACTTTATCGCCAAATTAGCCGCTACCGGGGTAAACGGCAGCGCAAATGGCGCGGCGGCAATGGCAATAACGAAGAATTCATCATGGGTGAACCGCTGCCTCTGGAAGAAGAACTGGCCGAAACAGAAGAACCGGCTATTGTGCGCACCAAAAAATTTACCATGCGGCCGATGAGTGCCGAAGAAGCCGTTGACCAAATTGAACTGCTTGGCCACGATTTTTTTGTCTTTTTTAATGCTGATGAACAAGCCGTGAACGTGCTTTACCGGCGGCGCGATAACAATTACGGGCTGCTACAGCCCGACATGGATTAACAACGATATTAGGCGCTCCGAAAGTAAAACTTGACTTTCGGAGCGTTTCCTTTTTCCTCAAATAAGTGATGTCACGACCCCATATTCTTGTTGTGTGTACGGCCAATATTTGCCGGTCGCCTGTGGCTGAGGCTTTGCTGCGCACCAAACTAAATGAAGTTGGATTAACGGATTGGACCGTTTCGTCTGCCGGCACCTGGGCCGAACCGGGCCACACGGCCGCACCGTTCAGCACTGCGCTCATGGCCGAACGCGGGCTGGACATTCGCTCCCACCGCTCGCAGCCGGTAACCAACCGGTTGCTGCAGCAAGCCGATTTGGTCCTTTGCCTGGAAACGGGGCACGCGCAAAGCTTGCGGCGGGATTATCCGGCGCATCAGCATAAAATTGTCACCATCCGGCAAATGGCAGGTAAGCGGGGCAGCGTACGCGATCCGTATGGCGGGTCGCGCCGGCAGTATGAGCGTATGGTGGCTGAAGTTGACGAACTCATTGAACAAGGCTTCCCCCGAATTCGGGCATTGGCGCAGGAGAATTTTCAGAGAAGAGGCGAGGATGGATCGAGCTGAGTTAGTAACCTATTTAGATGATTATTTAAACATTGCCGAGATTGGCGACTACGGGCCGCAAGGCTTGCAGGTTGAAACCACCAACACCGACGTACAGCGCATTGCCCTGGCGGTAGACGTATCGCCGGTGATTATTGAAACGGCCGTATCCTGGCAGGCAGATATGCTCCTGGTGCATCACGGCGTGCTGTGGCGGCAGGTCGAACGTATCGCCGGGCCGCTGGGCGCGCGCGTGCAGCAGATGATGGCCCACGGGCTCAATTTATATGCGGCCCATCTTCCGCTGGATGCCCATCCCGAAGTAGGCAACAATGCCGTGCTGGCCAACATGTTTGGCGTAACAGACGTTGAATGGTGGTATTCACCCACCAACGTCCCCATCGCTGTGGTGGGAGACGTGCCCGCCAAACCAGGCCTGGATGATCTGGTGAGCCAGGTCAATAGCCGGCTCAATACCGAAGCCACTGTGCTGGCGCACGGTCCGGCCCAGGTGCAGCGGCTGGCCATCCTCTCCGGCTTTGGCGCCGATAAGGTGGCCGAGGCTAAAGCGCTGGGGGCCGATACCTTCTTGACCGGCGAAACGTCCCACGCCAACTATTGGGCCGCCTCTGATTATGGCCTGAACGTCATTTTTGCCGGACATTATGCCACTGAGACCGTTGGCGTGCAGGCGCTGGGTGCCCATCTAAGCGAAAAATTTGGCGTGGAAACACGCTTTTTTGATTTTCCCACAAAAATGTAGATTGACGTTAAAAAAATAGAACGCTGATTTCCCTGATCTCCCTGATTGAGAAGTTTTTCATCAGGTAAATCAGGGCGATCAGCGTCCCATTCATGAAGGAGAACTTTTGTGACTGACAAAGCAATTGCCTGGATTGATGACGAAATTGCCGCCCTTAAAGAGGCCGGCTTGTTTAACCGCATTCGCACCATTGAATCGCCGATGGGCGGCCACGTAACGATTGACGGCCGTTCCCTGCTCAACTTCTGCGCCAACAACTACCTGGGCCTGGCCAACCACCCCCGGCTGCGACAGGCCGTGAAAGATGCCGTCGACAAGTACGGCGTGGGGCCCGGGGCCGTGCGCACCATTGCCGGCACGATGACGCTGCATATTCAGCTTGAAGAAAGGCTGGCCGCCTTCAAACGGGCCGAGGCCTGCATCACCCTGCAAAGCGGCTTCACGGCCAATTTAGCCACGATTCCGGCGCTGGTAGGCCGTGGCGACGTGATCTTTTCCGATGAGTTAAACCACGCCAGCATTATCGATGGCTCCCGGCTGAGCCGGGCCAACATTGTGCGCTACGCCCACAACAACGTGGATGATTTGCGGCAAAAGATTATCGAAACGACGGAATATGGCCGTCGTCTCATCGTCACCGACGGCGTGTTTAGCATGGATGGTGACATCGCTCCGCTGGACAAAATTTGCGAGGTGGCCGAAGAACACGACATCCTGTTGATGGTGGATGACGCCCACGGCGAAGGCGTGTTGGGTGAAGGTGGACGCGGCATTGTCGATCATTTTGGCCTGCACGGCCGTGTGGATATCGAAGTAGGCACCCTGAGCAAAGCGTTTGGCGTGATGGGTGGCCTGGTGGCCGGCAAACAACCGATCATTGACTGGCTGCGGCAGCGGGGACGGCCGTTCCTTTTCTCCAGCGCTTTAACCGTGCCCGATACGGCCGCCTGCCTGGCCGCCGTCGAGCTGCTGCAAGAATCCACCGAACTGGTGGACCGCCTGTGGAACAACGCGGCGCTCTTCAAAAAAGAGATGCAGAACATGGGCTTCGACACCGGCGTGACCCAGACGCCCATTGTGCCCGTGATGTTGGGCGAGGCTACCCTGGCGCAGAAGTTCAGCCAGCGCCTGTTTGAGGAGGGCGTGTTTGCCATGGCCATTGGTTACCCCACCGTACCGCAGGGCAAAGCGCGCATCCGCGTCATGAACTCCGCTGCGCATAGCCATGATGACCTGGAAGTGGCTCTGGATGTGTTTGGCCGTGTGGGCAAAGAGCTGGGCGTTATTTAGCCTGGGCCAACAAACGTTTCCTGGCCCGTCATGCCTGCGAAGGCAGGAATCCACTCTGGGCGAGAAGATGGATACCCACCTTCGTGGGTATGACACCTATTAGGGTAAAAAAAGCCCCTGGCAGATATTTATCATCTGCCAGGGGCTTGTTGATTATCATTTAGGGTAGAATGTTTATGGTTCAGACGCCAACACTTTGCAGGTGCAATGTTTGTAGAAATTTCTGCCGCAGCTCGGGGAAAGCCAGCAGCTTTTGGAAGATGGATGGATAGCGCGCACCTATATCTTCGCCTTTGCAGGCAGACTCAGCAACCTGCGGCAGCCAATCATAATCGGTGGGAACCAACGTGGTTCCACACCCTTGCACCTGGTCCAGCAGCTCCAAAAAAGCGTCGCCGGCTTCAGGCCAGGCGTTCAGGCTTATTAGCTGCCGTCTTAATGTTTTGATGCCTTCATCCTGGACGGAAGCGCCATTAGACGATCCGGCTAAATTGGACTGCTTAGACTCAAATGGTTTGGTCGTTTGCCAAAAACTGGTATCTGTAAAATGGCTCACCCGATAGCTCCTATTCAACCCACTCATTATTCTCATGGGTACTGCTGACCTCGTAAAAATTTTTTACTCTTGCCTTTTGTAATCGGCAATAAATTCCTGTGAAATATCCAGGATGACTGAGCCGACTACTACACTATAACAAATTAAAGGGGCAAAAGGGCATAGGAATCCTTGGCTAGGTACTGGAATTGGATCAGACCATAAATTTTTGGCCTAACTGGGGCACGGCCACGTTGGCGAACCCCTGTTCCCGGCGCAGGGCATCGGCCAGAGCCAGAGAGGCGTCTTCTTCGCCGTGGACGATGAAGGTGTGAGACGGCCGTTGCTGCAAATGCCCCGTCCACTCTAGCAGTTCAGCCCGGTCGGCATGGGCGCTGAGTCCGTTAATGGTGGCTACCTGCGCATTGAGCGAATATTCCTCGCCAAAAATGCGAATCTTGGACTGCTTTTCTACAATGCGCCGCCCCAGGGTGTGTGGTGCCTGCCAGCCGACAATCAAAACCGTGTTGCGCGGATCTTCCACGTTGTTTTTGAGGTGATGCAAGATGCGCCCGGCCTCGGCCATGCCGCTGGCGCTGATAATAACCGCCGGCTCGCGCAAAAAGTTAAGCTCTTTAGATTCGCTGGTGGCCCGCGTATAACGAATCATATCAAAACCAAAGGGATCACTGTTGTGCCCATCGGCCAGGAATTCATGGGTTTCTTCATCGTATGCTTCCGGGTGCAGCCGGTAGATGCCGGTAGCGTCGATGGCCAGCGGGCTGTCAACGTAGACGGGCAGCTTGGGCGGAATGTCGCGGGACTCTACCAGTTGGTGCAGGCGATAAACCAGTTCCTGCGTGCGTCCCACGGCAAAGGCAGGCACAATGAGCTTGCCGCCGCGCTGGAAAGTCTCGTTGACAATTCTTTCCAGTTTATCGGAAGCCTCTTCCACATTTTCATGATAGCGGTTGCCGTAAGTGCTTTCGATAAGCAGCACGTCGGCGCTGTCTAAAAAGGCCGGATCGCGCAGGATGGGCCGTTCAGGACGGCCGATGTCGCCGCTGAACACCAAGCGCACGTCGCGCCCGGCAGCCTGGTCGGCAATATCCAGCACCACAATGGCGGAGCCAAGAATATGCCCGGCGTCGTAAAAGGTGAGGGTAATGTTGGGGGCAAGTTTGTACGGCCGTTCATACCCAATCCCAATAAAGTTCTTCAGGCTCTCTACGGCATCTTCCATCGTGTAGATTGGCTCTACCGGCGGCAGATTCTTTCGTCCCCGCTTTTTATTCACGTATTCAATATCGTACTGCTGAATTTTGGCACTGTCGCGCAGCATGATGGCGCACAGGTCGCGGGTGGCGTAGGTGCAAACAATGTCGCCGGTGAAGCCGCTTTTTACCAGATTGGGGATGTTGCCGCTATGGTCAATGTGAGCGTGAGAGAGAACCAAAATATCGACTTCGGCCGCATTGTAAGGTAAGTTTTGGTTGCGACTGTAACTTTCTTTGCGGGAGCCCTGGTACAGGCCGCAGTCCAGCAAAATTTTGAGGCCGTTTACGTCTACCAGATGTTGCGAGCCGGTCACGGTACGCACCGCGCCATGAAACGTAATCTCCATTATTTTCTCCTTTGCCAAGATTGGACCAATTTTTCAGAGTGAAATCTTTTCCGGAGAAAATTGGCCCAATCTCCAGAGTACCTGAATCGTTAATAGATTTTCAGACTTCGCGCAGGACGGCCAAAATCTCTTCGGCGTAGGTTTGGTGTCGCCAGGGTCCGACCTCGTCAATCTGAGCCAGTTCGGCTTTGTTTTGCGGGTTTTTCAGGGCAATGGCCCACAGCGCATCCTTGCTGATGATGACGTCTGATTCCACACCGCGCTGGCTGGCCGTGTTTTTGCGCCAGGTGTGCAAACGGTCGAACCGGTTCATCACTTCTTCCGGCGGCCGCTGGCTGCGCTGGGGGTAGGGAGGGTACGGCGCATTCAGCCCTTCGGCAATGATGTTGAGCACTTGACGGCCGTATCTTCGTGTTTGTCCGGCGGTCATGCCATACACATCACGCAAGGCCGGCATGCTGGTGGGGGTGGTTTGGGCTAATTCAATGAGCGTTTTATCATGAAAAATCTTGAACAGCGGCCGGTCGCGCTGGCGGGCTTCGTGGTCACGATAAATAGCCAGGGCTTTGAGCACTGCTTGCTGCTGCCGGGTTAAATCATAGGCGCCGCTGATCGACCAGAAGTCGTTGTCGGGGTCAAATTCATTGTCGCTGAGTTTAACGTGGGTTTGCTCGGCGAAAGTTTCGGCGGCTTCTTCCAGCCGCCCGGCAGCGGCCAGCTCTTTTTCCAAATGGTCGCGCAGTTGGAGCAAATAATGGGTATCTAGTTGGGCGTAGGCGAGCTGCTCGGGAGATAACGGCCGTTTGCACCAGTTTGACTTTTGATACCGTTTGTTCAATTTGACTCCGAAAACTTCGCCTAACATGCTGGCTAATCCGTAACGTGGATAGCCCAAAATGCGGGCGGCCCACATCGTATCGAACAAGTTTTGCAACTGCCAATCAAACTGCCGCTTCAGCAGGGTAAGATCATATTCGGCCGCATGGAAAACCTTTTCGATTTGCGGGTTTTGGATGATGTCACCCAGTCCACTTAAACCCGGCACGCCCAACGGATCGATGATGTAATCTTGTCCAGGAATGGTGATTTGGACGAGACACACCTCTTCGCGGTAAGCGTACATGCTGTTGGCTTCTAGATCGATGGCTAAGCGGGGTTCTGCCTGTAGTTTCTTCAAACAATGGTGCCAATCGGACTGCGTTGTAATGAGTTTATGTGGCGGTAATTTCACAAAGATGCTCCGTCGAAAGGTTCCGTAGACATGACCCCCATTATAGCATTTTGGTCAAGCAGGAGGGTCTGGCTGCCGTCGGGTTCTCATTTTTACGTGACGGATGATTGAGCCGCAATGGTATATAAGTTTAGGTGCTGCGGTGCAGCACGGCCGTTTCATACCAGGCCCAAAAACGCCGTACCCCCTCCTCTACTGAGATTTGCGGATTGTAACCCAGCAGGCGGCGGGCTTTGCTGATGTCAGCTTCGTTTCGCACAAAATCAGCCGCCAGGCGCGGCCTGTGAAAGACATTTGCCTTTTGGCCACCCGCTGCCTCGATCAGCTCCACAAACTCTTTGAGCAGAATCGGTTCACCGCGTCCCAGGTTGATGATTTCGTAGCCCAGCGGTTTGTCCAGTGCGGCCACCACGCCGTCGGTGATGTCGTCGATGTAGGTCCAGTCGCGGTACATATTGCCGCTGTCGTACAGGGGAATCTGGATGCCCTTGGCCACGCTTTCGGCCACCAGGTAAGCCATCATGTCAGGACGGCCGTTTGGCCCATAGACGGTGAAAAAGCGCACGGCCGTAAAGTTCATCCCATACAAATGGTGATAGGCGTGCCCCAAAATTTCGGCAGCGCGCTTGGCAGCTGCATACGGCTGCAGCGGCCGGTCGCATGGGTCCGTTTCCACAAATGGAATCTGGCTGGTGTTGCCGTACACGGAGGAGGTGGAAGCCATGACAAAATTTTGCACCGTGCCGGCTGCACGCGCCGCATCCAGCAAGTTTTGCGTGCCGTTCAGGTTTACCTCGACGTACAAATCCGGGTACTGCACGGCGTTGCGCACGCCGGCCATCGCTGCCAGGTGGGCCACCGCCTCAAACTTTTCGCCGGCGAACAAATCAAACATCGTTTGCCGCCGGCGAATGTCATCTTCAACCATGTGGAAGTTAGGGTAGGCGGCCAGCCGGGCGGCATTCGCCCGTTTTTTGGCCGGATCGTAATAATCGTTGAAGTTGTCCAGCCCCACGACATTATCGCCCCGTTTGGCTAACTTTTCCGCTAAATTGCTGCCAATGAATCCGGCCGCGCCGGTGACAAGTATTTTCATAGTTTCTTTGGCCTAGATTTGCGACGGCCGTATATCCTGCACCATCAACTGTAAATTACGATTGCCGCGCCATTCGTTGACGCCAATACTGTACACCAGGTCAATCGTTTGCGGCAGATGGCTGGCCCATTCACCCTGGCGGAACGCAATGGCCCCAATCTCCCGGTAACCGGTAACGCTGCCGGCGGCCAGCGTGAGCTGCAAATGGGAGCCATCCTGCCCCACGGCCCGGTGGTGAATCACCTCCACGCCCCGGCTGAGGAATACCGGCTGCGGATTGGCCGCCCCGGTTGGTTCCAACTGCTGCAAATGTTCAAACAGCGCCCAATCCACGTCCTCCAGCTCAATTTCGGCATCAATGGTCAACGTGGGAATTAGCTCAAGATCGCGCAGCTTGCGTTCGGCCACGTCGGTGATGCGGCTGAGAAATTCGGGCAGGTTGGCGTTGCGCACGGTGAACCCGGCCGCCTGGGCGTGGCCGCCGTGCCGCACCAACAAATCGGCCACCTCATCCAGGGCGTCGGTAATATGAAACTTGTCGATAGAGCGGCAGGAGCCACGGCTTTCGTCTTCGCCTTGCTCCATGACGATGGCCGGGCGGTAATGCTTCTCGGCCAGGCGGCTGGCCACCAGCCCCACCACGCCGGAAACAAAGCTGGTGTCGGCGGCGATGAGGATGGGGGCGTCCGGCTCTACCATGCTTTCTGCCAGATCGCTCAGTTCGGCGGTGAGCTTTTGCCGCTGCCGGTTCAGTTTGTCCAGCTCGCCGGCGTACCGGTTGGCATCGTGGCTGTTGTTGGTTGCCAGCAGGCGGGCGGCGCTGTAGGCGTGGGCCAGCCGTCCGGCAGCGTTGATGCGTGGCCCGATGCCAAAGGCAATTGATTCGGCCGTCAGGCTGCCGGGCGTTAGGCGGGCGGTGCGGGCAATGGCGGCAATCCCGGCCCGCTTAGAGTTGTTGAGCGATTGCAGGCCGTCGATGACCAACCGGCGGTTTTCCTTGAGCAGCGGGGCTAAATCGGCTACGGTGCCGATGGCCACAAGATCGAGCAGGTCGGCTTCGTTGAAGCTGGCGCGGTCGGGGCGAGACTGCTTGAGCGCCTGGGCCAGCTTGTAGGCCAGGCCGACGCCGGCCAGCATGTCGTCGGGGTAGGTGGAATCGGGGCGTTTGGGGTTGATAACGGCCGTTCCCGGCGGCATCTTCGGTCCTAAGCTGTGGTGATCGGTGATGATCATCTCCAGGCCAATCTGGTTGGCGTGTTCCACTTCAAACACCGAGCGAATGCCGCAGTCCACGGTAATGACCAGATCGGCCCCTTTTTCTTTGAGCTCGGTGAGGGCGTCTACGTTGAGGCCATACCCCTCGTCTACGCGGTCGGGGATGTACGGCCGTACCAAATTACGATCCGCGCCCATGCCGCGCAGCGCCTGCGTCAGCAGCACCGTGCTGGTCACACCATCGGCATCAAAATCGCCGTAAACAACAATCACTTCTTCGTTGTCAATCGCCTGCTCAATGCGGGCAACGGCTTTGTCCATGTCTGGCAGCAAAAACGGATCGGTTGATTCCAGGTAGCGTCCTTCCAAAAAGGCTTGAACGGCCGCCGGCTCGATGATGCCCCGATTATAGAGTACCTGAAGCATGACGGGGTGAATATGGCCAAATTGGTTCTGAACCCGGTCCGGAACCTGGGGGGCAACCTGCCAGATATTTTTATGCAATGATTTGGGTCGATTCATAGCTCCAAATAGTAACACGGAGCAGGAGGGCTTGCCAGCGGATTGCTTGCCTTGCCTGCAACCATCTGCTACTTTATGGTG
>CALBTC010000059.1 GCA_937967805.1 uncultured Anaerolineaceae bacterium
AACGGCGCAGCATTTCGCGGCTGGTATCAATCCCCTCCACGCGCAAACAAATGCGAAACTTGATATTGGCCCGCATCTGATCCGACACGCCGGTTGGCCGCTGCGAGGCCAGGAGTAGATTCACCCCCTGCGCCCGGCCCACCCGGGTGATGCTGTCCAGTTCATCCTTAAATTCGGGATTGTCGGTAATCATCTCGGCATATTCATCAATGATGATAAAAAGATGCGGGTACGGCGCGTGGCTCAAGTGATACCCTTTGGCCCGATACTCCACAATATCTTTTGTCTCGGTGTCGGCATTGAGCTTCTGGCGGCGCTGCATCTCGGCGTTGATGGCGGTAAACATGCGCTTCACGGCCGATTTGTTCAAATTGGTCACAATATCGACACAGTGGGGCAAATCTCGGAACGGCTGGAACGCCCCGCCCCCCTTGTAATCCACCAGCACAAAGTTCAGCACCGACGGGTCGTAGTCCAAAGCCAGGCCGACAATCAGCGTCATCAACAGCTCAGATTTACCCGAGCCGGTGCCGCCGGCAATCATGCCGTGCACCCCGTCGTTTTTGGCCTCCAGGTGCATCTCGCGCAGCCGGTTGCCGGAAATCACGCCCATCGTCACCCGCAGCCAATCGGCCTGTTTGGGGTCCAGGCTGTTTTGCCAGCTTTGCACCATACGCTGCCGCAAATGACGCAAGAAGTTGTCATCGACCGGCATTTCCATCTGCCGCGCCAAAATTTGCTTAAACAGGATCGCTTTGGGCAGGGCATCGACCCGCACCGGCTCTTTGTATTCGCGGCCGACGCCGGCGATGAAGTCGTTCATGCTTTGGGCGTATTGCTCCAGCTCTTCACGCTCGTTGGCCAGCTCGTCACTCCCCTCACGCCGCAAATCAACCGGCTGGGCAATTTGCATGCTCAGCGGCAAATGGCCGTGCTTGATGTAGCCGCGCCCCGGCACGTCGCCGATGTCGGCCACATGCGCGCCCAAAATGGCGCGATAATCGGTGCGGTCGGCCAGTTTCAGGGTGATTCGCTCCGTAAACAGGCTGAATAACTGGTTAGACAAGACGCTGAGCCGCGTGGCGGTGATGACAAAATGGATGCCGTACGGTTTGGCCTGCCGCGCCAGCGCCACAAATTTATCCAGGACGCTTTCTACGTTGTCATTGCCGTTGTCAAACGTCTCGTTGAACTCAATGAAGTTGTCGATGGCCACCAAAATGGCGGGCAGTGTGGCCTGCGGGTGGGCGTCGTTGTACTGGTAGATGTCAGACAGGCCCTCGTTGCTCAGCTTGTTTTTGCGGTCTTCCACCATGTCGTCCAGCTCGCGCAGCAGCTGCTCGACGCGCTCCTCGTATCCTTCGGCATCGGGGATGATGACGGAGCCAACGTGGGGCAAATTTTCCAGCACGCCCAGGTTACGGCCGCCTAAATCCAGCAGGTAGACCCACAAATCATCCGGCGAATGGGTGGCCGTCAAACTCACAACCAGTGAACGGATAAAGGTGGTTTTGCCCCAGCCGGATGCGCCAAAAATCACCACGTGCCCCCGTCGCAGATCGACTACCAGGGGCAGCTGTTGCGCCGCATGGGGATTGTCGATCAGCCCCACCACCGGGCGCATGGCGTACTCATCCCAATCCAGCCGGTCCAGCCAGCCGTTTTCGCCGTTGAGCCATTTGTTGACGGCCGGATTCAGGGTGAGGGTGGTGTCCGGCACGCGGCCCAGCATGATTTTGTCGACGTCGGCCAGATATTCGTGGGAAGTTACGGCCGTTGCCTTCGGATCGCGTGAAACAAGCAGTTGGGACAGGGCCAGGTAAGCCGGCAAAAATTCGGGCCACGGAGCGCGCTGCTTTTCCACGCCGTTGTCCCGCGCCATTTTGTCTAGCGAGGTGATGATCGCTTTATACAGCTCAGGCGGCTCCTGATCCGACTCCGGATCGTAGCTTTCCAGCCGGTCCGGCCAGATGACGTTGGCCCGAGGCGATTGATCCGGATCGACGTATTTTTCGCCGGTGTAGGCGACTTGAATGAGCTCAATTTCCTCGTTGCCCACCTGCAAATAGCCGCGACCGGGCAGGCCGCTGGGCAAAAAGGCGGCGTCGTTGCGCCGCAGCATCTCCCGGCTTTCTCCTGGGGTTTCCACGCGAAGACAAATCCGGAACTTGATGTTGGAGCGCATCTGGTCGGTGACGCCAGACGGCCGTTGCGCCGCCAAAATCAACGAGACCCCCTGCGCCCGGCCTACACGGGTGATGCTTTCCAGTTCCGCCTTGTACTCAGACCGATCAGCAATCATTTCGGCAAACTCATCAATGATGATGAACAAATAGGGGTAAGGTTTGTGGGTCTTGTGGAAACCCTGCTGACGATAATCGACAATGTTCTTGGTCTTCGTTTCCACATTGAGGGCTTGCCGCCGCTGCATCTCCGACTTGATGGCCGTGAACATGCGCGTCACCCCTTCCCCGGCCAGGTTGGTGATGATATCGACACAGTGAGGCAAATCCTGGAACTCTTTAAAGGCGCCACCCCCCTTGTAATCCACCAACACAAAGTTAAGCACCGTCGGCGAATAGGTCACCGCCATGCCGGCAATGAGCGAAATGAGCAGCTCCGATTTACCGGAGCCGGTGCTGCCGGCCACCATGCCGTGTACGCCATCCCGCTTGGCCGAAAAGACCAGCGTGCGGTCTTTATTGCCCGACATCCGCCCAATTTTGACGCGCAGCCAGTTGGCATATTTGGGCAGTTCACGGGCTTGCCATTTCAGCCCGGTGTCGGCTTCCAGCGCGCGCAGCGAGTCGTAGCCCATCATCGGCAAGAAGGAAACGGCGTTGGTCAGGTTAGCACCTGAGCTTTCTCGCACCTGCATTGTTGCCAGGTTCTTCGCCAGATGTACCATCGTTTCTGGTTTAGAAATGTAGTCGGCGGTGCCAACATAGCGATAAGAGTTCACACCCACTTCGGCATAGCGAAAATGGCGCTTCAGGTTGCGATTCAAGGTGCTGTTGGTGGCCGGCGTGGTCTTTTGAATTTCAATAACCGCCTGGCAGCCGCTGGGGACTCTGCTTCGTTCCGGTACCAGAAAAATAACGGCCGCTCCCAAAGCCGCTCCTTCCTCCAACAAAATAGAAATAGCCGCGTCTGCTTCCAGATCGTTCAGCGGGGACTGCCCCCCTTCTTGAATATCCAGCAAATCGACAACCAGCAGCAAAAAAGGCTGGGTCGGGTCGCTGCCACCTTTCTCGTTATCCCGATCATTCAGCCGAATTTTGCGCGTGGCCAGCGTTTTACGAATCCCTTCCAGAAACTGCGCAACGGCCCCTTCATCATCGTCGTCAAAGGCGCGCTCCTTTTCATCACTCTCGGCCACTTCTTCGACAAAGCAGCGGTACTCTGTTTGTTCGTCCCCCTGGCTGTGGGGCAGATAATCGGTCCAGGCCCACTCGTTTTTACTGGAGGCCAACACGTAAAGCCGGGCATCCATCGGCGCATGGTAAACCGCGTAATGTCCCAGCAAAGCACGGCTAAATTCATACACCGCCTGGCGATCCTGCGGGTCGCCGGCAATGCCCAGAGCATGGGTCACCGGCGTTTGCGGACTGGATTTTTCCTCGCCCTCTTCTTCTTCGTCGAAGCTTTCTTCTTTAGGCCGCGGCTGGCGCAGGTTGATGATGACGGGGATGTCGGAAACGTAGCGCGAATCCTCTTCCAGCTTCATGGCCGCCCGCACCTGTTCGTCTTCAAAATTTTCTACATCCCCCAAAACATAGGTCACGGTAGAGGGCAAGGTGCCGATACCCAGGCGAACCGCGCCAAAATCATCATCGTCGACGCGCCGCTCCCACAAACGGGCTTCGGTGCGCAGGGTTCGTTCTGCCTTTTCCACTTCCAGGCGGGCGTTGCGCACAATGCGGAAGGTGACGGAGCGGTCTGGGTAGTTGTAGCGGTAGAAGCGGCGCTGCTGATCATGGTAGCCGTTCATTTCCTTGTTCATCGCCACCAGACGGTCGTCATATGCTTTTTTAACTTCGGCCAAACGTTGTTTCTCTTTGAGGTAAGTGTACAGGGCAAAAATAGTGGAGGCGACGACGGATAAAGCCATCGGAATCAGGAGCCAGGGGCTACGGCCGCTTCCGCCAAGCGTAGCAATGAGCACATAGCCAATAATGGTGATGAGGGGCAGCCCAACCTGGATTAGCTGGGTATAACCACCTTCTTCTTTTTCGGGCGGGCTGGGGATTTCAATCTCATCAAAGGGTAGCTCTGGCTGTATTCTTGGCGGGCGATCTATGTAGATAGGTTGGGTCATATCTACTCCTTAATGTGTTGAACCAAATGGTAAACGGCCGTTCCTACCTGGCACTTTTCCGACGAATCGCTTGACAGGTTTTGGAGAAAAAAGTAGTGTTGTGACTATCATTGTTCCACAAAATAAGTTCAAGTCAATACATCAAAGTCAGCCCTGGCTTGATGGAGGCAAAATCAATGAAACAAGTATGCCTTTTGTGTGAGCGCGTTTCCCCCGACAATAATCTGTACTGTCAGGAAACCTACTGCCCGGCAGAGATGTCGCCCAACATTTTGGATTATGGCGAATGGCTGGGCGATATTGAAATTGTCAAGCCGGTGATGACGCTGCGATCGGCCGTTCTGTATGAAGCCACTCACCAAAAGAAAACCGTCTTTTTAAAGGTTGCTCATCCCGGTGAAGAAAATAAGGAGCGCCTCAAGCGGGAAGCTGAATTTCTAAAAAATATGCAGCTGCAAAAGAAACAGCACAAGTTTTTACCGGTTTTGCTACCGCCTTATGCCAGCACCACCATTAAAGAAGATGCTTACGGCAAGGCGATGCTGCAGGGGCATTTGCTCTATTTTTACCTGTTTGAGCATGTCGAAGGCGAGCCGTTGCGGGATGTGCTCACCAAAAACCCGCAGCTATGGGTGAACCACGTTGGCTGGTTGATGATCAGTCTGGCAACGGCCGTTAACTTCCTCCACGCCAACAATTTTTACCATCTCGGTATCAGCCCCGACGTTGTGCTGGTGCGCTTTGATGATGAACCCCACGTACCGCGCATTTTGCTGTTTGATTTGGGCGTGATGAGCGATGCCCAAAGTTTAAGTCACCATTGGCATCACTTCTTTGTACCGCCTGCCTACACGGCGCCTGAGCTGCTGAACAGTTCCGGTGTTCGCGTCAGCCACGCTACAGATGTTTATGGCCTGGGGCTGACCCTGTATGAACTCCTGGTAGGCCAACCGGCTTACAAATACAAGCTGCACAGCGATCAGGAAGTGTATTGGGCCGTGCAAAACAATCGGCGCATCCACATGAACCGCATTGAGGACGTGAAGAAGGTGGCCCAAATCGCCTTGCAGGCCACGGCTCCAGAAAAATCGCAGCGACACCCGGATACGGCCGTTTTCATCAATGAGCTTAAAACCTACTTTGGTGCCGTTCCCGGCCCTAAGCCCAGCCGCTGGCCCAGCCTCAACACCATCCTGCTCATCATTGCCGGCATTCTGGCCGTTGCTTTTGTCATTGCCATAGCCGTTTCCCTAACCGGCTCTACCGTCTAATTATTAGAAAAGGCGGATTTGAACTTACTCAAATCCGCCTTTGTAATACACCGTAAAGGCCAAGCTGCCAGATTAATGGAAGCGTGTTGACCCCAATTCATCCCCCCGTTCATACGCATCAACGGAAGCATCCAAATCTTTGTTGAGTTCTTCACACTTTTCGGCAATGTCTTCAATTTGCGGCCGTATGCTGTCGATGTAATGAGCCACAGCCAGGCCACCCACCATGCCTACAAATGCAGTTGCCTTCAAGACATTAGACAATGTTTCCATGGCCTTGTTCACAGCCTGCAAAACATCCCCAATGGTCCCAAAATTCTTCGCCATGCCACGCACGGCGTCGGTGTCCATGTATACGCCTTGTTGAGAGTCCATATTATTCAAGCCTCCAAAATATCGTCCTGGGGACGCTAGTAACTAATAAATTGAGCCGAACAAATCGCCCAATGAGTTCACCATATTATTGACCTGCTCATCGGCACGGTCCATCACATCAATGGCGTTGTTAATATTTTTGCTAAACACATTGATCCCATCACCAATTTTGCCAACGCCTGGCATCATAATGCTTGAAACTTCTTCAACAAAAGCATCGGCTCCCTTGCCAACCCAAACGCCATCCATAACCTGCTGGACCATGGCCTGCATGGGGCTGTAAGCCTGCTCCTGTACAATATTAAATTGCTGCATTAGCTGGGATAAGACATTTTCTACAACTTTACGCGCAAAACGAATTAGTGCACCAATCATTTTTTAGCTCCTTGAAATGGAAATTGTAATCGGCAAAAAACTTGAACAGAAAAACCGAGGGTAATTAGGCCGATTACTTGAGCAAATCACAGAATCGTGCTTTTTATTTCAATACCTTTGTTGTGATTTGCAAAGACCTTCGTATACCTGTTGTTGTTAAAAGCGAAGCTCTTTTGCCGCAAATAGGCTTTTAATACATACGCTCGGAAGACGTATCGGCGCTTTTCATATCTTCCATGGCTTTATTGATGTCTTCAGCCAATTCCTGGAATTTATCGGTCAGCCGGGAAATTGCCGGACACAGCTTGCCCCGAATCGCCTCGGTAAAGGCTGTACCGCCCCGGCCCAATAATGCCCCATCCTCCATTTCATTTGCTATGCTTTGCATGGCTTGCATGGTGTCTTGAAGCTGCTCAACCCCTTGAAGGAAGGTTTTGTTCATATCTTCCATCAATCCATAATCCATCTTAATTTCAGACATAATATGCTCCTTTACTTAAAGTACAGCGGACCCTAAAAGGCCCACATTAAGCTTTGGTAAAGCTGTACTTAACTGGCCCGGAATGGAGAAGATGCTTCGTCCTCTGCCTGTTTGACGGTTTGCACAATCTGCTTCGTTACCCGGCTGGCTTCATCCAGAGCTTCCTGCAAACGTTGCGAAGCGGGTAGCACTTCATCTTGCATTTCAGAGAAGAAAGCATCTGAGCCACGTCCTATCCAGCCGCCGCCTTGCAACGGGTCCATTGCCCCGCGAACGTTTTGCAGCATCTGCTGGATGGCTTGTGACTGGTTGGCAAACTGATTTGCCAAATTTTCAAGCCGGTCATAATCTGCCCGAATCTCATCCATTGTCTATTTTTCCTTTGCGGTTGGTGGGTTCACCACACCGCCTCAGTTGGCCTGGTCAACAAACTGCCAAAACGGGAATAACTGATAAATAGTCTAGTTGACTTGAAGGGTTGATGACTATATTGTATTGATAAATCAGACTGCAAAGTTTTATACAATTTGATTTAAGCAAAATTGATAGAATTCTTACTGGTTTCCTCTGGACGCTCTACGGATAACAGTGTAAAAAAGTAAAAATCATCTGTCAAGATTTCTGCTAATTCCGAAATCCTATGTGATTTGCTTCATCTTATTCAAACGACTTGCTCAGAGGTGTACATCTGATGACAAAGAAGCATGTTGGTTTTTTCTTTCTGATAGGATGGCTGGTTTTGTTACGGCCGTTCACCACCCATGCCCAAACCAATGGCGCCATCATTATTAACCACGTGGTGCCCACAGAAGGCGAGGAAAGCGTAGGGCTGGACGTTTTTTTTACGCTGACCGACAGCAACGGCCGTCCCCAACCCCAACCAGAAATTGAATCAGCCACCATCCAGCTCCTGGGCGGCAACAGCGAGCCCGTTCCCGTGCAAATTGCCGATCCGCAAACCCCCGTTTACATCGCCCTACTTTTGGACACCAGCGGCAGTATGCAAGACGTGATAGAGCAGGTAAGAACGGCCGCAAAATCAGCCATCGACAACGCACCACCCACGGCCCACTTTGCTGTGATTCCGTTTAATGAAAGCAGCGTCCCCATTCAGGATTTCACCGACAACCACATTCGCGTCAAAGATGTGATAGACACCGTACAGGCGATTCCTAATCGGGGCACCTGCCTCTATGATTCGGTCTTTGACGCCATTCAGCGCCTGGACCAGCAAATCAGCAGCCCGCAGGAACGGCGCGCCATCATTCTTTTTACCGACGGGCAAGACCAGCTAACCGTGGACAGCCCCGAACCGTGCAGCACCCATACCTATAATGAAGTGATT
>CALBTC010000060.1 GCA_937967805.1 uncultured Anaerolineaceae bacterium
GCATCGGCGGCAGCGCCTTCTTTTGGCTGCCCGCCATCGCCGAACGCAGCGCCATCCAATTTGGCCGAGCCAGCAGCGCCTGGCCGTTTCTTTACGTCAACAACTTTTTGCCGCTGGACCAACTACTGGCCCTGCCGCGCAGCGCCGATCCCAGCCTGCTAAACGATTGGCCGCCGCGGGCCCTGGGCAGCCTGCTGCTCATCATGGCCCTGGCCGGGGCTGGACTGGCGTGGCGACAATCTGCCCGCAATCGTTGGCTGGCTGGCTTTTTATTGGCAGGATTGGCCGGATATGTTTTCCTCACCGTTTCCGGGTCCGAATTTTTGTGGACGGCCGTTCCCCAACTGGCGGCTTTCCAATTCCCCTGGCGCTTTCTGGCACCCGCCAGCTTCCTGGCTGCTTTTTTGTGCGGTGGATTGGGTCTTCAGAAGAGCCAACCTCCCGCAGGTTCCATTCAAGATGATCGTCAAGGGGATAAACCTGCGGGAGGTTTCACTTCTCTGCGTCTCCGCGCCTCTGCGTTAAATCTTTTAGCAATTGTGGTGTTGGCGGTGGGGCATTGGGGCTGGCTGTACCCGGATGTGTGTGATACGCCGGACGATCTGTCTGTGGCGGGGATGGTGCGTTGGGAGCAGGCAACGCAGACATTGGGCAGCACCGCCAGCGGCGAACTGCTGCCGCGCGATGTGGAAATCGTGCCCGAACCCACCGATCCACCTGCCTGGGAAGCCCGGCTAGACCCAACCACATTACCCGTCGAGGCCACCATCTTGGCTGCCGACTACCGACCGTTGGCTACAACCGTTGAACTGGAAACGGCTCCTTCGGCAAGCTCAGGACAAGTCGTTCCCTTCCAGGCCACCCTGCGCATCTTCAATTTCCCCGGCTGGCGCGTCACGGTCAACGGCCGTCCCGTGCCCATCATCCCCACTGATCTTGAAGGCTGGATAACGGTGCCGGTGCCGGACGGCCGTTCCACCATCCAGGCTCGCTTCGGCGAAACGCCGCTGCGCCAGGGGGCGAATGGGGTGTCTCTGGTGAGCCTTGTGTTGCTTTTGGGACTCTTGGGGTTCGGTAAACGGTATTCGGTAATCGGTAATCGGTCAACCGTTCACAGCTTACCGATCACCGATTACGGATTACCGTTCACCGTCGCACTCCTGCTCATTGCTGCCAAAATCCTCGTGGTTGACGCGGGGCACACGCCGCTGCGGCAGGCTCGTTTGCAGGATGGGGCGTTGGCGAGTGTAGACCAGCCGATGCAGGTGACGCTGGGCACGCCGGACAATCCAGCGCAGGTGCGTTTGTGGGGTTTGGATGAATGGGAAACGGCCGTTCCCGCCGACAACCCGCTCACCCTTACCCTCTACTGGCAGGCGCTCCAGCCGCTGACGGCTAATTACAAAGTGGGGCTCACCTTACTGGACGAAAACGGCGTCCGTTGGTCCGACGAAGGGCTGCGCGACTATCGCTGGCGGCGCAACCCGCCGCCGACAACGAGTTGGCCCACCGACCAGTACGCCCTCACCGCCTACTTTGTCGACATGCTGCCCGGCACACCGCCCGGCCACTACCAGCTTCAGCTCTCCTTTTTTGAGGAAGGCAGCCTGACGCCGCTCACTTTTTACAGCGTCGACGGACGGCCGTTTGGCCCGCAGCTTGAATTGGGCACGGTGACGCTGCAACTGCCCGACGATCCCTGGCCGGCCACGATGATGATGCAGCACCGGCTGGAAATCACAGACGGCACAACGACGCTGCTGGGCAGCAACCTGGACCGCACGGAAGCCACGCCGGGCGATCCGCTGCTGGTGACGCTGTTTTGGTCTGCCGACGCGGCAAGCAGTGCCGAACTGAGCCTGGTGGATGAATCCGGGAAAGCGGCCGCCAACTGGCCGGTGACGTTTCCTGACTACGGCGCGGGCGCGTGGCGCAGCCAGCTGCTTTTGCGCCTGCCGTTGTCTTTGGGGAACGGCCGTTACCAATGGCAGCTCACTTTCCCCAACGGCTTAACCGTTAACTGGGGCGAACTGGTCATCACCGCCCCTGAGCGTTTGCTGACGATGCCGGAGGTGGATACGGCCGTCAACATCACCCTGAGCGAGCAGGCTAGCCTGATGGGATTTTCGTTGAAAGATGACGCGGCTGCGGCGGGGAAAACAATCAACCTGGAATTAGTGTGGCAGGCGGTGACGGAAATGAGTGAGAGCTACCGGGTGTTTGTGCATGTGTTGGGGGAAGACGGCCGTATCGTGGCCCAGGTAGACGGCTTGCCGGCCAACTGGACCCGGCCCACCAGCGGCTGGCTCCCCGGCGAATTCATCCGCGACGCCCACAGCCTAACCCTGCCGCCAGAACTCCCCCCCGGCGACTACATGCTGGTCACCGGCCTTTATCTGCCTAACGGCAGCCGCCTCCAGCAGCCCAACGGCCAGGACCACATTCAGCTTACTACCATTACCATTCCTTGAGTAGTCTAAAAGCTTTTATCACGAATGGAACGAATAAACGAATAGCACGAATGAAACAATGAATTTGCACCCGTTTTCATTCCTGGGGTGATAACAGTTCAAGATGATGGATTCCCGCCTTCGCGGGAATGACACGCGTAGATTTCGGTAATTTCAGTAAGACAGCAAGAAGGTAAATTCGTGATATTTGTCCATTCGTCATATTCGTGATTGCTTTTTCAGGATGATGAGTTCTTCGATGTTTTGGCGGGAGGGGACGGAGTCCGGCGGGAACTCGCGGTGCTGCAGATTGAACCCATGTTCAGTGAGCAGTTCAATGACAGCATCGGGCTGGACGACAAAGGGTGGGCCACCGGGACGCTTGCCGATGGGGAAGGCGAGGCCGATGTAAAGGCCGCCGGGCTTGAGCAGGCGGGCGGCCAGGGCGGCATACTCACCGCGCCGGGCCGGATCGATGGCGCAGAAGCAGGTGTATTCGAGCAGGTAATCAAAACGGCCGTTCCAATCCTCACCCAATTCAAAAATATCCTTCTGCACAATCTGCACCGGGTGGGCTGGATCGTCCAGTTCGCGCATCGCTTCGATGGCTTGGGGCGCAAAATCAACGGCCGTTACCATAAAACCATGCCGGGCAAACAGCCTTGCATCGTGACCGCGCCCGGCCCCCAGCACAATCATCTCGCCGGGAGGATAGTCGCCGCTGGCCACCAGCCGGGCAAAGACGGGGGTTGGATGGCCGAGGTCCCAGGGGACACGGCCGTTGGCATAGCTTTCCTGCCAATATTGGGGGGAGTTGGTATCGAGCAGCATGTGTCCATTATAACCATGTGATGCGTGAAGCGTGAAACGTGACCAGAACCAGATCACGTTTCAAGCCAGGCTGGGCAAGCGTTTCTTTTTCCGTTAAAATAAATACGGACCGCGGTCCGCTTTTATCGAATACCGCAAAAGGAGTGTTATGTCTACTAAAATACCAGATTCTCACAAAGACTTGTTAAATGCCCCTGTCTACGTGGACGTCGTCACTGTAATGCCGGACGGGCAGCCACAGGCTTCTGTGGTATGGTGCAGTTATGATGGCGAACATGTGTTGGTGAATACGGCCGTTGGCCGCCAAAAAGAGAAAAACCTGAGCGAGCGTCCCATGGCCACCGTCCTCGCCGTCGATCCGGAGAATCCGTTCCGCTACATCGAAGTGCGCGGCAATGTTGAACTCAGCAAAGAGGGAGCGCTGGACCACATCAACCAGCTGGCCAAAGCGTATCGTGGTGCCGACAGCTATTATGGCGGCGTGCAGCCGGCAGAAATGGCCCAAAAAGAAACCCGGATCATATGCAAAATTAAACCCACCCACGTAAACGCCTTTGGCTAAAAAAAACCGGAAGGGTGCCGGAAGAAATCGACACCCTTCTTTCTTTTTTGGTTGGCGAATCAGGCAAGGCGCATTATCATTCATCCCATGTGTGCAAAAAAGGTAGCGCCGTACGGCTCGTGGAAATCCCCAATCAGCTCAGACCTCATTGTGGCCGGATCGATTGGCTTGGGGCAATTGAAGGTTGAGGGTGATGCCGTTTTTTGGACCGAGGGACGGCCGTCTGAAAACGGCCGCAACGCATTGGTACGCTGGACACCTGAAAACGGCATCGAGGAGCTGTCTGCCGCTGGGTTTAACGTGCGCAGCCGCGTCCATGAATATGGCGGCGGGGCCTACGCTGTCCACGACGACACCATCTACTTCACCAACTTCGTTGATCAGCGACTGTACATGCAGTATCCGCACAGCGAGCCGGAACCACTCACCGCCAATGAGCCGCTTCGCTTTACCGACGGCGTGGTTGATCCCCAGCGCGGCCGCCTCTTCTGCATTCGCGAGGACCACACCTCGTTCGGACAGGAGCCCAGCAACACCCTGGCCAGCCTGAACCTGGACAGCCACGATGAAAGCGGCACCGTCCTGGCCGAAGGGTACAATTTTTATGCCTCGCCGCGCCTCAGCCCAAACGGCCGTCAACTGGCCTGGCTCTGTTGGAACCACCCCAACATGCCCTGGGACGGCACCGAACTGTGGGTGGCCGACCTGGACGAGACGGGCACAGCGCTGAGCAATCTCACCCTGGTGGCCGGCGGCCCCATCGAATCCATTTTCCAGCCGGAATGGTCGCCGGCAGGTGAGCTCCATTTTGTGTCTGACCGCACCGACTGGTGGAATTTGTACCGCTGGCGCGAGGGCAAGGTGCAGCCGCTGTACCCGATGGATGCCGAATTTGGCCGGCCGCAGTGGGTGTTTGGCATGTCTACGTACGGCTTTGAAGATGCCGACAGCATTATTTGCACCTACACGCGAAACGGCCGTTGGCACCTGGCCCGCCTCAATACAAGAACAAACCAGTTGACCCGCATCAAAACACCGTACACCGCCATTAGCTATTTGCAGGTGAGCAGCGGTAAGGCCTGCTTTATTGGCGGCTCATCAACCCGGCCCAGCGCCGTCGTGCAACTCGATCTGCAAACGCATGAATGCCGGGTACTGCGCCAATCCACAGACTTGACCATAGACACCGCTTACCTCTCCGTCCCGGAACCGATAGAATTCCCCACAGAAAACGGCCTCACGGCCCACGCCATCTACTACCCGCCGCAGAATCGTGACTTTGCTGCCCCAGAGGGGGAACTGCCGCCGCTACTGGTGCTCAGCCACGGCGGGCCTACCAGCGCCACGGACACCACGTTTAGCCTTAGCAAGCAATATTGGACCAGCCGCGGCTTTGCCGTTTTGGACGTGAACTATGGCGGCAGTTCGGGATACGGCCGTGCCTACCGGCAGCGGCTCAACGGGCAGTGGGGCATTGTTGATGTGCAAGATTGCATCAATGGTGCCAAACACCTGGTGGCACAAGGGCTGGTCGACGGCAGCCGGTTGGCCATTCGTGGCGGCAGCGCCGGTGGCTACACCACACTGTGCGCGCTCACCTTTTACGATACGTTCAGCGCCGGTGCCAGCCACTTCGGCGTTAGCGATGTAGAAGCGCTGGCCCGCGACACCCACAAATTTGAGTCGCGCTACCTGGACAGCATGATTGGTCCCTACCCCGAAGCCAAAGAAACCTACGTGGCCCGTTCGCCCATCCACTTTACAGACCAGATCAACTGCCCCCTCATTTTATTCCAGGGATTAGAAGATAAAGTGGTGCCGCCCAGCCAGGCCGAAACGATGTTTGAAGCGGTAAAAGCCAAAGGCATCCCCGTAGCCTACGTCGCCTTCCCCGGCGAGCAGCATGGCTTCCGCAGCGCCGAAAACATCAAGCGTACGCTGGACGGCGAGCTTTATTTCTACGGCCAAATCTTCGGCTTCGAACTGGCTGATCCCGTCAAACCCATCGACATCGAAAACCTGCCAAACTCTGCCTAAAACCTCTGCTTGTCATTCTGACCGAAGGGAAGAATCCCTCTGAAGATTATCCTGCAAAAGCTATGCCTGCGAAGGATAATGTCCGTAGGGATTCTTCGTTTCACTCAGAATGACGATTTTAGTCTGTCACGTTGCGCATGTGGTCTAAATCCGCTCGATACCTCTCTCCACGGACTGCATTCGCCAGGACCCTCAATTTGATTTGAATAAGGAAGTTATTCGGGGCGGTAAAACGAATCGGCGGGCAGCAGAGGGTCTGGCTCTTCAAACGAATCCACAATTTCTACAAAAAAGACGTTGGCCAGGGCCCGCATCTGGTGCAGCACGCGCACCAATTGGCGTGGGCGCAGCACTTCGATGGCCAGATGAATATGCACCTCATTAGGCGCGCCCGGCTCCGGGGTGTGGATGTAAGCGATATTTATATCTTCATCATTCATCAACTGGGTGATTTCAAAAAGGAGACCGGGGCGATCATACACCTTGACTTGCAGTTTGATCTGGCGCACCTCGCGTGGGGCGGCTTCCCCCCAGGCCAGCTTCAGCTTGCGCCCGGCCAGCCGGCCAGGATTCAAGGTATGGCAGCGCTGGTGATGGACGGTGACGCCCCCATCGCGCCGTAAAAAGCCGATGATAGCATCCGGCGGCCGGGGGTTACAGCTGCCGCAGAGGCGAATTTCGCGCCCTTCGGCCTGGGTCACCACAAACTGATCGCCATTTTCAGAGTAGACGACCTTGCCCAGGTGGCGCGCCGGGCCCTGGGACCACATCTCTTCGACCAGCTTGGTGGTAACGGCCGTTGGCAATAACTCGGCCCGGCCCAGCTCGTAATACATATCGCGGGTGTTGTTATAGCCAAAGGCATGGGCCACCCGCTCGTGCGGGTAGCTGTGCAGCCCCAGCATGGCCAGTTCATCTTGCAGCAGTTGGAGGCCCTGGTAAACGGCCGTTTGCGGCGACAACCGTCTAAACCAGCGGCGGGCGTGGCTGCGGGCGTAATTGGTCATGATGTAACCCAAATCTTCATCCAGCCAGGCCCGCTGCGGCTGCGCCTTCTCCTTCTTCATGATGCGCACCTTCATGCCGTCATGCAGCGGCTTGTTCAGCGGGTACAGCATATCGTTCACGTAGGCCGAATGGCATTGATCGCCCAACCCGGTGTGGATAGCGTAGGCAAAATCAAGCGCCGTGGCTCCTTTGGCCAGTTCAATGGCGTCCCCACGCGGGGTAAATACCCGAATCTGCTGCCGGAACACATCTTCCACCACGCCGCGCACACCGGCCGTGGGGTCTTGTGGCTCTACGTTGATGTTTTCATTAATATTCTCGAAAAAAGCTTCCATTCGGCCGGCCACACCGCTGGTCCACATGGGTGTATCGGCATACAGCCAACGGGCCAACACCCCCACTTCAGACACTTTGTCCATCGCCTCTGTGCGCAAGCGCAGCTTCAAATGCTGTCCATTGGTATGCACCACCGTCGTGTGCAGGGAACGATAAAGATTGTCGCGGGCCACGGCCACATAATCATCAAACGTGCCCGGCACCGGCTGCCAAAGCTGATGCAAGTATCCCAACGCCCGATAGCAAGATTGCCAACTGTCCATCAATACCACCAGGCGCATCGTTTTATCTACCTCGTAAAACGAGGCAGCATTCTCGCACAAATCCTGGTACACGCTGTAAATATTTTCTGGCGCTAAAAATACGCGACGTACGTCCAAATCTGCCTGGAGCAAGCAGTCGAATATCTGGCCGCTAATCAACTGATACTCTTCTTGCTGTTCGTGATGGATTTGCGTCAGGCGCTCGCGAATAATCTTGTGCGCATCCGGGTCAAGCACTTCCAGGGAGAGCGATTCCAGCTCATTTTTGAGCCACCAGATACCAAGACGGTTGGCTAGAGGCGCATAAACGGACAAGGTTTCTTTGGCTTTGTAAACCTGGCGCGAATGGGGCGTAGCTTTAATTGTGCGCATGTTGTGCAGCCGGTCAAACAGCTTGATGATGACGGCGCGCACGTCATTGGTCATGGCCCCCAGCAGTTTATGCAGGGTGAGGTCTTCAATTTCTTGTTTAGACAGCTCTTTGCGGTTGGCAAAGCCTTTGGTGACGTCCTTCAGCTTGGTGACGCCATCTACCAGGCGGGCCACTTCTGGGCCAAACTGGCTCTCAATTTCATCAATGGTGACCCTGGTGTCTTCGGCCACATCATGCAGCAGGGCGGCAACCAAAGCGGGCGCATCCAGCATATATTCAGAAATGTAGTAGGCAACAGTCAGCGGGTGCGTAAAAAAAAGCTCACCGGACTTACGGCGTTGTTCTCCGTGTTCCCGGCGAGCGAGGGCAAAGGCTTCCTGCACACAAATGCGGTCCTCAGCACTAAGGTACTTGTTAACCTGCTCAAAGAACTGCCTACCGTCAGACGCAATGGTATCGGTCATAAACGGTAATGATATTAAAAACAGAAGAAAAGTAAAACTTTTTTAT
>CALBTC010000061.1 GCA_937967805.1 uncultured Anaerolineaceae bacterium
ACGTCGCGCTGCCAATCGCCGTGCCAAACGAGGTGGTCAAATTGGCAATGGCGTCGAGAAGCACATCTTTATCATTGGTCGGTGGCACAATCAGTTCAGCAAAACCGGCAAAAGCCACGAGGCCAATCTGCGTGCCGTCGGCCTGCGCCTCCACGAAGGCCAGCGCCGCATCCTGGGCCACCGCCAGCCGGTTGGGATCCACATCGGTGGCACACATGCTGCGCGAGATGTCCAGCGTCAAAATGATTGTTGTGCGGCTGAGCGGCACGTCCACCTCGGCCACGGGGCGCGCCTGGGCAAAAATGAGGCTGGTCAGTCCCAGCAAAAAGAGGGCAAAGGGCAAATGCTGCCGCCAACGGGCACTCTTGGGCAGCGCCTCACGGATCAGCGACAGGCTGGAGTAGCGCACGGCAAACTTGCGCCGCCGTCGCAGCATCCAAATATAAATGGCGATGCTCAGCGGAATGATGAGCAGTAAAAGCAATAACCAGGGCCAGAGAAAATTCATATCAAGGTACTCGCCCAAACCAAAGCATCGAGAGCGCACCGCTGACCAGCATAAACATCAAACTGAATCCGGCCAAAATGGCGGTGATTTCCATCTGCTCGCCGCGAATCGTAAATTGCAAATCGATATTTTCGTAGATGTCACGCAGCTCTTCCTCATTGGCGGCAAAGTAGTACGTGCCGTTGGTCAGGCCGGCGATTTCTTGCAGCGCCGTTTCATTAAGCTGGGTCACAATGCTGAAGCCGTCTACCTCTATCAAAGCGCCTTCCGGGCTGCCGATGCCCACGGTGTAGATGCGTACACCTGCTTCAGCGGCAATCTGGGCAATCTCCAGCGGCTCGGGGAACTCCGTGTTTTCCCCGTCAGACAGCAGCACAATCACCGCCGAAGAGAATTCATCGATTTGCAGCGCCGCCACGCTGTCGGCCAGATTTTCCGGCTCCAGGGCATCTTCTTCCAGCACGATGATTTCCCCGGCAATGGCATTGAGCGCGGTGAAGATGCCCTGTCCTAATGAGGTACCCCCTTGCGGACTGAGCCGGTCGATAGTGGCCAACACGTCTGCCTGTACCTCGGTGGGCGGCTGCACAATCAGGCCACCATTGCTAAAAGCCACCACGCCCACGCGGATGGTGCTGGGCTGGTTGGCCACAAAAGCACGGGCCGCCTCTTTGGCCGCTTCGATACGGCTCGGCTCCAGATCGTCGGCCAACATGCTGCTGGAAACGTCAAACGCCAGAATCACGGTGCCTTCAATGCGGGGCAGGCTGACGGGCAGTTCGGGCCGCGACAGGGCAAACAGCAGGAGGGTTAACCCAATGAGAAAGAGAATCGGGGGAATGTGGCGCTGACGGCCTACGGCCGTTCCCTCCCCACATTGCACCAAACCCAGCGGACCTAAAGCGGCCGTGCCCTCGTCGCGCAGTTTCACCTGCCGCCGGTAATACCAGATCAGCAGCGGCACCAGCAGCAAAGACAGCAGCATAATCGGCCAGATAAAGGTCATCGTCTTCTCTTCTTGCGCAGGCCGGCCATACGCACAATCGCGCCCACCAAATCTTCTTCCGTAGAGATGCCAAACAGGTCTACACCGGCCCGCTTCAGGGTTGTTTTGAGCGCGGCTTCGCGCCGGTCGGCTGCTTCCCGGAAGCGGCGGCGGAATCCGGGATGGCCGGTATCAACTAGAAGCTGCTCGCCCGTCTCGGCATCTTCCACCACAATCATGCCAGCGTCGGGCAGCTCCACTTCGCGCGGGTCCCACAGCCGGATGCCAATCAGTTCATGGCGGCGGTTGAGAAGGTTTAACGGCCGTTCCCAGCCCGGCTCGCTAATAAAATCAGAAATCACAAACACCAGCGAGCGCCGCTTGAACGTGTTTAGACCCGCATCTAGCAGCGGCGTCAAATCAGTGGCCACACCGCCCGCTTCGCCCGGCTGGTTCAAAATCGAGCGCATGATGCGCAGCACCTGGTTACGGCTGCCGCGCGGCGGAATCGTCTGCTCGACCTGGCGATTGTATAAAATGGCCCCCACCCGGTTGCCGCTGCGCACCAGCAGCCGGGCCAGCGTAGCCACGTACTCGGTCAACACCAACCGCTTGGGCCGTACCGCCGGGCCAAAGCCCATCGACGGGCTGAGATCGAGCAAAAACCAGGCGGTCACGTCCCGATCCTCTGTGTATTGGCGCACGTAGGGGCTGTCCATGCGCGCCGTTACGTTCCAATCAATGTGGCGAATGTCGTCGTTGGCCTGGTATTCGCGGATGTCGGCAAAGTCGATGCCGGTGCCGTAAAACAGGGTGCGGTAATCGCCTTGCAGCAGGCCATCCAGCCGCCGGATGACGCGCCATTCCAGCCGCTGCAAAATCTCGTCTGGCGAAGCTCTATTAAGCATGGGCGCGGCTGTAGGCTCGCTCATGCAAAGGCACCTCCGGTTGGGGCACAATCGACAATATTTTGCGTAGAATCTCGTCGCTGCTCACGTTGTCGGCCAGCGCTTCATAAGACAGCACCAGGCGATGCCGAATCACGTCCAGCGCCAAATCGCTAACATCCTGCGGCAGGGCGTAACCGCGCCCGCGCACAAAGGCCAGCGCCTTGGCCGCCAAAATCAGGTTAATCGAGGCGCGCGGGCTGGCCCCAAACAGCAAGTATTGGGCCAGATCGCCCTGCCCGACGGTTTGCGGCCGTCGCGTGGCGGTCACCAGCTTGACGGCATATTCCATCAGCGCCGGATCGATGTAAACGGCATCCACCTCGCCTTGCAGCGCCACCAGTTGGTCCGTGTCGATCACCCGCTGCACCGCCTGCACCGCGCTGGTCATCCGCTCCACAATGACAAACTCCTCGGTCTGGCTGGGGTAGCCCACCAGTACCTTGAGCATGAAGCGGTCCACCTGCGCCTCCGGCAGCGGGTAGGTGCCCTCAGACTCGATGGGATTTTGCGTGGCCATCACCAAAAAGGGATTGGGCACTTTATGCGTTTCGCGGCCAATCGTCACCTGCCGCTCCTGCATCACCTCCAACAGGGCGC
>CALBTC010000062.1 GCA_937967805.1 uncultured Anaerolineaceae bacterium
TTTCCGCCACCACTTCAATGATGCCCGAACCGCAAATGCCCGCCGCCAGATGTTTGGGCTGGTATTTTGCCGTGACGTCGGGGAACATCTGCCACTCATCTGACCATTTTTCTTCGCCAATAACGCGGAAGCGGGCTTCTAATGTTTCCGGGTCGATGCGTACCCGCTCGATGGCCCCCGGCGCGGCTCTCATGCCGAAGCGGATTTGCGCCCCCTCAAAGGCGGGTCCGGTGGGGCTGGAGGCACTGTACATCCATTCCTTGTTGCCCAGCACAATCTCGGCATTTGTTCCTACGTCTACCAGCAGGGTGATCTCATCCAGCGTGTACGGCACTTCGGCAATAAGCGCCGCCACGTTGTCCGCCCCGACGTGGCCGGCTTCGGCGGGCAAAACGTAGACGTTGGCGCTGCGGTGCAGGCGCAGGCCCAGCTCGCGGGCTTTTACGTCCATGCCGTCCCGGTTGGCCAGGGCAAACGGCGCGCCGCCCAGCTCAACGGGGTTGATGCCCAGCAAAATGTGAATCATCGTGGTATTGCCGACAAACACGGCTTCCTGAATTTGCCGCTGGCGAATGCCGGCAGCGCGGGCGGTGCTGGCGGCTAAACGGTTGAGGGCATCGATAACGGCCGTATGCATCTTATCTAGCCCGTCATTGTGCATCATGGCAAAAGAGACGCGGCTCATCAAATCCTCGCCGTAGGTCACCTGCGGATTCATCATCGACTCTGTGGCCAAAATCTCGCCGGTGCGCAAGTCGCACAAAAAGCCGGCGATGGTCGTGGAGCCAATATCTACGGCCAGGCCATAAACGCCTTCCTCGTAGCCCGGCTGCACGTCGATCACCTCTTTTCCTTGCCACAGGGTGACGGTAACCGCCCACTTACCTTTGCGCAAGTTAGCCTGCAATTCGCGCAAAACGGGCAGGTCGATGGTGAGATCGTGCAATTCCCATTGGTCGGCCAGGGCATCTTGCAGACGGCCCCAGTCGCCGCGATGTTTGCCTAGCTCGGCCTGCTCCACCTCCACATACACCTGGCGCACGGCGGGGTGCAGGTCGATAACCCGGGCGGTGGCATCTTTGCGCACGATTTGTTTATGGGCCCGGCTTTCTTCCGGCACAAAAATGAGGGCGTCGTTGACGACGCGGGCATTGCAGGAGAGGCGGCAGTCGAGACTTTCCAGCTTTTCCAGCAGGCGGGTTTCTTCGTCGGTGGCTGGGGAGAGGTGGTGCTTGCCGGAGATGATGCCGTGTTTGGCAAACTGGCCTTCCTCAACGCGGACGCGGCATTTGTTGCAGGTAAGCCGTCCGCCGCAGATGCTTTCGATTTCCACGCCAAGCTGGCGGGCGGCATCCAGCACCAACGTGCCGTGCGGCACGCGGCCACGCCGGCCAGAGGGCATAAAAATGACGAGGGGGTCTGTGTGCTGGGAATGGTTGGTCATTTTATCTTTTTAAGGAAGCGGCCGTTTTGCGCCAATCGATCTTTGGGTATTGATTATTGAGTTCAACGGAAACGGCCGTGGCCACCTCTTGTGGCGTGCCGTTCCGATCTTGCGGATCGCTCCAGCGAAACCCTTCCAGATAGGCATCTGTGCCGGTTAATCCCGCTTCCATCGCCGCTTTATCTACCGCTTCCTGGAAGCGCTGCGGCAGCTCAATGCTCACCCGGTCGCGCCGTCCCCCGGCGCGCACCTGCACCGGAATATCGTGCCAATAAAGTGTTTGATACGTTGCCATAAGCCAGTTCCTGCCCTTTTGCCAAGAATGCTGCACAAAAACAGGGATTGTATCAACCGTAGCAGCGTTTGCCGAACATGTGAACGGCCGTTGCTTCTAAATGCCTAAAAACCATTCGTGATCCACTTCCACTTTTTCAACCGTAACCAATCTGGTTTGTACGCCAAGACTTAAGTCCTTTAATTTGTCTGCCAGTAAATCGCCATCGATCAAATCGATTGCAGGTGCGCCGTCTCTTGTTGCTTCTCTTTCTGCGTCACGGGTGAAATTACCGGTTGTGATCATTAAACCTTTGTCTGCCCGACCAACCATCGCGCCACGAAAGTCCCGAATTTGGCTTGAAGAGACAGAACCTTTGTATCGTTTGCACTGAAAAATCACATGAAAACTGAGCAAGCCACCCAACCGCATAATTCCTTTACCATCAATGCCACCGTCGCCACTTTTGCCAGTAACTTCAACCTGAATGAAGCCGGATTCTCTTAGTAGCCTTTGTACAAGCCTTTCAAACGCACTAGGATCCATTTGAAGGAGCGTCTGTAACAAATCCTCTTTCCAGGTAAGTTCAGCTTCTTCCTCAGCGAGATCGGTTTTGTCGGCAACTTCACGCTCTTTTCTGTCCTGCTCACGAACAAAACGCTTAACCTTGTCTGGGTTAACTTCTTCGGTCTGTCTTCCCTTGTTTGTGAGAGCCCAAACACCCCTCGTTGAATTTTCGAGCAGTCCATACTTTTTTAGGTATGTTCGAGTCCAGGCTAACCGATACTCAACTTCAGTTTGACTGCTCTTTTCCGGATTGTGCAAAACTTCAACGATTTCATCTGAAAGGTCCAAATCTTCAGTTACCTTCGTGGAAATTTCCTCAATTGTTCCTGAACCACCCAGTTCTTTGAGGGCTTTTAGCAGGGGGTTCATCATTTGGTCAAACGTAGGTATTTTGTGATTCGTTTCCATGTGCTTCGCTTATGGCATACAGGTGCTGTAGTTGGTTCTTACCAAACTAACTCAACTTGTCATTAGCCGCTTTTGGCGAGAAATCCTTCTGAGTTTGACTAAGAATCTGTCTTGTCATTTTTAGAGAGATTTCTCCCGTATCCTGGCCTGAGCAGCGTCGAAGGGGTCGAAATGACAAGCAAGGGTAATCATGACAATTTTAAGAGCCATTACTTTTCAACTCGGCGATGAGGGCTGGCACCACTTCATGCAAATCACCCACGACGGCGTAGTCGGCTTTGGTCATCATGGGGGCTTCGGGATCGGTGTTGATCGCCAGGATTTTCTTGGACCCTTTGCAGCCGACCCAATGCTGAATTGCACCGCTGATGCCGCAGGCGATGTACAAATCCGGCGCGATGCGGGTGCCGGTTTGGCCTACCTGGTCGGCGTGGGGGCGCCAACCCAGGTTTGTGACCACGCGGGAACCGCCCACAGCACCGCCCAGCATTTCCGCCAGTTCGTCCAGCATCTCAAACCCTTCGGCGCTGCCTACACCGCGGCCGCCGCCCACGACCAGCCGCGCCTCGGCCAGCGAAATTTTGTCGCCTTCCGGCTCTTCCCGCGCCGTTACGCGCACCCGGAACAGTTTGTCATCCAGTTCCGGGGTGAACGTTTCTACCGCTACGCTGTCCACCGGTGCTTCGCTAACGGGCAGGGTGAGCGGGGCCACGGTGAGCAGCTTGATCTCGTCGTGCAGCCGGGCTTCTTCAAACAGGCTGCCGCCCCAGCGCACGCGCATAATGTCGTAGCTGTCGCCCACGGTCACCTGGGTAGTGTTGGCCGCCAGCGCCAGGTTAAGCCGGGCGGCGACGTGGGCCATCAGCTCATTGCCCCGGTCTGTGCCCGTCGCCATGATCGCTTTAGGTGCGCCGCTGTTGGCTACCTGCACCACCGCTTCGGCCCACGCTTCCGGCGCGTAGTCGGCCAAACCGGCGTGGCTCACCACAATGGCCTGGCTGACGCCGTAAGTGGCTAAACCATCCGCCAACGGGGCTGCGGGATCGCCGATGAGTACGGCCGTCACCCCCACACCCTCCATCGCCGCCACCTCCCGCGCCAGCGTGAGCATCTCCAGCGATTGGTTGTTTAACTGTCCCCGGTCATGTTCTATGATTCCTAAAATCATGATGCTTCCTTCAAAAATAGGACACAGATTTACACAGATGAACACAGATTAAAATTTTTATCTGCGAAAATCTGTGTTCTCCATCATTCATCGCAGTGCACCTGGGTGCATGGTTGTCGCCTTTGTGAAACTCTGTGTTCCTGTCTTTAATTTCATTTCACAAACTTCAATTCCCGCAATACCTCAACAATCCTGGGAACGGCCGCAGCCCCAGCGCCCAAAACCTCGGCCGATTTGCTCTGTTCCGGCGGATTGACAAACTTCACCATTTCCAGGCCGCCGCCGTTTTTCTGCGGCGTTGTGGTTTCCAGTGGTTTCTTTTTGGCGCGCAATCGTCCCGGAACGGAGGGGTAGCGTGGCAAATTGATGCCTTCTTTGACGGTGATGACAGCGGGGAGGGCAACTTCGTAAATTTCAAAGCCGCCGCCTGCTTCTCGTTTAGCAACGGCCGTTTCCCCGTCAATCTCCAGCTCTTTCACCCCCGTCACGCAGGGCAGGTCTAAGGCATGGGCGACGCGCACACCAACTTGATAACCGCCGCTGTCGGCCGCTTCGTTACCAAAGAGCAGCAAATCAAACGCGTCGTCATTGGCATTTATGGCATCGACGATGGCATTGGCCGTAGCCACCGGGTCCCATTCATCCCCGTCCGTTTCCAGCAAGATGCCTTTGTCGGCCCCGACGGCCATTGCATCACGAATCTGCTGCGTCGCTTCCTGGCTGCCCAGGGATAGCACCGTCACGCTGCCGCCGTGTTTTTCTACAAGCTGCACTGCCTCTTCTACGGCACATTCCTCATGAGGGCTAACCGTAAAGCCCAGGTTGCGCGTCTCAATCGCCCTGGCATCTTCTGTGAGTACAATCCTGGCCCCGGTTGCGGGTACTCGTTTGACGCATACTAGTATTTCCATCTGATCACCTTTTTCGGTAATCGGTATTCGGTAAACGGTAATCGGTTTTTCGTTTACTGATCACCGATTACCGATCACGGATAACCGACCACCGATCAACACTTCATCCGTTCATTATCCGGATCAAACAGCGGGCGGCTGCCGGCCACGGCCACCGTCACCGGATACCTTTCCATCATGTATTCCACGGCCAGTTGGGTGCCTTCTTTGGCCAGTTCGGGCGGCAGATAGGCCAGCAGGAGGTGCTTGCCGACCGATGGCCCTGCCCCGGCGCTGGTAACGTAAGACGGCCGTCCCTTGCTATCCACAATCCGTTCGCCGTCTGGGGTGACGATGGGCTCGCCGCCGTTCATGTACCGCTTGACGCCGCTGGCGGAGGTGTGATCATCCACCGTGAGCGTACACAAAATGGCCGCCGGGCCTTCTTCACGCGCCTTGAGATACGCTTCCTTGCCGATGAAGTCCGCCTTTTTCACCAGCCGTCGCTCCAGCCCTGCTTCGACGGGCGTGTATTCGCCTTCCAGCTCGTGGCCCATCAGCCGGTACCCTTTTTCCAGGCGGCCTGTTGTACCGTAAACGCCGATGCCAACCGGGACGATGCCGTGCGGCTGGCCCATCGTCCACAGCGTGTCCCACAATTTTAGGCCGTGTTCCATTGCCGTGCTGATTTCCCAGCCCAGCTCACCCACGTAAGAAATGCGGAACGCCGTCGCCGGAATACCGTTGATGGTGAGTTCCTTGACCGTGCCGTAGGGAAACGCCTCGTTGGAGACGTCATCTTCGGTGGCGGCTTGCAGCACCTCGCGGGCTTTGGGTCCCCACAGGCCCACGGTGCAGATGGCCGAGGTCACGTCGGTCAAGGTGACGGAGCGGTCTTTGGGCAGGTTGTCCATGAACCATTTTTTGTCTCGCCCACCGTCGCTGCCGCCGGTGATGATGCGATATTTGTCTTTGGCCAGGCGCACAATGGTGAGGTCAGACTTAAAGCCGCCATGCACGTTGAGAATTGGCGTGTAGACGCCGCGCCCAACGGGCACGTCCATCTTGTTGGCGGCCATCTTTTCGATGTAATCGACCACGCCGGGGCCTTCGACATCAAACAGGGCAAAGGCGGTGAGATCAACCATGCCGACCCGGTCGCGCATGGCTAAATGCTCGGCGGTGATGATGGGCGACCACCAGCGGGCGTCCCACTCATGCGGCCGTTCCTGCACCCTATCCTTATATTCATCCAGCAGCTTGACGTTGCTGTTGTACCACTGCGGCCGTTCCCAGCCGGCTGTCTCGAAAAATTCGGCGCCCAGCTCGACTTCGCGAATGTAAAACGGGCTGGTGCGCACGTTGCGGTTAGAGGCCCACTGCTCGCGCGGGTGCACAATGCCGTACGTTTTATTGAATGCTTCCGAAGTGCGGGCGACGACGTGGTGTTTGGTACGGCCGTAATCATAAAAGCGGGCCACGTCCGTTCCGTGAATATCAATTTCTGACGCGCCGTGGGTGAACCATTCAACGGCCGCTTTGGCAAAACCGGGCGCTTCTTTAATCCAGATGGCAGCGACCGACCATAAATTTTTCACTTCCACCGTCTCGCCAATGAGGGGCGCGCCGTCAGGCGTGAGGGAGAGCAGGCCGTTGATGGCGTGGCGGATGCCGGCCTTCTCGTCGCCTAAAATTTCCGGCATCAGCTCCAGCGCCTGCTCCAGCTGCGGTTCAAAATCATCTTCGGTGAAAGGCAGCTCGGTGGGGGACATGGCGGATTCTTCAATGGAAGGGATGTCGTTAGGGTCCATCAGAATAGGGCGATGGGCGTAGGAGCCGACCTCCATGTCGTTGCCGTTTTGCCGCTCGTAGCAGAACGTGTCCATATCGCGCACGATGGGGTATTCGATCTCGCTGGTCGTTTTTTCCATGAGCGCGAGCGGCCCCACGCTGATCATCTGGTGTACGGCGGGCGTCAGGGGAATGGTGGCCCCGGCCATCTCGGCAATGCGCGGGCTCCAGACGCCGCAGGCGATCATGACGTATTTGGCCTTGATTTTGCCCCGATTGGTTTTAACGGCGCGGATTTTGCCCTTTTTCACCACCAAATCCTCAATTTCGGTGTTGGGGAAAACCTTCAAAACACCCTTGTCCATCGCGTATTCACGCATGAGCGTGCCGGCCCGCAGCGAATCGACCACGCCGACGCTGGGGGTGTAGAAACCGCCTTTGATGACGCTTTTGTCCAGGTAGGGCACCAGTTCTTCTACTTCGTCCGGGGTGAGCATCTTCGATTCTACGCCCCACGATTTGGCCGAAGCCATGCGCCGGCGCAGCTCTTCCATGCGCTCGTCGGTGCGGGCGACTTCAATGCCGCCGCTTTCGGTGAAGACGCCCAGCTCCTTGAACTGCGCCACGCTGTCCAGGGTGATCATCGTCATCTCTTTGGAATGGTCTACCGGGAAGATGAAGTTGGAGGCGTGGCCGGTAGAGCCGCCGGGGTTGGGCAGGGGGCCTTTGTCCAGCAGAACGATATCTTTCCAGCCGTGTTTAGCCAGATGATAGACTAAACTGTTGCCCACAATCCCCGCGCCAATGACGACGATTTTTGCTTTCTTGGGTAAATCACTCATGTTCAAAACTCCTTACAATTTTTAGCTTGTCATTCTGAGCGCAGCGAAGAATCCCTTTGAGGATGCTAGGGATGCTTCACTTCGTTCAGCATGACAAATGGATACATTTTTCATTCCGTCAATTTAATATTCCGGTTTTATCTCTTCTTTTCGTTTAGCTATAAACGCCTTAAGGGCTTCGTCGATGGCGGGATCGAGGTCGGGTGGTTGGTATTGGCGCAGGAGCTGTTTATAACGGCCGTTTGCTCGCTGCGTCGCCGTCAAACCACCTTCATCCCGCCACTGCTCAAACGAGTTGTAATCAAAAAAGTCGGAGCGATGGAAAGCGTGGCGGAAATTTTGCATGGTGTGCGGCGTGCCCAAATGGTGCCCATCCGTGGGCACGGTGCGCAGAGACTCCATCGCCATGCCGTTTTCAGACAGGTCCAACCCCTGTAAGAACTTATGGAACATGCCCAGCAGCTCCACGTCCATCACAAATTTTTCGTATCCGGCGGCCAGCCCGCCTTCCAACCAGCCGGCAGCGTGCAGCACAAAATTGACCCGCGCCTGCACCGCGGGCAGCATCACCATCACCGACTCATAGGCCGCCTGGGCGTCGGCGATTTTGCTGCTGGCAAACATGCCGCCGCTGCGGAAGGGTAGGCCATGTTTACGGGCGAGTTGTGCGGCCGTATACAGGGCTATCTGGCTTTCCGGCGAGCCAAATACGGGGGCACCGCTTTGCAAGTCGATATTGGTTTGGAAGGCACCATACACCACCGGCGTTCCGGGATTGACCATTTGGGTAAAGACGATGCCGGCCAACGCTTCGGCATTGAGCTGCACCAGCGTTCCGGCCACGCCCACCGGGGCCATGGCGCCGGAAAAAAGGAACGGGGTGATGATCAGCGCCTGGCGCGCTTTGGCGTACACTTTCAGGGCACCCAACATGCGGTCATCCAGGCGGCGCGGGCTGCTGATGTTGATGAGCGAAAGCAGCGCCGGCTGCTGCCGAATTTCCTCCGCGCCGAACAATATTTCGGCCATTTTCACGCTGTCGGCGGCATTTTCGCCGGAGGTGACCGAGCCCATAAACGGTTTGTTGCTGTACTTGATGTGGCTGTACACCATGTCCAGGTGGCGCGTATGGGTCGGTTCATCGGTGGGTTCCACAATCGTGCCGCCGGAGTGGTGCAGGTATGGCGTCTGGTAGGTAAGTTTGACAAAGCTGCGGAAATCTTCCAGGGTGGCGTCGCGCCGCCCGCGATCCATATCGACCACAAACGGCGGGCCATAGACCGGAGCAAAGCAGACGTGGTTGCCGCCAATGGTGACGTTGTTGTCAGGATTGCGGGCCTTTTGGGTGAATTGGCCAGGGGCTTTAGCGACGTATTCGCCAATCATTGCCCGGTCGAAAAAGGCGGTGTCCCCCTCCAGCCGAACGCCATGCTGTTTGAGGATGGCATGGGCTTCGTCGTCGTAAAAATCAATGCCCACATCGGACAAAATTTCCAGCGAGGCGTTGTGGATTTTTTCCAGACCTTCTTCGTTGACGAGTTCGTAAGTGGGCAGGTTGTTAACCGGCTGGGAGATTTTGGCAACGGCCGTTGCTTCGGAGTCAGTCTGGTGTCGGTCGCGGCGACCAACTCGGCGTGTGCGTCTATCGCGGCTCATAGACGATACCTCCAAAAAATTTGACGTAGAGGCGCAGAGGCGCAGAGTTAAAGGTTTGTCTAGGTTAATCAGGCTGCGTGCAACTGCGCAGATTTGCCCAAAATAATGTTCTCGATGTACTGTTGATACGCTTCAACATGCCGGCGCATAAGTGAGGCAGCTTCTTCCGCCTCGCCACTCTTTAGAGCGACCATGATTTCCTGGTGCTCCACAATATGTTTGTATTCAATAATGGTATCTTTTTTGTCACCCAGCTTAGACAGCGCCACATGCCACATACGCAAACTGAGCGGGTACAGGGCCATGAGCGAGTGATCCAGAAACTGGTTATCGGCGGCTTTGTAAATGATGCGGTGGCACGCTTCGTCTACGGCGATAAGTTGATCGGGCGAGATGTTGTCGGGTTGATCAATTTGATTGAGGACCTGCGCCATTTCTTGCCAGTGAACGGCCGTTCCCCTTTTGGCCGCCAGTTTGGTAGCCAAACATTCCAGGCTCAGGCGAACTTCGTACAAACGCTGCAGGTCGGTGAGGTTGATAGGGGTGACAAACATGCCGCGCCGGGGGATGATATCAATGAGGCGTTCCAGCTCCAAACGCTTAAGCGCTTCCCGAATGGGGGTACGGCCGAATCCCAATTCTTCTTGCAAGCGCGCTTCATCTACAACCGCACTTGGGGCCAGGGCAAGGGTGACAATTTTTTGCCTGATCTGCTCGTAGGCTTGCTCACTGAGTGAACGCTGCGAATCCTGGCCTACACTCATCATGTTCCCTCTTCGCGAGTTATGTAATCGGCAATAAGCTTTTGCAGAATAGCCGGAGCGATTTGGCCAATTACGACGCAAAAATGCAATTGATATATCTGTGATATATCTCAACTTGGTGCAATGGTAACACAGGTTCAGTGTGACGCAAGGGATTGAAACGATGCGCGAAACGGGATACATGAAGTTTAAAGGTCACGCTTCACGTTTCACGCATCAGCTTTGGCGCGTTTAGTGAGTGTTTGGGCGATGGCTTGCTTATCGCTGGCGATATATTTTTGCAGGAAGAGATAGCAAATGGCGGCGGGGAGCACGAGGATTTGGAAGAGAGAAAGCCCTACGGCGTAGTTGTCCGGTTCGGGCAGGCGACCGGTGAGGCCGGCAAACAGCCAGCCGGCCAGCCAGACGCTGATGGCGTTGCCCACGGCGCGAAACAGCCGGCTAAGGCCGATGACCGTGCCGCGATGCTCGGGCAGGTTAACATCGGTGATCATTGCGGCCCAGTTGGGGGGATCGGCCGACTGAAAGGTGACGGCCGTAAACGCCACCACAAAGGCCAAAATCACCCAGCCATTGCTAATGAAGGCAAAGAGAACGGCCGTGACCAACTGCCAAAAGCCTGCCGGTTCCGGTAAATTCAGGTTGCGAAAGGGAATAAAGTAAAGCCAGACGTAAAGCGGTGCCGAAACCAGCAGCCCAATCATGGCCAACCGCACGCGTCCCCGGCTGTTTCGCGTTTGCCACCAATCTCCTAGATGACCGGATAGAACGGCCGTAAATCCCCCCAAACTGAGCAGCGCAATGATCAGATTGCCCACGATGGTGGCCGTTTCCAACGTGTACCCTTCTGCCTGAACCCGGGCCACGGCCCAGCGGGGAATCCAGACGGTCGAACCATAGGCCAGGGCATAAAAAAAGCTTTGCAGCAGTAGCCAGCGGTTGGACGCCTGCCGCAAGAGGCCGGCGATATCGGCGCGGCTAATGCGAAATTCGTACCGTCTGCCCTGGGCAAAAACTGGCTCCAGCTCCGGCTCGGCCTGGCCGCGCAGCGGCTCCTGGGTGAATAAAAAGAGCAGAGCAAAGAGCAGCCCGGCGGCGGCAATAATCCAAAAGGGATAGCGCCAGTCAAACGCGCCAACGGTCCCCGCCAGAAGCGCTCCCAGAGAGGTACCGATGCCCTGCGAGACGCTCCACAGACTCAACGCCAGGCCGCGCCGGTGGGCCGGCACGAGGTCGCTCACCACGCTAAATCCCAATGAACTGATGCCGCCAACGCCAACGGCCGTCATCATTTGAAACAACAAAAATTGGGGAAAGGTTTGCGCTGTGGTGGTGAGCAGCATCGCCGTAACCCAGACCAGCGTGCCCCAAAAGAGGAGGGGTTTTCGTCTTTTCTGGTCGCCCCGGTAGCCCCATAACACGGCGGCCATGGCCACGATGAGGATGTAGACGGCCGTTACCGCTCCTAAGGCTGCATCAGTGGCCTGCAAATCGCGGGCGATGATGGCGTAGAGCGGCGGCAGCACGCCGGCCGCTGCATTATCCAGCGAGGCCAGAACGATAAAAACGGTGAAGGCAAAAAGTTGTCTGGGGCGAAACTTTGCCGCCATTACAGTCGCTAACCGCGCCGGCGTACGAAAAAGATAGCCAGACCAGCGACCAGGACAAGGCCAATGCCAAGCAAGATGAGGCCACTGCTGCCGCCTTCATCTGGCGGATTGGCAATTTCTGCTGTGGCGGCGGGGGTGGCGGTTGGTTGGGGGGGAACGGCCGTTGGCTGCACAATAGGCGTATCGGTGGGGCGCACTTCTGTGGGAGCCGGCTCTGTTGCTGTTGCTGTTTCCACCACAGTTTCTACAACTGCCTCACTGCTTAGGGCTGTTGCCGTGGCGGTGGGTGTATCAGTGGGCACAGGCGTCACGGTGCAAAACGGAATGGGTGTGGGATTCCAATCGACCGCAGGCGTGGGCGTGTTGCCGTTCAGTGGGGGTGCTTCGACGATGGGCACAATGGGCGTGTAGCCCTGCACCAAAACGATCTCGTCGGCAACCCAGCCAAACTGCCCGTCATTAAACTGGATCAACCACCATTCGGCCGTTTCTGCTCGCCCCACAATGTAGCGAACTTCCAGATAAACCAGTTGCCCGATAACATCGTATTCAAGCCCAGGCCCGCTGCGCACGTTGGTAGCGCCTAACGTTTCGATAGTAGGATTGCCGCTGCACGGTTCGGCCGTGGGCAGAAAACCACCCACCGGCGTTGGCGCAATATTGACGGGGAGCAGGGTCGAAGTAGGCGTAGCATCTGGTGCAGGTGTGTTTGTTGCAGTAGGATTCGTACCGCCGCCACCGCCGGATTGCGTGGCGGTAGGCTGGGGGGGTGGGGTGGGTGTTCTGGTGGGAATTGTTTGCTGAGTGTCCAAACTCCATACCGGCAAAACAAAGGAAGTATCAACCATGATGCTCAAAGAGACAATCAACAAAAATAAGACAAAACCAGACTTAGTTTTTTTCATAGATATTATTTATAGTGGCAGTTAAGTAATAACACACAACGTTAAAAAACTGACAAAAGCAAAGATACACCGTACAGTTAGCTAGCGATCCTTAGTAAGCGGACAACAGGCAGTTCCCTACTCTACAGTTTTGGCTTCCTCGGCCATTTTTATTTTTACCTGAGATTCGATCCATTGATATGTTTGGGCCAGACCTTCTTCTAGAGAAACCCGAGGTTCCCAATCCAGGACCTGGCGCAGACGCGTATTGTCCGAATTACGGCCGCGTACGCCTTGTGGTCCGGCAATATGTTTCTTCTTAATGGTAATCCCGGCAATATCGGCAATTATATCAGCTAATTGATTGATCGTTACCAATCGATCCTGGCCTAGATTAAGCGGCTGCCTGTACTGTGAATGCATCAGCTTATAAATGCCGGTCGTACAATCATCAATATAACAGAAGGAGCGTGTCTGTTCCCCATCACCCCAGATTGCTATCTCAGGGTCGCCGGTCAGTTTGGCCACAGCAATTTTGCGGCATAAAGCAGCAGGTGCTTTTTCGCGTCCGCCATCCCAGGTGCCCAAAGGGCCAAAAATGTTATGAAAGCGCACGATGCGCGTTTCGATGGGATGTTCATTGTGGTAGTGCGTACACAACTGTTCCACGACAAGCTTTTCCCAACCGTACGCATCTTGTGGTTGGGCTGGATAGGCATCTTCTTCTTTTAACGGCAGCACGGAGGCTTCTGTCTGTTTGTATTCAGGGTAAACACAGGCTGACGAGGTAAATAAATACCGCTTAACCCCATTGCTGCGGGCCGCTTCTAACGTATGCAGATTGATGAGCAAATTGTTGTGCAGGATTTGGGAATGGTTGGCGGAAATAAAGCCCATGCCACCCATATCGGCAGCAAGCGCGTAGAGTTCATCGATGTTTTTGGTTGCCACCAGGCAGTTTTCCCAGCGGCGCAAATCGAGCAGCAGGAATTCGTCGGCTTGAGTCGGGGCAAATTCTGGGGCTTTAATATCAACACCGCGCACCCAGTAGCCCCGTTTTTTTAAGAAATTGACCAGATGGTGGCCGATAAAGCCGCCAGCGCCGGTAACCAAAATTCGTTCTTGTGCCATTTGCAATGCTCCTTCGAAAATAGCCTCACGCAAAGTCAAAAAGATCGTTTGGCGTACCTGGCGGCTTGGCGTGAGATGTGAGATTTTCATTCATGGTGTTAAGCTTGCGCTCATTTTGACTGTTTTAATATCGCTTCAAATTTGCTGGTAATTTTTTCGATGTTGAAATGGGTTTCGGCGTAATGACGGCCGTTCCCGCCCAACTCTTGGCGCAATCCACGATCCTCGCGCAATGAAGCTGCTGCCTGGACGAATGCGGCCGTATCCTCGGGGGCAGCCACCAACCCGGCCTTATTTTGGGCCACAATTTTAGCCGCCAGATTCTCTTGCGGCACGGCTAAAAGAAGCGGTCGCGCCGCACACAAATAAGACAGTACTTTGGACGGGACGGAAAAGACGCCGGCGTCCGGTTCCAAAATGGCGACCAATACATCGGCCGTGCCCAGCACATCGGCCAGTTGCCTGAATGGCTGATAGGGCAGCAAGGTAAGATTATTTAGCCCCAGCAGTTCTCGCTGTTTGGCCAGCCAGTCTGCGCCTAACCCCTCCGAAATCACGATAATTTGAACCGCTTCATCAGCTTGAAAAGAAACCGCCAGCTCCAGCAGCAGGTTGGGATTATGCTTCATGCCCAGCGTGCCGGCGTATAAAAAACAAAACTTATCTGCCAGCTTTTTACCTTGCGCCCAGCTATTATCTTTCGGACGAACGGGTAGGTCAGCCAGGGTCGCCCAATTGGGAATAACATGCGTTTTGGCCGGTGCGATGCCCCATTTGTCTAGCAAAGGGCAAAAATCTTCTGTAATCAGGACAATTTGCTCGCTACGCTGTAGCAAATAGCGATCCAGGGCAATATACAGCCGGCCAATGGCCCGTCCAATTAAGGACAATCGTTTGCTCAAAATCTTGTTGATGGCGATGCCGTACATATCCTGAACCCAAAATATGAAGCGAATATCACTCTGGCGGAAATGCCAATACACTAGCGACATGGCCTCTGATGGCGTGTTGGCGAAGATGACCACATCGGGCTGAAACGCTTTTATCTGGGCGATTAGCAGCCGGCTGTATTTAAGTTCCTGAAAAATGCGTTTAAAGAAGGCGTATTTGGCAAAGGGTTTGTTTAACTGGATGCCGACAATGTCTAGGTTGGCGGGATCATCGGCCGTTTTCTGCAAGTTCCCGCGAGGGCTTTGGAAAAATTCACCGTAGCAGTGCCGGACGGTGTGCCCTCTTTGGGCCAGGTGGCGGCTGAGCTGAACTTCAAAGGGGTGCCCTGGGCGGTCGTTGAGCAAAATGTGCAAGCGGCTTCTCCCACCGGTTTAAGGCGCGAAGTCCAGCGCGATGAGGCTGTCTTCAACCAAATTAAAGGTAAAGGTAACGAGACGGCCGTCTACCACCGGTGCCTCAGGCGACTGCGTATCCAATACCACTGCGCCTTCCGGCAAGGTAATGGTGATGGTTACCGCTTCCGGTTCCATGCCGGCCTGCTTGCGCAGCCAAAGCTGATAGCGTTGATGGTTGTCCTGTGGCTGCACGGCCGTTTGCGGCAAGGTATAGGCCAACTCCGTTTGCAACGTCTGGCTGCGCGGCACCATCAAAAAATTGGTAAACGTTGTGAAATCAGCAAATTCGTTGATCGCCTGCCCGCTGCGCTCCCAGGGAACACCGGTAACGGTCATCTCGCCGGGAATAATATGCTGCGTACTCCATTCAAGCTCACTTTCCGGAGGCGCGTAGACGCGCAAAAAGTTAAAGTAACATTGATCGGCGACTTCAGCATAGGTGGGGGCACTGTCATAAAAGACGGTTTGGAAACAGGGCGCTTCGTTTTCGGGACCTGCGTGACGATAGGTGATTGTTAAATGAGCCTGTGGCTCAGGCGCTGCCAGATCAATCTCGTATTTTGTAGCCCGATCCATATGGAGATTGGTTTTGTTGAAGCCCATGTTACTGTCCAGCACCAGCAAAAAGTCCTGGTTGGTTGGGTTTTCTAAACGGCCGTCCCAATCTAACTGGTTCAAAACGGCCGTGACCTCCGGGTCTGCCAGATAAAGTTGCAGGTGGCGGCTGTTGAGGGCGGCAAACATGTTGCGGGCCAAAGTCACCATATCAAGCGAGGCCGGTTCCGTTTCAATTTTTTGGCGAATGGCGGCAGAGAACGTGGACAAAAACGCTTTGCGGTTTTGGAACCACTCTGCGTTGGTTTGGCCTTCTTTAATGTTGAAAGCATCGCGAAAGCTTTGCACCGCATTGGCCCCGGTGATCACCGTATCGGAGCCGGCCACCGGAATTGGCCCGGTGGCTTCCACCAGCAGGGCGATAAACTGCTGGTCGATGGCGATGACGCCGTCGATTTTGGCGTCGGGCCGGCCTATTTGATAAAGCTCGATTGCTTTTTGGGCGGAGATGGGGAAGTCTGGCCAATAATTGGCGTCACGCAGCATATGGTAATCTAACCCCATTAGCTCATACAGAGGCTGCGGCGGGTAATCATACGCGGTTGAGTTTACCGCCAGCGATTCCCGGTCAAAGGTAGAGGCGTCTTGAAAGTCCAAAGACAAGATGTCGCCATTGTCCACAGTAAGCAGGCCAATGCCGGAGATGAAGCCGCCCGTGGCCCGCAGTTCATCCTCGTTTTGGGCCAGTAAAAGATAGCTGCGTTGTTCACTGTGCCCCAAAATATTGGGCAGCACCTGAACAAATACCAGGCCATCCTGGGCCAACGGCAGCCACTCATCAAAAAGCTGGAAGGCCGTCTGGATTCGTTCCGGAAATTGGGCCTCGTTGCTGATCTGGTTGCGCGCCACAACCACGCGCTGGAATGATTGCTGGGCCAGCGCCAGATTCGGGCGCGCTTCGGCGAGAACGTTGACCAGTTGGGGAAGAGGAGAACCGCTGCTGGTTTCCTCTTGCAATAAAGCCAGGGCCGGCTTGAGGCCTTCATAAGCGACCACGGCCGTTTCCGTTCCCGCATCCGCCATTTCCATCAACTGCGGCGCGGCCACGGCCAATGGGCCTACCTCTGGCAGCCAGCCCAAAAAGGGGGTAAGCGGCATGAAGACGGCCGTTTCCTGGCGCAGCGTCACTACATTTTGGCGGATGGTTTGCACCATTTCCTCAGCCTGAGCCGGATCGATGCCGGTGATGCCTTCGGCCATTAACGATTCGGCGGCCGCTTGCTGGGCCAACAGAGATTGGACGGCCCGACCAATGCGCCACCCTTTCACCCCGAGCCACACCAGCAGCAGCGCCAGCGCGATCAGCAGCAAAATGCGCACTCTGCTCTTGGTGAGCAGCGGCGTTTCAGTTGTTGGTAGTTCATTGGCCTTTGTTGTCACCCTACGGCTCCTCGATACAACGGTTATAGGCTAATAATTTTCCATCTTCAACAAGAACAACGGTGCAAACAGGCCGCTGGCCGGCGTTAAGCATACGAAAAGCGGGTACATCATCGACGTCCAGACCTTGCAGTTCCGGGTAAAGCGTTTGGATCCTGCTTCGGTACCAATTAAACGCAAACAGCTGGTCATCAACCACGATCACATCTGTTCGCTGCCCCTCAACAAAATGGAAATACCATAGAGCAAATATGTCCGGATCGCCAGAGGTGATGAGGATGGCGTTGGCAGGCGAACTGTTCAGGATTTGCTCGGCAAACGGCCGTATTTTGTGAAGTTCTACACGATCGATCTGGCTAAAGTTTAGCAAAATGAGGGCAAACGGCAAAACGACGCCCCAGCGCCCCAGCCATTTGAAGGCGGTTGTTAATGACAAACTCAGCAACAGCCAGGCGGGCAAGGTGAGCACAAATGCGTCATTCGTGTCGTAAAAAAAGGCGTATGCCAGATAGGCAACGGCCGTTCCTACCAAACCCAGCCAACGCTTTTTGTTCGTTTCCTGCCAACCGCTCCAGGGCAGCAGCACCCAGCCCACAAACAGAAGCTGCTGCAATCCCATTTTTCCCCATTCAACCAGTCGGGAAGCTGTTTGATCTGTTGGCAATGCCAGTTGGTTAGGCTGGTAAATGCGGGCAGTTACCAGCCACCACCAGCCGGCTATCGTTTCCGGTTGGCCCCAAACGACCGGGCTGTCTGGCCGGGCCAACAGCGGCAGCAAAAAATAGGGGGTCAAGCCGAAGACAAGGCCTAAGCCCAGCCGCGGCCATTGGCCGGGAGGCAGCAGGAACAAAGCCAGAGGCAAGAGTAATACCGAGGTGAGATGGGTGGTAAGGCACAATCCCAGCAAGAAACCCGTCAGCAAGGACGGCCGTTTCTCCAACAAGCTCCACACAAAAAGTGCCACCAACATCAAATTCAGGGCATACACTTCGGTAATAACGGCTTGCTGCCACACCAGCGGCATGAAGGCCAGCGTAAGCCCTGGCAAGATGGTGGTGTGCCAACCTTTGAGCCCGAGCGACCGGCTGGCGGCACTCGTGACGGCCGCCGCCACGGCCCCGCAAAATGTTGAGAAAAGGGAAAAGCGATAGGCGATTGGCTCAACGGGCAGCCACGCTGCCAGCTTACCCAGAATTAAATAGGTGGGATAGCCGGGGGGATGGGGCACGCCGCCGGTGAAGACGGCCGTAATCAACTCCCCGCCATCGCCGCTGTGAAAAGCAAGCACAAGGTCGGGAGCGGCCGTAACCCCATAAACCAGCAAGGTGACGGCAAAAACCGCCAGAGGCGGGGGGATTTTTCTAATTTGCTGTAAAAAACTAACGGGGGATGACGCCATGTGGTTACGTTTTATTTTGCTGCCAGCGCCAGTTGGTGCGGCTGGCCGCCACGCCGCCCAACAAAATCTTGGGCAGCAGCACCACCAGATGATACACCACCGCGTAGCTGACGGTGATCGCCTGGTTGGTCTGGCCAAACTGGAAAAGCACCAGCACCACTGTGCCTTCAAAAATGCCCAACTGTCCCGGCGTGCTGGGGGCTGAGGTGGTCAGGCTGAGGGCGGAATCAACAACGGCCGCTTCAGCCAGGCCCAGCGGAATATGAAACGCCTGGAACAACAAAAACGGTGTCAGCAGCCCCAGCAAAACCAGCAGCACAGACGATGCCAGCAGCCGCCCCAGCGCCGGACGTGAACGTAAAGAGGCCAATCCCTCCAGCCCGCCAATGAGCAGCCGGGTGAGGCGGTCCTCAAATCGTCGCGGCAGCAGCCGGAACAGGCGGCGCAGTTGGGCGATTACCCAATGGGTCCGGTAAGCGACGACGGTTAGGCCTACAATAATTCCCCCGGCGATGAGCAAAAAGGTCAGTCCGGTGCTCTGCATATTTTCGGGCAGGGCTAAAATGGGCAGCAGGATCAGCACCAGCAGGCCCAGCATCACCAGCTCCACGCTTTTTTCAACGACGATGGTGCTGAGGGCGCGCACCGTGCTAATGCCGGTTTGTTTGTTGATGGCGTAAGCTCGGCTAACTTCGCCCAGGCGCAAAAAAGGCAGGACGATATTGACAAATTGGCCCAACCAGATGGCCCAAAATACGGCCGTAAACGGCACGCGCGCCTCTTCATCTGGAGCCAGCAGCACCCGCCAGCGCCACGCCTTGACACAGCCGTTCAAGACGAAAACGAGCAGTGCCAGCAGGATAAATCGGCCATCGGCGGCCAGCAGCGCCTGGCCAATGTCGGCAAAATCAATGGTGCGGGAAAGGTACCAGATACCGCCAATGAGCAAGACGGCCGTAAGCCCCACGTTGACCCAGGGCCAAACCTTGCGCCGGCGAGAAGAAGATGCGGTTGGTTCGCTTTCGGGAAGGGGAGACACGACAAGTTTAACTGCGCGGCCGGGTATACATTAACATCGCGCCATACACGGCCAATGAAAAGAGAATCAGCGTAATTAAAAAACCGGCCCACAAAATTGCCCGGTTGCGCACCTGGTCGCTCTGGCTAATGGGCAGGCTGCTGACGGCCGTTGCGTCTCCAGCCGATTCGCCAATGACGGCTGGCGGCAAATTGGCGTCCCCGGCAGCGGCCGTTGTTGGTGCGATGTAAGATCCCTGGGTTGGTGAATCGGCGGGCGGGGGGGGCTCATTGGGATACGCTTCCTCCGGTTGGGCCGGCGTGGCCGGCGGCGGGTACCCATTGGTTGGCGTTGTTTCCGGGTCCGTTTGGGCGTTGGTTGGCTGGGCGGTAAACAACAGCAGCGCAGCCAGCGCTAAAATTAAGAAAAACCAGGTGGTTAGCTTCACAAATTTCATTTTGAACGTCGCAGTGACACAATTAAGTTAAAGATTGCCCAGCCGGTGAACAGCAGCCAGACGGCCGTTTCCCACCAGCGGGTCGATGTAAAAATAAGCCCCAGCAAAACCAGCAAAAAGCCAGTCCAAAAAAGCTGGGCATAGGGTGATTCCTGGTAAATTTCAGACAGGGTTTGCGGCATCGTTCGCGACAGCCAGTAGGCATAGCTAAACGTTCCCAGGAGAACGGCCGTTCCCAAAATCCACAACCCATTTGTCCAGACAGATCGCCAATCAATCACGGCGAAAAAGTATAGCATATGTTAAAATCGCCACAACTTGAGCACGGTGAAAACCTGATGTACTGACAACTTCTGCAATTCAGGTGAGGCAAGAAGGTAACGGATTTTTTTCTCTGCGCCTCCGCGCCTCTGCGTTAAATCAATTTTTTAAGGAATCAGCATGGCCAAAACCCGATCCCGATTTGTTTGCCAAAACTGTGGCCGCGTGACGGCCGCTTACGTGGGACGCTGCCCCAAATGTGGCGAATTTGACACGATGGAAGAAGAGGTGCTGGTGGCCGAAGCGCCGCCCAGCCAGCGCAACCGCCGCGCCGCCGGGCAAAGCGACAGCCGGCCCCAGCGCCTGGCCGACGTTACCGCTGACGGTTTTGAACGGCTGCCCCTGCCGCTGCCCGAATTTGGCCGCGTGCTGGGCGGCGGCATCGTGCCCGGTTCGCTGGTGCTCGTTGGGGGGGACCCCGGCATTGGCAAATCGACCCTGCTGCTGCACGTGTCGGCCCTGACGGCCAATGCCCACGGCACCACGCTGTACGTCTCCGGCGAGGAAAGCAGCCGCCAGATCAAAATGCGCGCCGACCGGCTGGGCATCACCGCCGACAACTTGTACCTGGTAACGGAGACAAAGCTGCAAGCGATTTTGAACCACGTCGAAGAGCTGAAGCCCACGCTGGTGATTGTAGACAGTATTCAAACCACCTTTGCCGAAGATTTAACCTCGGCGGCGGGCAGCGTGAGCCAGGTGCGGGAATGCGCCAGCCGCTTTCAGGAGCTGGCCAAGACGACGGGCATCGCCATTATTCTGGTGGGGCACGTGACCAAAGAAGGGACGATTGCCGGGCCGCGGGTGCTGGAACATATCGTGGACACGGTTTTGTACCTGGAAGGGGACCCGTTCCACCGCTACCGGCTGCTGCGCAGCGTGAAGAACCGCTTTGGTGCCACCAGCGAAGTGGGCGTGTTTGAGATGATCGACAAAGGGATGGTTGAGGTGCCTAATCCGTCTGAGGCGTTTTTGGCGGAGCGGCAGATCAATGCTCCCGGCTCCACCATCGCCGTGACGATGGAGGGAACACGGCCGCTGCTGGTGGAGGTGCAGGCGCTGGCCAGCTCCACCACGTTTTCTAATCCGCGGCGCACGGCCAACGGGGTGGATTACAACCGGCTGTTGTTGATTACGGCCGTTCTCACCCGCAGAGTACGCATAAAGCTGCATGACAAAGATGTGTTTGTCAACGTCATTGGCGGTTTGCAAATTGATGAGCCGGCGGCTGATTTAGCCATTGCCGTGGCCATTGCCAGCAGCGTGAAGGACCACTCGGTTCATGCCGACATGGCATTTGTGGGCGAAGTGGGGCTCAGCGGCGAGCTGCGGGCGGTGAGCCAGTTGGAATCCCGCCTGAAAGAGGCAAAGAAGCTGGGGTTTAAGCGTTGTGTCATCCCCAAAACCGCCCAGCGCCGCTTGACCGAGCCACCGGAGGGACTGGGGTTGGTCGGCTGCCGCAACCTGGCTGAGGCGATTGATGTGGCACTTATAAAGACCTGACAGGTGGCCGTTCAACGCCTGGGTCACTAAAACTTTCGCCAGCCACCTGACAGGTCTGCTCTGCTAGTTGTCGCGGATTACGGCCGTAACGTTCATCTTCCCCGTATTTTCAAACGTTAACGTTAACGGAACTTCCGCACCGGCGGCAAAACCGATCTGCTTGCCCATGCACATGACATGCGGCCCGCCCGGTTTTAGCTCCGCGCTGCCGCCGGCCGGAAGGGGAATCGCGCCGCCTTCCACTGGGCGCATCCCCATGACCCCTTCGCCCTTGTCGTACATTTCATGCAGTTCAACCATGGCGCAGGCGTCTGAGGCCACAGAAATGAGGGCGTCGTCGCTGCTGCTGTTGTTGCTGAGCGTCATGTAAAATGCGCCGTTTTCGGCCACGGAGGGTGAAGTGCGTCCCCAGGGATCAGTCACTGTGATTGGTTCATCGCTGCCGGTGGTGCAGGCAACGGCCGTTAGTAAAAACAGGGCCAAAAAGAGAAATGCTTTGTTCATTCGTTTGTCTCCTGCCTCGTGATTAACCCCGGCGAGCCATGACCACCAAAATGCCGCTGGCTACCAAAAGCACGGCCAGTGCGCCAATGAGCAGCCAGAGCAGGTTGCTGGTTTGCTGAACGGGATCGGCCGGCTCTGGTGTGGGGGAAACATCCGTTATTCCCACATCTTCTACTGCACTATCAACAGCGGCCACTTCCTGGGTAGGAACGGCCGTTGGTTCTGGCGTGTTGGTTGGCGTTGGTGTGGGCGTGAAAACGGCCGTTGGTGAAGCAATGGGCGAAGCAATCACCGTGACCTCAATCACGCTGAGGCCTAGTTCCGGGTCTTCAGAAGAGCCGCCAACGGTTGCCGGCTGCGGACGGTGTCCCACGACAACTTCCTGCCCCAGTTGCAGCAGGGCGTTTTCCGCCAGGCGCACGACGATGGCGCCGAGGAAGATGGAGATCGTCCAGGAGAGCGCCGCGCGCGGC
>CALBTC010000063.1 GCA_937967805.1 uncultured Anaerolineaceae bacterium
AATGAAGCGAAGTTTTAACTTAATTCGGCTGGCGGCCGTGCCGCTGAGCCTGACGCTGATCAGCATTTTGGCCGGCAGCGTCATTAACCGGGTGATGGTTGTGGAGCTGGGGCTGCCGGTGACGCTGGCCGGGCTGTTCCTGGCCGTGCCGCTGCTGGTCGCCCCCGTGCGCGTCTGGCTGGGGCACCGCTCCGACGCCTACCCGATTCGTGGGCTGCGGCGGGAGCCGTACATCATCATTGGTGCGGGATTGGCCGGGTTGGGCGCGGCCGTTTCCGTCTCCCTCGTCTTGCGTACCGAAGCATTGTTCAGTTTGGGCGCCATCATCACGCTGGCAGCTCTCATCATGTACGGCATCGGCAAAAATTTGACGAGCAACACCTTCCAGGCGCTGCTGGCGGATAAATTTGAACCAGGGGCACCCCGCTCCCGCGCCGCCACGCTGTATGAAGTGGTCAACATGATTGGCCTGATTGCCGGGGCAGGCATCGTTGGCGTCACTTTGCAGCCGTATTCGCCGGAGCGCCTGACGACGGTGGTCGTCGTCATCGGCGCGATGGCCCTGCTCTTTGCCCTGTTTGCCGCACCGCGCCAGGAGCCGCGCGACGTCGCCGACCGGGGCAGCCAGGCAGCCCGTTTGCACGATTTCCAGACGATTGTGAAAACGGTTGTGTTGGGCAATCCGCACGTGCGCCGCTTTTTTGTGGTGGTGATGCTGACGCTGCTGGGCACCCAAATTCAGGACGTGCTGCTGGAGCCGTATGCGGCCGTTCGCTTTGGCATGACGGTGGGCGAGAGTTCGCAGCTGACCGCCTTCTGGGGATTGGGCACGCTGGTGGCCATGCTGGCTTCTGGACTGTACCTGATTAAGCGATTCGGTTACCTGCGCATTTACCGCATTGGGCTAGGCGTGGTGGCGGTGATGTTTTTGCTCATCGTCGCTGCCGGATTTGTAGGCAATCCTAACTTACTGCGCCTGCTGGTGGTTCTGCTGGGGCTGGGCACGGGCCTGGCTGCCGCCAGCCTGCTGGTGTCGATGATCGAGTTCACCACGGAAGCCCGCGCCGGACTGCTGATTGGCGTCTGGGGCGTGGCCCACCAGTTGGGGCGGGCCCTGGCCAGCCTGATGGGCGGGGTTATTGTCGATGGCCTGCTGTCGGTATCCGGTGGCAACGTGATGCTGGCTTACGGCACGGCGTTTGTGCTGGAAACGGTGCTCATTGTTGTGGCGATTGGGCTGATTGGCAGGGTGAGCGTGGCCGAGGCGAAAGCGTCGGTGGCGGAATTTGGTGAGGGGTTAACGGCCGTTCCTGCCGTAACTGATTAGTGAGAATTCAACGCAGAGGCGCGGAGGCGCAGAGTTTTCTCTCCGCGTCTTTGCGTCTCTGCGTTAAAGAGTTTTGAGGGTTTTGGCGGCGGTTTTGGCTACGGATTTACGGCCGTCGTCGCTTAATCGCTCCAGGTGGGGAACCAGCCACTGCTGTAGTTCCGGGTCGTCTTTGGCCCACACCCCCAGCGTTTTCATCGTCTGGTTGAGGACAATCCAATCGTTGTGATTGGCCAGGTTGCGTTTGAGCACCGCTTTCGCCTGCCGGCGCTGCGTGGGGGTCATGAGCGGGGCCAGGGTCTGGCACAAATCGGCCAGCGTCCACTGTGCCGATGCCTGATCGAGGTCGGCAATCTCCGTCAGGAAACCATCGATGAGCGGCACCAGCCACGCCGGCTTTTCGCGGGAAATGCGCTTGAGCGCGTTGGAGGTGCGCAGCCGCACCACGGCGTCATCGCTCTGATAGCAGGCATACAGCTCCCCCAGCCGGTCCCGGTCCGCCAGCACAAGCGCCACCACCTCCACCGTCCGCCCCAGCGAATTCGGGTGGCCGCCCGTTAGCATCTCTTCAAACGATTCGGGGCTCATTTAAGAAGCCAGTTCCAACGTTACCTGACGCTCGGCGCGGGCTTCCAGGGTGATCAACATCTCCAGGCTAAATTTTTCCCACTTGCCCCGCATCAAATCGGATACGCGGGACTGCGTCACACCTAAAACCTGCGCTGCCTCGGTCTGCGTCATGCCGCTGGACTGAATGTACCCCCGTAAGTCATTCATCAATTTTGCCCGCATTTGTAAAATAGCAGCCTCAGCGGGCTCCAGATCTAAATCCTCAAAGACATTGTCCCTTGACTCAACAATTTGTTCAATCATAAATAGTTCACAAAAAAGGTTTTTTCTTTGTACCTTTTTATAATTAACGAGTTTCAATCATCCAGTCTTCAGAAGTAAGTTCAAGCGGTTCAATTGCTTGTGTACAAAATTGATATATGTCTCTTGCAGATAAATTAACTTCAATGTAGTAGCCGTTATTTAGTCTTCGAGTGCTTCGATATTTACTCGGTTCATCACCTATAAAACGAGGATATTCCTCAGCAAGAGAATCAAAAAGCTCAGGTTCTAGTTCTGATACCGTGTTCAAAGTCTCTGTTAACACATCCCTCCAAGACTCAACAGAAATTTGCTGACCAAGAATTGTTAAGACTTTGGGAGATTTTCCCGTTACCGTTTCAACATTGACCGGTTTTAAATCATCATCGCCAAAATATGGCCAGAATCCCAGAGCTTCGTCGGCCAATTTTGTTGCTCTTTTTTCAATTTCAATTCGATTCCAATCGGAAACTTGTTCAAAGTATCGATTAAGTTCTAAATGGCTATTTAATAGGTTACTTCGCTTTTTAGGGAACGGGTCATTTGACAATTCGGAATTGTATGCAGTTAGTGTCAAGTTCCCTAGCGTATGCAAGAAAAGCTCATGATCAATTTGCCAGTTTTCCCCGAGGTGCTGTTGCCACCAACTGCTCATTGTCTGGGGCATCACATGTTCTATCGAAAGATTATCAAAAGGAACTTGTTCCTTGTGACTATATGCAGCTTCCAGAGATTCAAGAATTAATTTTGTTTTGCCAGCTCGGTGACCAGCACCATAGAGTTTAGATTCCATGAGTCTGGTTCTAAATTCAGCATCCTTGGGATAATTTCGTGACTGCAAGATAGTTTTAATGCCTTGTGCTAGATTAGAGGAATTTTGTAACTGAGCTTGACCATACAAAACTGGAAATATTTTATTGAGCTGATTTGTTGGTACATTACAAACAAAGCGTCTAACAACAAAGTTCTCTAGCGTTTTGATAATATCTGTAAATTCATCAGCAGATATTTTATCATTGATGTAATCATCATAACAGTTCAGCAGGAACGGATATGTAGTTGTAACCTCTAACCGATTTAATCTTGTCAAAGCCTTATGCAGCTCTTGATTTTTTTCAAGTGATGGATTAAGTAATTTTTGATAATGCTTAGCAAAAAAAGCGATTTCTTTCAACGCATCGAGTGCGTCTCTATCTGACACCCGGTCTTTTAAAGTGAAATACACATCCCCTTTATTAACAAACACACCGTTCCGCATCAAAAAATGACGTATGAACTCTGTCAGATCCTCGTCTAACTCTTCTTGCATGGGGTGCCAATAAAGACTGTACACTTCTTCTTGTTTATCCACGTGAATCCGCATGAAGAAATAATTACGGATGAGATCTGCTTGAGTCAACACACGTCCTTTTGCATTAAGGCTTTCGAAGACTAAATGAGGATTATCATCTCGATCTAATACTATGCTCACAACGGACAGTCTAGAGGTTATGGCTTTATTCAATGTCAGCAAATTCACAGACCCTCGCTTGAGCTTTCTATTAAAGAATAAGTAACACTCAAGTATCTGACTGGGTATGTTTTCCCTACTTACATCAAGTAACGACTGAAATGCGGATCGATCAACTTGGGTAGGAAGCAATTTATAATGATCGATACCCTTTTTAAAGTAATTTACCAACATTGTCTGATGAATTTCGGCGGCTAATTCTTCATTACCATTGGCCTTCGCAGTATCTCGTAATAACGTGAGAAGGATAAAAATTGTGGTAAGGCGTTGCTGTCCATCAATAAGCAGATACTTTGCTACACCTTCTGGTACAGAAATCGTAGGAATAGTAACGATGGAACCTATAAAATGACTTTTGGGTTCTTCATTCTCGCATAAGAAAATGAGATCATCCCAAAGCACCTCCCATTCTTTTTTTCCCCAACTGTAGGCACGTTGAAAAAGAGGTGCAATGTACTGTTGGGTACCCTCAATAATCGACTGGAACTTTGTTTCTGATGCTTTCATGAATCCTCCAGATTTTCTAACTTCATGAGTCTCTATGTCCTTAAGAGAGTAGGTTGCGCACTAGGTTGAACAGGCTCATTGTAAACGAAAAACGGCCGTCTCTCAATCCACTATCTTCTCCGCCTGGGCCAGTAGCCACTGCTCCAGTTCGGGGATGTTTTCACTCAGCCGGGCGGCGGCGACGATGGGCAGCCAACGGCCGTATTCCGCCCGACCGCCGGGCCGCAAAGCAAAGTAGCGGCGCAAATAAACCGCGTGAAACAGACGCACCATCAGCTTTTCGACGGCGTTTTGCGTTTGGGTGGTGGCCGCCGCCCCCAGCGCCAAAATGGAGGAGCGGGCCAGGTCGGCCAGCGGATTGCCGCGCGTGGCATCGATCCAGTCGATGACCACTTCCCCCTGCGGCGTGGCCAGCACGTTGCCCGGATGAAAATCGCCGTGGCAAATGGCCGTGCCGTCTGGCATGGTTGCCAGCGCGGCCAATGCTTTAGCCCGCAACGCCTCCGGCAAGGCCTGGGCATTGTTCAGTTTTTGCACCAATCGCCGGCGCTGGTGGGGAATCTCCAGCCGCAGCGGATTGGCGTGCATCTCGGCGTGGAGCGCCGCCATGCGCCGGGCATAGCGCACAATCGTCCACGGCTTTTGCGGCAGCAGTTCCCACAAGGCAACGCCGGCAAACCGCTCGTAGATGAGACCGGTACGGCCGTTCACCTGCACAATCTCCCCCACCGCCGGCACCGGCAAACCGCTGGCATGAACCGCCTGCCCGATTTTCGCTTCGTACTCAATGCTCTCCCGGCCAAACCAATCGTAAAACAGCTTGAGAATATATCCTTCGTTCCAGGCATAAATTTCGGCGGTACGGCCGTAAGCAATCGGGGAACCAAGATTTTTGTCCATTTTCCACCTGCTGTCGCTTCATCAACTGACCAAACCAGACTATTGTAAACGCAAAACGGCCGTCTCCCTAATTAAAGGCGGTTCCCCGCAGGGCTTTTCAGGAGTCTAACCAATGGGACGCAGATGAACGCTGATGACGCAGATTACTGTAAAGATCAGCGTTTATCTGCGTTAATCAGCGTCCTTTTTCATTTAGGATTCGGCCTATTGAAAAACCGTGCACTTCCCCGTACGAAAGTCCCCTTCAAGATGGCCGTTCCATAGCGCAAAATAGAGGGGGGAACGGCCGTTACGCCACGACACACTTTTGTTGGGTGGGTTTAGGGGGCGGGAGGAAGTGGCCGTTTCTGTCCAAAACCAAAAGAAAAGCCTACAATTCATGGCACAATACCTGACCATAGGCGAGGCAAATCATGCTATCCGACATCATGCAGAAAAAATTAGCCCGGCACTTTTATTTCCGCGATCTCAACAAGGATGGCTATGTGGAACGTGCTGACTGGGAACAGTGCGCCCGTAATCTGGCCGCGCTGCGCGGTTGGGAACCTGGCTCCGCTGAATACCAGGAAGTGATGGCCCGGCACGTGGCCATGTGGCATACTTTCTGGCTGCCCGCCGACCAGGATCAGGACGGCAAAGTGATGCTGGAAGAATATCTTTACCTCGCCGAAACTCAGCGGCGCCTGGGCTTTGAATACGAAATGAGGCAGATCACCTACCTGTTCGAGGCCATTTTCGACACCATTGACCTGGATGGGGACGGGGAAATCACGCATGAAGAGTACAAGCTGTTTTTTAAAGCGTGGGGCATCGAACCTGCTCTGGCCGAAGCTGCCTTTTCCCGGATGGATTTTAATGAAGACGGCCGTTTGTCACGCAGTACATTTTTACAGTACGGCAGCAATTTCTACATTAACGACGAACCGGATATCGTCGGCAACTATCTATTTGGCCCCTACGAATAAAACAAAAGTGGCAGCCATCTGATTGTTCAAGAAAACAATCAAATCTCAAATGTCATTCCCGCGAAGGCGGGAATCCATAACACCTGGACAGTGACTGCCACTCATAAACAAGACTTACCAGGCGTAAGCCTGTGGCGCTTCACCACCCGATCCAGGGAAGATTTCATCCAACTTCTGCAATGTCTCTTCATCCAGTTCAATTTCGGTAGCGCGCACCGCACTTTCAAACTGCTCCATCGTGCGCGGCCCAATGATAGGCGCAGTCACAATCGGATTGTGCAGCAGCCAGGCAATTGCCACTTCCCCCGGCGGATGGCCAATCTCGCGGCACAACGCCTCGTACTTCTCCAGCTTGTCCCGGTTCTCTTCCACACGCTTCTCAAACTCCTCGCCTTTGCGCCGTCCGGCCCCCATTTTCTCCAGGGCACCGCCCAGCAGGCCACCGTCCAGAGGACTCCAGGGGATCAGCCCCAGTCCATAGTGACGGCAGGCGGGGATCACTTCCAGCTCCACCATGCGGTTGTTCAAATGGTAGATGCTTTGCTCGCTCACCAGCCCCATCATGCCCCGTTTTGACGCTTCCTGGCACGCCGTGGCGATGTCCCAGCCGGCAAAATTGCTGGACCCGACGTACACCACCTTGCCCTGGTCCACCAGGCTGCCAAATGCCTGCCACGTTTCGTCCCAGGGGCAGTCCCGGTCTATGTGGTGCATCTGGTATATGTCGATCCACTCCGTTTGCAAGCGTCGCAAGCTGCCCTCGCAATGCTTGCGGATTTTGTAGGCAGACAGGCTGCGATTGTCACTGTTGACCTCCGGCAGATTGGCCTTGCGCGTGACAGGGTTAAACACTTTGGTGGCCAGCACGGTGGCTTCACGCCGCCCACCGCCCTGGGCAAACCAGCGCCCGATGATCTCTTCAGTGTAGCCGTGCTCCACTTCCCAGCCGTAGACATCGGCCGTATCGAAGAAGTTGATGCCCAGCTCCAGGGCGCGATCCATGATTTTGTAGCTCTCTTCTTCGCTGGTGTGCCAGCCAAAGTTCATCGTTCCCAGGCAAAGGTTGCTGACGACAACGCCATGTTTGCCTAAACGTTTGTGTGTAACTGCCATTTTGTAGCTCCTTTAGATGATGGGTGGGTTTGGGCCGGAAACGGCCGTTTCCCACAAAACAAAAAGCGACAAGCATCGAATGCCTATCGCCTTATAAACTGCTTTTTATCTTTTGCTTTTTACGCGAAAAAACGTTCGTATTCGTCATGGTTCCCGATCCAGAACCATGTTACCGTATCGTCTTCAAGGATGCCAACAGCACGATATCCTAATGTTACCCGTACTGCCCAGATATTTTCTTCACTATTTATGCATTTGAAGCGCAAAGAAGGGTGAAAGGGGTTTTCACGCCACAGATAGTAAGCTTTTCTGGCTCTTTGCCGAATGGTTCCGTCAAGTGACCGGTACGCTTTCCAAAAAGATGGCAACGTAGCCGATTTCATAACTGCTCATAATCCATCGGTTGCGCCTTTCCAGCCCTTATCTCCTCCCTTGCCTTTCGGGCAGCAGCAACTAACTGGTTTTGTGTTTTTTCAAACAAGGCATCCCATTCTTTTTCGTCCTGCATGTCTGCAATAAAGTCACGCAAGTACTCTACTGCTTGTTCCTGGGCAGATTCAGGCAAAGATTCCATCATTTTTGTCATGGTGACTATTGCTGTTGATGTCATAATCAAACTTTCCTCAACAAAGCTCACGTTAGGTTAATTACGAATATTGTAGACGAAAAACGGCCGTTACTCCACCCTCAGCCCAAAAATTCTGTCTCATACGGATAATGAGATAAAACCTCGTGCCCATCTGCGGTGATCAACACCTGGTCTTCCAGCTTGACGCCGGGGCCTCCCTCCCAACGGCCCACATAGCTTTCTACGCACAGGACCATGCCCGGCTTCAGCACCCCGTCATAACTCAGCTCGTTCCAGTTCCAGGGGTAAGGCACATCGGGATACTCATCGCACAGGCCGACGCCGTGATACAGGCAAGAATAATAGCGGAATTGATCTCGGGGATAGACAACGGCCGTATGGCTCAGATCCTTAAAAGTAACCCCAGGACGCAAGATTTCTGTGTTTTGACGCACCTGTTCATAAGCCATCGCGTAAATCTCCCTTTGTTCGGCGGTGGATGCGCCATCACCACACAGCCAGGTGCGCGAAATATCGACGCAGATACCGTAGGGACCAATCAGATCGGTGTCAAACCCCATGAGTTCGCCGGCCTGGATTTTGCGGCTGCTGCACTCCTGGAACCAGGGATTGGTGCGCGGTCCGGCGGCCAACAGCCGCGTTTCAATCCATTCGCCACCGCGGGCAATGTTCTCGGCGTGAAGGTAGCTCCACAGCCGCTGCTCTGTCACGCCTGGCTGGAAATATTGGCGCATCACGTCAATCGAGCGGTCGCAGGCCACAATCGCCCGGCGCATTGCCTTGAGCTCTTCCTCATGTTTGATTAGCCGGGCCAGCTCCATGATCTCTTCGCCGTTCATAATTTCCAGCCCGTGAGCTTCCAGGGCGCGAATGCCGGTGACCGTGCTGTGATCCAACGCCAGCCGCCTGTTGCCCCCGCCGTGTTTTTCTACCAAATCGGCAATCTCGGCGGCCCAAACGGCCGCTTTCATCTCATACTTCTCCCCTGCCCCAAAATAATAATGGTTGGTCGCCGGGCGAATTTCCGTCACCAACGGATTGTGATCACTCAAAAATTCACAGCCGTGAAACTCAAAAATGATGACCGGCCCCTCCGTGGCCACAAAGGCGTAGCGGGCGGCATTGTGGGTGATCCACAGCTGCATGTTGGTGCTGTCGGTAGCGTAGCGGGTGTTGAGCGGATCGTAAAGTAGGATGCCGGCATAATCGAAGGCGCGCAATTGTTCCCGCACCCGGTCCAGCCGGTACTGCCGGATGGCCTGCAAGTCGGGCGCAGGCAAGCCCGCTGCGGCCCATTCCGATTCGGCCAGTTCGCCTGGCCCCAAAACGTGCATATGCAGGCTTTTGGCATATTCAACTGTTTCCGGGGAGGGCTGCTGCAAGGCGCTGATCTTTGAGCGATGCTTGCCGGTTATGGGACGGGTTGCCATTTTGAACTCCTCATTTGTCACCCAGTTTTCTGAAAGAAGAAACATGGGACGCAGATAAACGCTGATGAACGCAGATTTTGTTTAGGTGATGATGCAATGTTGGGGAAATTATAGGGGAGGTACGGCCGTTTTCCCAACCTCACCCCGTACTAAAGTCACCTTCAACACGGCCGTTTCCTCACGCAAAATAAACGGTGGAGAAAGCAGAATAAGCGGCACGCCCGGCAGTTGCACCGAAGCCGCGCCAGAAAGCGCCCTCTCCGGGGGCGGCAGCGTCAGCTTCAACTACGGCGGCGGGGCGGCTGCCACCAAACTCGAAAATTTCTTCGCAACGTACGCTTCTGGGGATTCTCCTGTGACCAGATTGGGCCAATCTGGCTGAATGAACTTTAACGGCCGTATTCCTTCTCCGGTTCTAGATAGGCAACACCGGTCAACCGCTCAGAAACCTGCCACAGGCGGTGGGCATCTGCCGCATTGTGGGCAGCGTCGCTGGCCTCAACCCGCACCGGATAGCCGCGCTGTTCCCTGGTGCCATCCGGTCCGAAATATTCACCGCCCGTCGCCTCTGGATCAACGGCGGCACGCAGGGTAGGCAGCGCTCCCATGGCGGCGCTTTGCAGCAGCAGCGGCATAAGCGGCTTAAACAGTTTGAAATACCAGCGGTTCTCGATATGTGCCGTTAGGTTTGTTTGGGAGATTCCCGGATGCGCCGCCGTGGCCAGGGCACCAGCTCCTATTGCGTCAAAGCGGCGCTGCAGCTCATAGGTAAAGAGAAGATTGGCCAGCTTGGAACGGCCGTATGCCCCCATCGGTGAATACCCCTCGCCACCCTCAAACATCAAATTGTCAAAATCCATCTCGCCAAAACGATGCCCGCCGCTGCTGATATTGACCACTCTCGCGCCGGGTGTGTTCAGCAGCAGATCCATCAGCAGCCCCGTGAGGGCAAAATGACCCAGATGGTTGGTGCCAAGCTGGCGCTCAAAGCCATCTTCGGTAATTCCGTAAGGAACCATCATAATGCCGGCATTGTTCACCAGCACGTCCAGCCGGTCGTATTTTGCCTTGAAAGCGCCAGCAAACTGGCGCACCGAATCCAGGCTGGCTAAATCAAGCGCCATAATTTCTGCCGGCGCATTCGGGATTGCCGCCTGGATTTCAGTCAGGGCAGCTTGTGCTTTGTCCATGCTGCGGCAGGCCAGAATCGTCTGTGCCCCTTTGCGGGCAAACGCTTTGGCCGCCTCAAAACCAATGCCGCTGTTGGCCCCCGTCACGATGATCACCTTACCCGTCAAATCGGGCATATTTGCCACCGTCCACTTTTCCTGGACCGCCGATTGGTTCCCATTTCGCTGTGTGCTTATCAGCTTGTAAAGTCCGACGCCAACCAGCACGGTAGCTATTCCACCTACAATTTTTTTATTCATTCTAAAATCCTTTTTTGGTCCAATCACCGTTGATTTTTCCGTAAAACGTTTTGCGGTTTACGGCAAACATGTCAGGAAATGGAAAGTTTTCATGATTAATCTCCCAAATTAGCTATTTTCTGGTTATGTTTGTTGTGAAATGAGTAGTGAACACCGGTAAGATCTTCAGAAATTTCCCAAAAGCGGTTTAGGGCCGCTGCGTCATCGGCAGCATGATTGGCGTGTTGTTCAGCCGGGTAGCCACGCACCCTGAAGGTTTTTGGTCCATAAAATGCGCCACCCTTGGCCTCGGGGGCCGTAGAAGCGTAAAGCTGTGGCAGCACGCCCATGCCGATATCTTGCGCCAGCAAAGGGGCAATCACACTGTACAGCGCCCGCTCCAGCAGGCTGTTGCCAGACTTCTCAAGGCTGTTTGACTGTAGATTGGTCATCACCAAACCGGGATGGGACGAATTAGAAATGGTGTCGTGCTCAGCAGCCTGTAGCCGCCTGTTTAGCTCATTGGCAAAAAAGACGTTGGCCAGTTTGCTTTGTCCGTACGCGGCCCAACGGCCGTACTCCTTTTCCCCCATCAAATCATCAAAATTGATTGATCCGTTAAAGGCTGCGCTGCTGGAGGTGTTGTGGACGCGCGCGCCAGGCGTGCTGGTGATCACGTCCAGCAGCAGACCGGTCAGGGAAAAATGGCCCAGGTGGTTGACGCCCAGCTGCATTTCAAAGCCATCGGCCGTTTCCTGGCGCGGAATGGCCATGACGCCCGCATTATTGAGCAGGATATCCAGCCGGTCATACTTCGCCTTGAAAGCGTCGGCAAAAGCACGCACCGATTCCAGACTGGCGTTGTCCAACTGCATTACATCGAGTTTGGCGTTAGGCAGTTCGCGCAGCACTTCTGCTTTGGCTTTTTCCGCCTTGCTCAAATTCCGGCATGCCATCACCACCGTCGCCCCCTTGGCCGCCAGCGCCTTTGTTGACTCAAGCCCCAGCCCGCTGTTGGCGCCGGTAATAACGACAACTTTGCCGCTCATGTTGGGGATATTGTTTTGTGTCCATTTGTTACTCATTTTTATTCTCCATTTTCATAGGGTGCGCAAAAAACACGCAGTAAAGATTGATTAGTCAGTCATTTTGTGGCAAAAAAAATTTATTTTGAAACAGCTTTCCAGAACATTTCAAACCCCTGGGTGATGTGCCGGGTAAGTGGCATATCGGTCAGGTTATTCTCGGTGGCGTAGTGAACGGCCGCTTCCAGGAGCGCGTAAAAAATTTGGCCCAAATAATCCGGCGGGATATCGACCAAAAGCCCGTCAGCAATCCCCTGTTCAATCATGTCGTAGGCAAAGGCCAGCTCCGCCGCCTGGCTCTGCTGCATCTCCGGACTCACCAGGTTAGACAGCTTCAACTGCATCATGAGTCTGTACCGGACCGGAAAGCGGATGCCCCAATCGATCTGGCGAAACCAGATATGCTCTACACGCTCTTTCAACGTGCCCTCTTGCGGATAGCCGACCATCAAATGGGCGACCCATTCCTGCTTAAGCTGCTTGTAGACAGCGTCGATTAATACATCTTTGGATTCAAAGTAGTTAAACAGCGTGCCCGTGGCCACACCGGCATGTTTGGCAATGCGGCTGGTGGGCGTATTCCAGAACCCTTCTTGGGCAAAAAGGTCAATCGAGGCTTCGATGAGCTGCTTCTCTTTCTCGTGCATAAGCAGCAGTATACATCAGATTGACTAATCAGTCAATAAATAATTTTTGACCTCAGAGAACATAGAGCAAAAGGAGGATGCTCTCTAAACCCTGTACTCTCTGGGGCAATCACTACTCTATCCTGGCGTAATCTTTGCGATTGGGGCCGCCAAACTGGGCCAGCCAGCGGGCAAAGCGGGGCGACAGATTGTAGACGAAGGTGAGCAGTTCCAGGTAGCGAGGCAGCGTAAGGGTCTGCTGCTTTTTGATAACGGCGTTGAGTACGGCCGTTGCCACCCGCTCCGGCGTGAGGGCAGGCAAAAATTTTGTAAAGGGCGGCATCCGCTCGTTAGAAACATGCTTGCGGAAGAAGTCGGTGCCGGCCACGGTGCCCAGCCGCACGATGGTGGCGTTCACCGGCGAATCGGCCAGTTCAGCGTGCAAAATCTGGGTGTAGGCATCAATGGCCGCCTTGGTGGCCGCATACGCCGCCGAAGCGCCCCCCACAAACGCCCGGCCGGCCACAGAACCGATGTTGACGATGTGGCCGCGACCCGCCGCCTGCATTTTCGGCAGCACAAATTTACTGCCGATGACCATACCGTCGTACCCCACGCGCATGGTTCGCTGTGCTTCTTGCACCGACATCTCGGTCACGTCGGCCCAGCGCACGTAGGCAGCATTGTGGATGAGCAGATCGATACGGCCGTTCCCTGCCCAAATCTCCCCCAGCCACGCCTCAAATGCCGCCCGGTCTGTCACGTCGCAGCGGCTCAGGTGAATCTGGCCGGCGGTAGGCAGTGTGGCACGTTCTGCTTCTGCCTTGTCTAAACTGGCCTGCGAGAAACCGCAAGCGTAAACTGCTGCACCCTCCGCCGCCAACGCCTGGGTCATGGCCCAGCCAATCCCCTGGGTGCCGCCCGTCACCACACAAACTTGCTCTTCAAATTGCATCATCGTTTTGCCCATTTTTTAACCGCAAAGGGCGCAAAGAACGCAGAGTTTTTTTCTTTGCGCTCTTTGCGTCCTTCGCGGTTCATTACTCGCCGTGGATAGTCACAACGAGACTACGACTGCCGCCCCGGTTGCGGTGTTCGCACAAATAGATGCCTTGCCAGGTGCCCAGGTGGAAACGGCCGTCCTTCACCGGCAGCGTCACCGAACTGCCCAGCAGCACGGCTTTGATGTGGGCCGGCATATCGTCCGGTCCTTCGTAGGTGTGTACAAAATAGGGAGCGTTTTCTGGAGCCAGTTCATTAAAATGGCGTTCCATATCCTGCCGCACCGTCGGATCGGCATTCTCGTTCAGCGCCAGCGACGCTGACGTGTGTTGAATAAAGACGTGGGCCAACCCCACGCGAAAATCACGCAGTACTGACAATTGCTCATAAATTTCGGCTGTTATCAAATGGAACCCGCGACCCCGTGCCGCCAATCTTATTTCCTTTTGAACCCAGGTCATCGTCTCTCCCTCGCAAAACTGTACAAATCAACTAAGAATTAGATTAAGTTGTGCAATATATGTGCAAAACATGTTCGGATTATGCTAGAATACCCGCAGCTTATTCACAATGTTACTTGGAAAAAAGAAATCATGAAACTAAGAATCAATGGAATTGAACACGAGATTGCCCAAGACCCGCCGCGCCCGCTGCTGTGGGTGCTGCGCGATGAGCTTGGCCTAACCGGCACCAAATATGGCTGCGGCGCCGGCATTTGTGGCGCCTGCACCGTCCACATCAATGGCGAAGCGGTGCGCAGCTGTGTGACCCCGCTCACCCAGGTCGAAGGTGAAATAAAAACTATCGAAGGGCTTTCCACCATGGCGGCCGACGGCACCATCGCGTTACACCCGGTGCAGCAGGCGTTTTTGGAAGACCAGGTGCCGCAGTGCAGTTGGTGCATGAGCGGCCAGATGATGACGGCGGCTGCGTTTCTGGCACAAAATTCGGCGCCAACCGAAGAAGAAATCGTTGAAGCAATGAGCCAGAACTACTGCCGCTGTGGCTGCTACTTCCGCATTAAAGGCGCGGTGGCCAAAGCGGCCGTTCAGCTGGCGTCAGTGGAGGATACGGCCGTATGACCACCCAGGACGCTTCCCAAAGCAATGTGAAAAAGTGGCGCGTCTCCCGCCGAGGCTTCCTCATCGGGCTGGGCGCTACCGCAGCGGCCGTTGCCGTTGGCGTGCCCATCGGCCTGCCCCGCGCCCGCCTGGCGATTGCCAATATGGTCGCCGAAGGCGGCTCTTTCGGCGGCATCACCGCCCCGCCCACCAGTTGGTTTGAGATCAGCGCCGACAACCGGGTACGACTCTTTGTGCCCAAGGTCGAAATGGGCCAGGGTGTCCATACCTCCCTCACCCAAATTGCCGCCGAAGAGCTGGAAGTTGACTGGCAGCAGATTGAGGTGGTGCAGGCCGGAACCGATCAGGGACTCAACGATGGCGCAGGCACCGGCAACAGCAACTCCGTTTCCAGCACCTTCACCCCCATTCGCGAAGCGGCCGCCACCCTGCGCGAACTGCTGCGCCGCGATGCCGCCGCACAGCTAGGCGTACCCGCCGCCAGCCTCAGCGCAGCTGCTGGCACCTTCACCGCCAACAATGATCCAGGCAAATCCATCACCTATGGCGAGATCGTGGCCAATGCCGACGTCGCCAGTTGGGAAATCCCCGAAGAAGCGCCCGCCCTCAAACCCGTCAGCGAATTCCGCTACGTGGGCAAAGCGACGCCCCGCATTGATTTTGAAAGCAAGCTCACCGGCCAGGCCCGGTACGGCTACGACGTGCGGCTGCCCAACATGCTGTACGGCGCGGTGGCCCGTCCTCGCACCATCGAGGGCAGGCTGGTGCGCGCCGCCGCCGGCGAGGCGCCCAACCGCCCCGGCGTGGTCGCCGTGGTGGCTGTGGATGATTTTGCCGGGGTTGCCGCTGAATCGCGCCTGCAGGCGTACGCCGGTGTGGGCAACATGGAGCTGGAATGGGAAGACGGCCGTCTCTGGCAGCAGTCTGAAATTGACGAAGTCGTCACTGTGGGCAACGGCACGCGCGTCGTGGTCCAAAAAGAGGGCGACGTGGCCGACTTGCTCGATGGCGACGTACTCACGGCCGAATTCCGCACCCCCCTGGCCGCCCACGCCCACCTGGAACCACAGGCGGCGCTGGTGGACGTGCAGGCCGACAAGGTTACCGCCTGGGTCTCTACCCAATCCGCCTTTGTGGTTCGTGGCGAGCTGGCAGAAGCTTTGGGCATGCCGGAAGAGCAGATCGAAGTGATCCCTACCTACCTGGGCGGCGGCTTTGGCCGCAAGCTCAACGTGGAATCGGCCCGGGAAGCGGCCATTTTGTCCAGGGCGGCGGGGCGACCAGTACACATAGGCTGGAACCGGGCCGAAGATATGCGCCACGGCTTTTTCCGGCCGTCCACACATCATGTTTTGAAAGGGCGATTGGATGGCAACGGCCGTATCCAGGCCTTGCAGCACGAAATCGCCAGCGGTGATGTGCTCTTCTCCTTCTTTCCCGGTATCGCTTCGGCCGTTGTGGGGGCCGACTTTGGCGCCTACCGCGGGGCGCGTCTGGAATATGACGGCATCCCTAACCGGCAGCTTGTCAGCTACCGCACGCCGCTGCCAGTGCCCACCGGCCCCTGGCGCGGCCTGGGGCTGCTGGCCAGCACCTTTGCCATCGAAAGCTTTATGGACGACATGGCCCACGCTGCCGGCATCGATCCGCTGCAGTTTCGCCTGAACCACCTCACCAACAGCGAACTGAGCAGCCGCTTCCGCACTGCTTTGGAAACGGCCGCAGAGATGGCCAACTGGGGCGGCAGCCTGACTGAAGGGCACGCGCTCGGCCTGGCTATGAATATCGACGCCAAAACGGTGGTGGCCCAAATTGCGGAAGTCTCCGTGGCCGATGATCAGATCCGGGTGCACAACGTCTACTGCGCCATGGACCCTGGCCTGGTCATCAACCCCGATGGAGCCATCGCTCAAGCGCAAGGGGCCATCATCATGGGGCTTAGCTCGACGTTTTTCGAGGAAATTACGGTGAAGGATGGCGTCATCGACGCGGCCAACTTTGACCGGTATCCGCTGCTCACTATCAAGGAAACGCCGGATATTCAGGTAAAGCTGCTGCCAAGCGGTGACGAACCGTTTGGCATTGGCGAACCGCCCCTGGGCCCTATTGCGGCGGCGGTTGGCAACGGGGTGTTCGCCTTGACGGGCCGGCGGCTGACGCGATTGCCCATGCGGTTGGCATAAAAACAGAGGCGTTTCCGATGAGCGGGGCACACCACCATGAATGGAAATCTCACGCCAAGCCGCCACCGCAAATAACGACGGCTATCTCTATTACACCAATACTCGTTGTCATTTTTCCCTATCCTGCCATCGGAATTGTGCGGACGGCTTGGAGTAAGCGGCCTTCCAATCAGGTAAGTAATTGTTGGCCGCTTACTTAGGGCAGAATTTCTACAATCACGCCCTGCTCGGCCCATTCGTACAGTTGGGCCGCATTTTCGTTGCTCAACAGTATACACCCATAGGTTACAGGCGTGCCCAAATTGTTGGTCCAGAGCAGATTAGCCCCGTCGCGGGTGGGGAAGCCGTGGAAGCCGTTCATGAACTCCACGTTGGGCGCAGGCTGGTAAATGCCCATGAAGTTGGGCATCCACAAATCCCAGTTAGCGGCGTAGGCGTTGCGTTCGTGGGTCTGAATTTGGAAGACGCCGGGCGCAGTTGGGCTGGAAGCGATGCCGGTGCTGGCCGGCCATTCCCACTTGAGCGCGCCGTTTTCATACACCCAGGCACGCTGCTGGCTGATACTCACCACCACGCGCTTGCCGTCTATGACCGGGTACGGCAGCAGAGCGTCCGGCGAGGGGATGGTGATGCTTTGGCCGACGGTGAGCGCGTCACCGATGCCGGGGTTGGCGGCCTGAATCCAGGGATAGGGAATGCCCACCTTACGGCCGATTCCGGCAAACGTATCCCCCGGCTGCACCACGTACTGGCTGGGGCTGTGGTAAATGCGCAGGCTGATATTTTCCTGCTGATTTTTGATGGCCTCGGTAACGGCCGTTAACGTCAATTCATCATCCAGGTATCGGTTCTCACCCAGCGCCGCATTGCGGTCGGCAAAAAATTGGTCTGCTTTATCCGGGTCAATTGTCCAGTTGAACTGGGTTGGAATGTTGGGATCAACCGCCAGCGTGAGCCAATTGCCCCATACCTGCGGGCCAACCACCCAGCTTACCGCTTCGTCGCGCACCGGGTCGGTGGCATTAATGGTGATGGTAGTGCTCAGCAGCGTTTCTGCCTGGGCGACAAAGCCACTTACGTCGGTAATGGCCGGGGCAACCGGCTGCATCACCAGCGGGATTTCGCCTATTTGGGCAGCGGTTGTGCTGCTTTGCGCCAGAGTGGCAACGGTGGCGGCCACGTCCAGCGACCGCCCATCAGCGGGTGGTGTGGTGCGCACCTGTCCATTTTCAATCAGCAGCCCGGCATTCACCGGCGCGACTGCCAGTTCGGCGGCGCGGTTTTGCAGGTATGCCTGAGCAGCGACCGTATCCAGCACCCAGCTTGGCTCCACAGCCATCGCGCCGGTTTGGATGAATTCAAGCCACGCCTCGGGGGTACGGCCGTACGCGTGGGCACTTTTCGCCGTCGCCGCGGCATCCAGCGTCAGGCCCAACTCGGCCGGGGAGACCAGCCAGAAGGTGTCCTGGTACGTCAGGCGGAGGGTCTGCTGGCTGCTGTTGTTTTGCAGCGCCGCCGCCGCTTCGGCCTGGGTCAGGCGGCCAACATCTACGCCCATCACCTGCACGCCGGGCAGCACCAGGTCGCTCATGTAGATGAGGCCGGCGCCGGCAAGCGTGATGAAACCGACGGTCAACAGTGCCAGCAGGACGAAGCCGAGGAATATGTATTTGAGCAACGGCCGTTGCCGCCGACCAGTTGGCAGCGCTTGTGGCTGGGTCGTGGCTGCCGGAAACCATAGTTCAGTGGGCGCGTCGGCCAATGAATGAACTTGAGCCGGCGTGGCCGCTTCAGCCGCCGCCCGCTGCGGCACATTCGGTCTACGGAAAAATTGGGTTTTGAGTTCGCTTGTGTGCATCGAAAAAATCCTAATCATACAATTTATGAATAATGCCAGTATGCCGGACCTTAAGCCAACTTACTTGACGCTTCCCTGATTGCCACTATGCTGCAAAGCTACGCCAGCGGGTTTGTTGCGATCCCCACGGCCGTCAATCGCCAGGGAACCGCAACAAACAGCAAGAAAATTTATCTGGCTTCCCACTTCACGGCGTCAAAGCCAACGATGCGGGAGAGGTAGCTTTCACCGGTCACGTCTGCCAGGGAAACGTAGTCGCTGCTGCTGCCCCGGAACCAGTAAGTGCCCAAAGAAACCCACTGATCGCTGTAGACCATCTGGTTGACCACCTTCAGGGTAAACCCGTCCCGGTGCGACACCCAGTAGCGGGCCGAGGTGGTGGTAGCATTCTTCGATGGAATAAAGACGAACACCTCATACCGGCCGGCTGTCAGCGATGGATACCAGCGCGCCCAGTTATAGTTGCTGCGGGCGTAATCGTTGTTGTAGGTCCAGATCATGCCGCTGTTGTAGCCTGCCGTTGAACTGCGCCAGGATGACGCAGCACCACCTGTCACAAACCCTGGGCTACTGTTGTCGACGATGAGACCGCCGCTGGGTGGTGGCGGTGGTGGCGGAGTGCCTGTATCCAGCGCCCAGTTGAGTTGGGCAACAGCCAGGCCACCGTTCTCGTAATACTCCATTTTGATGGGTGCGCTGCCAGACAGATACAGCACGCCTGAGTAGGTCGCGGCGGCTTGGTCCTTCCACTGATCGATCAACAAATGGCCGTTGACCCACAGGCGCACGCCGTCATCTGCCGTGGTGGTGAAGCGGTAGGAACCGGCCGGGAAGTTAACCGTTCGTGTCCAGCGCACCGAGAAGCTGTCGGCCGGCAGGCCGTTGGCAGGAGCGCCATTGCCCCAGTTGAAGTTGATGTTGGCGTCGTCGCGCACCAGTTTGGGTGAGCCGGCCAGGGTGCGGTTGTTAAAGTATTCGCCGCGCCAGTTGACAATGTCGTTGGGTTTGGGCGCCCAGCTGAGTTTGGCCACGGCAAAACCGCCGTTTTCGTAATATTCCACCACAACGTAGTGATGCCCGGCGGACAAATTGATGTCGGCGGTGAAGGTTTGGGCAGGATGGTCGCTCCACTGGTTGATGATGAGGGTGTTGTCGATGTAGACGCGAATGCCGTCATCGGCCGTGGCGGTAAAGCGGTAGGTGCCGCCGGCTACGTCGATATATTTGGACCAGCGGGCGGAGAAGCCGTCGGCGGGCAGGCCGCTGGGGCCGCCCATGCCCCAATCCCAGTTGATGTCGGTTTCGGCCGTTTGCACCACGGCGTTGCCGGTCAGGGTCTTATTGTTCCAATAGGAAACCTGCCAGAACGAATCGGAATGCTGGCCGGTAGGTCCATCCTGAGCCAGGGCAGTTTGCTGAAACAGCAGCAAGCCGATTAATAATGCCAATACAAATAATTTAAGCTTACGGTACATGAGTTGCCTCCTATACATAGAACACACTACAACATTAATTTATCTTGGCGGTGCGACGCACTTCAATGCGCAAAATTTATTTGCTTTGTTTTAACGCAAGTGCGTCGCGCCATTATGGAATTGTCGTGTGGAAACGGCCGTTTATAACACCCCCATCTTCTTATTCACGCCCCCTTCACGGCTGGTCACATCCGGCCCAGGTGCCGTTGAATAGATTCAGCACTATCCCCTGCCGAAACACGCAGTTCCAGGTTCAGGTTGGTATTGAAAGTTGGTAGTTTAGGGTCAGACTGTCGCCGGGGTAGTAAATTTCGGTAATTGGCGTGTAACTAATGATGGCTGCCTGCTGGGGTACATGGGTTGTCGTTGGGAAAACGGGAGTGGCGTGGCCATAATCTGTACGCGGGTAGGCGCGGTTGTCGGTGCTGGCTGCTTCATCGTCGGCCAGCAGCAGGGTGAGTTAGGCTGTTATGCCAAAATTGTAGCAGAAGTGGGGTACGGCCGTTGGCCAGATTGGTTACAGCTCCCCTCTGAAACCTGCACGAAAATTAACCGCGAAGGACGCAAAGAGCGCAAAGTTTATTATTTCATCTCTTTGCGTTCCCTCGACGAGGCTCGGGACAAGCCTTTGCGCGCTTTGCGGTTCAATCAGTTCTTGCAAATTTGGGGCTAATTCAGGCGGTTGCGGATGCGCCGCTGCCAACGCAGGAGTTTTTGTTTGACCGGCGGCCAGCGCACCAGGAAGAGGAAAGCAACAATGGCGGCGTAAATCCCCGGCTCGATGTACACATTTTTTACCAGCCAAAAAAAGTGAACCAAGGCCAAAATGATGATGACGTAGCTGAGCTTGTGCAGCGTTTTCCACCGCCTGCCCAGCCGCCGCTGCCACCCTTTGGTAGAGGTAACGGCCAGGGGGATGAGCAGCAAAAAGGCAGCCGTTCCTACCAGCACAAATGGCTGCTCAATGATGCCGTCAATGATGAAGGCAAGATCAAAAGCATAATCCAGGCCGAGGAAGGTGAGCAGATGGAGACAGACGTAGAAGAAGGCGTAAAGGCCTAACGGCCGTCTTAACGGAATCACCTGCTTCCAGCCAAAAATGATGGTCACCGGGGTTACCGCCAAAGACAGCACCAGCAGCACCAGCGCAGTGGTGCCGGTGTGGAACAAAATCTCCCGCACCGGATCAACGCCCAGGTTGTTGGTAAAATATTCCCACAAGAGCACGCCCAAAGGTATCCAGGCGCCAATGTGGGTGAGCCAGGTAAGGAGCCGGGCGGTTTTTTTGCGGTCCCAACGTTTGGTTTGTGTAGATGCGGCCGTTTCCCGGCCTGTGGCTGCTGCCATCTGCTTACTCTCTTTAGTCACCTTATCTGATGCCTGAAGATTGGGTCGTGTCGTAATTCGGATCGTCGTACATGTGGGCCACCTGCTCACCGTACCCGTTAAACAGCAGTGTCTCACGCCGGCCAAATTCACCGATGCGCCGCTCTGTGGCCTGTGACCAACGGGGATGGTCCACGTTGGGATTCACCGTCGCAAAAAAGCCGTACTCGTTTGGCGCAGCTTTCATCCACAGAGACTGCGGCATCGTGTCCACCAGGTCAATCTTCACAATAGATTTGATACTCTTAAAGCCGTACTTCCAGGGAACCACCAGCCGAATCGGCGCGCCGTTTTGCGGCAGCAGCGCCTTGCCATACAGTCCCGTGCTCAAAATCGCCAGATTGTTCATCGCCTCATCCAGGCGCAGCCCTTCCACATACGGCCAGGGAAAAAGCGGACTGTTCACGCCCGGCATATGTTCCTTGTCCTCAATCGTTTCAAAGCGCACGTACTGAGCGGTGGAGGTTGGTTCTACTTCATTAAGCAGTTTTGCGAGCGGGAACCCTACCCAGGGAATCACCATCGACCAACCTTCAACGCAGCGCAGCCGGTAAACGCGCTCTTCCTGCTCAAAAGCCAGCAACTCTTCCAGGCCAAACGTTTTGGGCTTGTTGACCAGGCCACCGACTTCAACTTGCCAGGGTGCTGTTGGAAAATCTTTTGCCAACGGCGCAACCGCCTCTTTGTTGGTGGAAAATTCATAATAATTATTGTAGGTGGTGATCTCTTCAAATGAGTTAAGGGGATCGCCCAGTTCATCCGTGGTGGCGCTGACGCTGCCCGGCATGGCGGTTTGCACCACGCTTTCTTCGGCAGCGCTGCCGGTGGCAATGTTCTCGGTGCCCTCAGCTTCGGGTGCGCTGCAAGCAGCCAATAAACCGCCGGCGGCGACTGAGGCCGTACTCAAAGCCGCCCCGCGCATAAATTGGCGGCGGGACAAATAAACGAATTCAGGGGTTATTTCGGATGAGGGAATCTCAATTCCGGTGCGTTTTTTGATTAACATGCTTCTACCTCTGGTTTGCTTGCTTTTTAGATAACTATACAGCGTACATCATAGAGTTACCTTATAGTACGCAATTATCTCTGATCTTATGATCTTTTTCTAAATAAATTCTTATGAGATGCTTACAGA
>CALBTC010000064.1 GCA_937967805.1 uncultured Anaerolineaceae bacterium
TCGATCTACCGTGTCTTTCTGTTTGTACCACACTTTTTAGATACTAATGACAATTCTGGGCTATTCGTTGAGACGACCTGAATATTTTCTGCAAAATAGAAAAGTAGGGTAATTTAGGTAAAAAGAAGGTAGCTATGGCTTTGCAAATCAAATTGAGTGAAGCGCGACGAAATTTCGGCCGTATTGTAGACAAGGCTCTCATGGAGGGTGATGTCATCGTCGAACAAGATGGCGAGCCGCACGTGGTTATCATCGGCTACCGGCGGTACGAAAAACTTTTAGAAGCCGAACGGTCGCTGGCAGGTTTATCTATAACGCAGCCAGATACAAATTCAGAAGCCAGACAAAAAGGCCAAAATTTGGCCGAAAAAGTGCGTCAGGAATTTAAAGCCGCGACGGATGAGTCGTTAGAAGAAGGAATGAAATCCTTAAGAGGACGTTCATGATTTTTATTGACACAGACGTAATATAAGATTTTCCTAACAGGCACCGCAGTGGGCCTCTACCTGTGCGAACACGCCTTTGTCATAGCTCCCAGGAGATACCGAATAGCTAAAATTATGAAACGGAATAGCGATAAACTTGAAAAGGCATACGAAACATTAGGAAAGGTATTTGGGTTGCCTCCCATTTATCTCAAGCGGGCAGTAAACAGTGAACAGGTAAGTGAGCAACAAGTTTACGAAACCCTCAAAAAATATTATTTTGAATGGAAAGAAAATGCATGGAAGGAAAAGAAACCTACGCCCCTATGGGTTAAAGAAGCCTCAAATCAGTTTGAGTCCGACCTGTCAGATGTATTAGAGAAAGACGTATGGATGCCTTTACCGTATACACGTATCTTCATTTTTGGGGATTACTTAGCAAGCATGGAAACCTTTATAGAAAAAGAGAGCGAAAACCGTGAAAGCGAGTTGCATAAGTGGATGGAGGAATCTAAATCTGATCACGATGGGGAAGGTATACCTGAAGAATGGCAAGCGCTCATCCCCTGGATAGAAAGCGCTGAAGGTTTTGCATCTGTCCTGAGAAATTCATTCTTTGTAAACCTGATTTCCTATGCTGAGGTATTTTTAACCGATAGGTATCGTTTGAATGCTAAAGGCGAAAGTAGAGATGTTCCTGGAAGTGCAGTAATTGAAAGGATCACCGACAAATTAGTTGGGGAGTTAAAAGAGAAAATTCCAGGATGGGATGAACATATATTATTTTACATAAAAATAAGAAATTGTCTTGTCCACAATGATGGCTTTTTGGACGATAAAAAACATCAAGGAATTAAAGATTACACTAACAGAACTCCCAATCTTAGGACTACCAGAATGATCAACTACTATAGCAAGCCAGTTGAAGAGCATGACAGAATTATTCTAACAAAGGAATTTTGCCAACAAGCACTTGCAGTAGTCGAACGATTTCTTCTGGCAATAGATTTTATTGCTAATCAGTTGGGTACATCGGGTAAGCCAAGTAGAACAGACTATTTACAGGAAAGTTAAAGATTTGGCACAAGGACAATAAGACAGGATAAATTTATGCTTTTTTTCCAAGTTCTCGCCGCAATATTTCTTCTACTTCAGCAGAGGCATTAGGATTTTTAGAATGAGCCATGCCAATCCAGGGATACCGTTTGTGTATATCAGGCAGCGGTTCAGTGGGGTGTTTGGGTCTGATTAGGACACAGCTATCCTGTAACTCGAACTCAAATTCGCGGGCGTTTTGCAAATACTCAAGCGGAATAAGAACGCCCTCGTCTGTTACTTGAATCGGTAAAATTTTCATCATTGCACCTTTAACCAAACTACCAGAAAAGTGGTCACATTATGAGTGAAAATCGTTCAGTAATCAACTTTCTAAGCAACATGCTCAAGGTCGGTGCGCCGCCGGAACGGAAACGGCCGTCTCCCACCCACCCCACCAACGTCGCCGGAACCGCCCTGCCGGAATTTAACGAAGCCCCCCCATCCGACGTGCACATGCTGACCGTGAAGCAGCCAGACGGCCGTCTCAGCCAGTACCCGCCGCCCGAATATTGGGACGACTGGGTGGAGTACGACGGCAAAGCGTGGCCGCGCAAGTTGGCCCGCCGTTACATGCTCGTGCCCACCGTCTGCTTCAACTGCGAAAGCGCCTGCGGCCTGCTGGCTTACGTCGACAAAACGACGTTGGAAATCAAGAAGTTCGAAGGGAATCCCCAACATCCCGGCAGCCGGGGGCGCAACTGCGCCAAAGGCCCGGCCACCCACAACCAGATTTACGACCCCGAACGCATCCTCTACCCGCTCAAGCGCGTCGGCGCGCGCGGCGAAGGCAAGTGGAAGCGCATCACCTGGGACGAAGCGGTCAGCGAAATTTCGGCCAAAATGCGTGAGAGCCGCCTGAAGCGCAAAGACGGCATCATGTACCACGTCGGCCGTCCCGGTGAAGATGGTTACACGAATCGCGCCATTCAAGCCTGGGGCGTTGATGGCCACAACAGCCACACCAACATCTGCTCCGCCGGGGCGCGTATGGGCTACTATCTCTGGGGCGCGTTTGACCGGCCCAGCCCCGATCACGCCAACGCCCGCGTCATTTTGCTCATTTCCAGCCATCTGGAGACGGGCCACTACTTCAACCCGCACGCCCAGCGCATCATCGAGGGTAAGATGGACGGGGCCAAGCTCATCACCTTCGACCCGCGCCTGAGCAACACCGCCAGCCTCAGCGACGTCTGGCTGCCCACCTGGCCTGGCAGCGAACAAACGGTGCTGCTCGCAATAGCCAACCACCTCATCCAAAATGACTTATATGACAAAGAGTTTGTACGGCGTTGGGTGAATTGGGAGGAAACGCTGGAAGCGGTGGCCGGTGGTCGGTTATCGGTAAACAGTAATCGGTTAGCTGATGAGATTCGCGAGGCAGCAGACCGATTACCGAACACCGATTACCGATTACCCTTCGATCTATTCGACCGCCTGCTGAAAGACCTCTACGCCGAGTTTACCTTTGAGCGGGCGGCCGAAGAATCTCAGGTGCCGGTGGAGCGGATTGTGGAGACGGCAAGATTGGTGGGGAATTGCGACGGCCGTCTGGCAACCCATACCTGGCGCAGTGCATCAATCGGCAACCTGGGCGGCTGGCAGGTGGCCCGCTGTTTGTTCTTTTTGAATGTGCTCACCGGCAGCGTGGGAACGCCCGGCGGGGTAAACGCCAACAGTTGGAGCAAATTTGTGCCCAAGCCGTTCAGCAGCCCGCCGGCCGGCGACACCTGGAACGAGCTGCATCTGCCCCACGAATGGGTCTTTGCCCATTACGAAATGAGCTTCCTCCTGCCCCACTTCCTGGAAGAAGGTCGCGGCGACATCGACGTTTACTTCACCCGCGTCTACAACCCGATGTGGATCAATCCCGACGGCTTCATGTGGCTCAAATCGCTGCGCAACGAAGAGCAAATCAAATGCCACGTCGCCCTCACGCCCACCTGGAACGAATCCGCCTGGTTTGCCGACTACGTCCTGCCGATGGGCCACGCCGGTGAGCGGCACGACTTGATGAGCCAGGAAACTCACTCCGGGCAGTGGATCGCCTTCCGCCAGCCGGTGCGCCGCGTGGCCATGGAAAAATTGGGCCACAAGGTCAAGTACACCTGGGAAGCCAATCCCGGCGAGGTGTGGGAAGAAAATGAGCTGTGGATCGAACTCTCGGCCAACATGGACCCGGACGGCGCGCTGGGCATCCGCCAATGGTTTGAAAGCCCGTATCGGGAAGGTGAAATCGTCACGGTCGAGGAATATTATCGCTGGATTTTTGAGAACAGCGTGCCGGGCTTGCCCGAAACGGCCGTCCACCAAGGCCTCACCCCCCTGGAATACATGCGCAAATACGGCGCTTTCGAAGTCACCGCCAACAACTACGTTCCTTACGAAAAAGAATTGGAAACCGGCGACCACAGACTAGAACCCAATTCACAATTCACAATCCACGAGCAATCAGGGATTGCCCACAATATCACAATTGATGAAAACTCCCGCATCCTAAAAGACAACACCCCCATCGGCATCGTCGTGGACGGCCGTCCCAAAATCGGCGTCGGTACCCCCAGCCGCAAGCTGGAATTTTTCAGCCCCACCATGCACGATTGGGGCTGGCCGGAACGGGAATACACCATCCCCTGGCCGCTCAAAAGCCACGTCCACCCGGACAACATCGACCGCAGCCAGGGCGAAATGCTGCTGCTGCCCAACTTCCGCCTGCCTACGCTCATCCACACCCGCAGCGCCAACGCCAAATGGCTGTACGAAATCAGCCACAAAAACCCGGTCTGGATGCATCCCGGCGATGCCCAACGGCTGGGCGTCGCCACCGGCGACCTGATCCGCGTAGAAACGGAGATTGGCTACTTTGTGGATAAAGTGTGGGTCACCGAAGGCATCAAGCCGGGCGTGGTGGCCATGAGCCACCACCTGGGCCGCTGGCGGCTGCAAGAAGATGCGGGCGGCAATCCCGGCATGACGGCGCTGGCCCGGCTGGAAGAGAATGGCGCGGAGCACAAGCTAAACATCCTCAAGCACGGTTCGGCCTGGCAGACGTTTGACCCAGACACAAATCGCATCTGGTGGCAGGACGTAGGCGTCCATCAAAACTTGACCCACGCCGTGCATCCAGACCCGCTCAGCGGGGCGCACTGCTGGCTGCAAAAGGCGCTCAACGTGCAAAAAGCAAAGCCACATGACAAACACGGCGATGTGTGGGTGGACACGAACAAATCGATGCAGGTGTACGAAGAGTGGAAAGCATTGACCCGTTCGGCTGTGGATACAAGTCCTGACGGTACGCGACGGCCGTATTGGCTCAAACGTCCTCTCAAACCCAAAAAAGAAGGATACAAACTGCCGGAAAAACCATTCGGTCGTTAAGCCTTACAAATTCTTTACATTGTCCTTACGTCACCCTTGCATCGATCGGCTAAATTGCCTACCGAAGAAAACCGTGATGTTTTTGCTACCATAAAGTGTCATACCCGCGTAGGCGGGTATCCATTGCCTTCAAAAACTGGATTCCCGCTTTCGCGGGAATGACACCTGAAAATTTAAACCTTTTCCAGACTGACCGAGAGGACAAACCAATGCTATTGAAATATTTTTACGATCCCAAAATCGCTCACGCCTCCTACATGGTCGGCTGCCAGCGCACAGGGGAAGCCCTTATTATCGATCCCGGCCGCGACATTGAACCGTATCTCCACGAAGCTGAAGCCAACGATATGCGCATCATCGCCGCTGCCGAAACCCACATCCACGCCGACTTTGTTTCCGGCGCGCGCGAACTTTCCGCCTGCACCGGGGCCAAGGTGGTTCTTTCTGACGAGGGGGATGCCGATTGGAAATACAAAAATCTGGACGGATTCAACCATCAACTGGTGAAAGATGGCGACGTCTTCATGATTGGCAAGGTGAAGCTGGAAGTGATGCACACGCCGGGCCACACGCCGGAACACATCTCCTTTATTCTCACCGACATGGGCGGCGGGGCCGACCGGCCGATGGGCATCTTCACCGGGGATTTTGTCTTTGTCGGCTCTATTGGCCGGCCCGATTTGTTGGAAAAGGCGGCGGGTATTCAGGGAACGGCCGCTGCCGGCGCGTTACAAATGTTCAACTCAGTCCAGCGCTTCAAAGCTCTGCCCGACTATCTCCAGGTGTGGCCCGCCCACGGGGCCGGCAGCGCCTGCGGCAAAGGGCTGGGGGCTATTCCCAGCAGCACCGTTGGCTATGAGAAGTTGTTCAATCCGGCACTGGCCTACGACGATGCCGAAGAGTTTGTGGAATATCTGCTGGCCGATCAGCCGGAACCGCCCAAATATTTTGCAGTAATGAAGCAGGTCAATAAGGTTGGTCCGCCCGTTTTGCACCAGATGCCCCGGCCCGAACATCTACCCGCCAGCCGGATGCCGGAACTGATTCAATCCGGCGCGTTGGTGATCGATACCCGCTCGGCCGGGTCCTTTGCCGGGCGGCACGTTCCGGGCACGATCAATATTCCCGCCGACCTGCTCTCCACCTGGGCCGGCTGGTTTGTCGATTACAAAAACCCCATCTACCTCATCGCCAATTCTGACCACGTAGCCGAAGCGGTGCGGGACCTGATTTATATCGGGATAGACCAGGTGAAAGGATATTTTGCGACAACCGCCATCGAAACGCTGGCCGAAATGGGACACAAGCCGCAGTCGTACCAGGTAGCCACTGCCGACACCTTGAGCGACAAGATTTTGAATGGCGAGGTTACCTTGTTAGACATACGCAACCAGACCGAGTGGGATGAAGGCCATATTCCCGGCGCCAAACATTTGATGCTGGGTTATCTGATGGAGCGAGCCGATGAGGTGGTGAACGGCATGCCCATCGTGGTGCAGTGCCGCACCGGCAGCCGCTCGGCCATTGGGGCCAGCATTTTGCAGGCCAAAGGGGCCAAAGAAGTCATCAATCTGCAGGGCGGCATTCGCGACTGGGCGGCTGCCGGCCTGCCGGTCGAAATGTAAAGGCGTAATCGGTAATTTTATTAAGATACGGCCGAGGGAACGGCCGTATCTTGCTTATCAACAACTTGCTGAAGAAGAGAAAAAGGAGAATAAGGATGTTAGCATGGTTATTAGAACCGTGGCCCTGGTACGTTTCCGGGCCGCTGATTGGTTTAACTGTCCCGCTTTTGCTGCTGCTCACCGGCAAGAATTTTGGCGTTTCCAGCAGCTTACGCCACATTGGCGCTGCCTGTCTGCCCGGTTCCCGTCTGCCCTACTTGAGTAACTACAATTGGCGCGATCACATCAGCAGCATCGTTTTTGTCGTAGGCATCGTCATCGGTGGGTTCATTGGCAACTTTCTGCTCTCCAGCGAACCGGGCAGCTTTATCCCCGCTGCTTATGCCTCGCCGCTGGGTGTTCTTGGCCTGTTTGTCGGCGGCATTCTGATTGGCTTTGGCACGCGCTATGCCGGTGGCTGCACCTCGGGGCACACTATCATGGGCATCTCAGCGTTGAATGTGTCCAGCCTGATCGCCACGATTTTCTTCTTCGTTGGTGGGCTGATTTCAACCTGGTTCATCCTGCCGCTCTTCCTGCCCTAGAAAATGCATGAATGATAATCGTAGCCCGATTTTCCAAATCGGGTATCGAACATCCTGTTCGATTTACAGAGGAGACGACATGAGCGTAAGCTCAACACCATGAATGAAAATCCGCAGATTTCGCAGATTGACAAGATTATTATCTGCGTTCATCAGCGTTCATCTGCGTTAATCTGCGTCCTATTTTCGAGGAGTTAACGATGAAAAACAAGCCGTTTACGCTGCTGGTGGGCGTTTATTTTGGCATCGTCTTGATTAAGTCCCAGGTCATTTCCTGGTTCAGAATCAACGACATGTTTCTGTTCAAAGAGCCTTACATGTACCTGGTTATCAGTTCGGCCATCGCCGTGGGCCTGGTTTCCGTTTTCCTGATTCGCCGCCTGGAAGCCCGTACGGTTGAGGGGGAACTGATTGTGATTAAGCAACGGCCGTTTCAACCCGGCACCGTCGTCGGCGGCACCATTTTTGGCATGGGTTGGGCCATCACCGGCGCCTGTCCCGGCCCGATTTACGCCCACATCGGTGCAGGCAACCTGATCATGACCATCACCTTCTTCGGCGCACTCACAGGAATGTATTTGTATGCCTTCTTCCAAACCCGGCTGCCGCACACCGAGTGGCTCCCCCTTAAGCCAGGCTCAACTGGCGCGGGCTAGAAGTTACAGCTACCGTTTATTTAGCCGGCTCTATTTGCAGGGAATTACGGCCGTTTCTCTCCCCTACGTTAAACAAATTCCGGAATTAACAGCCGTCCTGACCCAACCGTTTAACGCCGACACGGCCGCCGCCAACCACCATGAATTGTTCCAGTTCAACGTTTTTGCCTATGAAAGCTTCTTTTTAAGTGAAGATGGATTGGTGGGTGGCGAGAAAACGGCCGTTGTCAACCAGCACTATTTCAAACTCGGCTGCGCAACTACCGACAGCCAGGCCGATCATTTGGGGCATGAGCTTGCCTGTTTAGCCCATCTGGTCAGCCAGGAAGCCGACGCCTGGGAAGCGGATTTGCCATTTTTGGCCGGCGAACTGCGCAGCAAACAGCAGCAGTTCATGCAGGCCCATTTGCTCATTTGGGCACCGGCCTGCCTGCTGGCAATCCAAAAGCAAACCAACCGCTTTTTTGCCGAACTGGCCCGGCTGACCCAATCCTTGTTGTTAGAACATTTTGGGGAATTGGGGGAAACTGCCCGCCCTGAGTTCATCGAAGGGGCCGTTTCCCCACAATCCAACTTTCTCCCCCCAACCCAAAACATCCTGGCCGACGACAAAACCGGCTTTAAAGAAATTGCCCGCTTTTTGCTGCTGCCCGCCTTCAGCGGCATTTACCTCAGTCGAGACAATATTGGCCAACTGGCGCGCCAATTTGAGCTGCCGCGCGGCTTTGGCAGCCGGGAGACAATGCTGCTGAATTTGTTAAGAACGGCCGTGCAGTACGAAGCTCTCACTCCACTGCTCACCACCCTGCAAAAAACCTGCCAAGATTGGCAAGCCGGCTACCAACTGCTCGCCGAGACCCATCCCCAGGCCACCCCCTACCTCCATCCCTGGCAAAAACGCGCCGCCGCCACCGAACAAATGCTTACCGAACTGGAAGACTCGTCTTCAATTGTGGAATAAAAACAACGCCAGGGTTACAAAACACTCTGAATTGTCATGCCGAGCTCAGCGAAGCATCCCTACGGACATCGTCAATCGCAGACATAGCCTTCACACGACTTTCTCCGGTGGGATTCTTCCCTTTGGTCAGAATGACGGCCGTTACTAACATAGCCTGTCTCCAACTTCTCTTCTTTTCTCTGTGTAACTCTGTGCCTCCTCTGCGCAACTCTGTGTTCCGCTTTTGCAGTGGAGCAATCCCACCAAACAAAGTAAAATCCACTTCATGAATTATCAGGCTACTTTTCGCTGTTTCCGGGGCTGCCCCGGCACCTATTCCATTTACGATGTCATCTACACCTGCCCCACCTGCGGCGGCCTGCTGGAGGTCCACCACGAGCTGGAACCCCTGCGCCAACACAGTGCCGAGCAGTGGCAAACCTTGCTCGACCAGCGCGCCGGCAGCACCCAATGGCCCTACGGCAGCGGCGTCTGGGCTATGAAAGAGTGGATCATCCCCGACCTGCACAACGACAACGTCGTCAGCATGTTTGAGGGCAACTCCAACCTGTTTTGGGCCGAGCGGCTGGGCAAGCAAATTGGCCTACCTGACCTGTGGATTAAGCTGTGCGGCAACAGCCACACCGGCAGCTTCAAAGATTTGGGCATGACCGTCCTCGTCAGCGTGGTGAAGCAGATGATGACCCTGCCCGACAA
>CALBTC010000065.1 GCA_937967805.1 uncultured Anaerolineaceae bacterium
GACTTCCGCGATGGTGAAGTCCAGCCCCACGATCCCGATATGTTGGATTACCTCCGCGCCGGTTCTTCTATGTCCGGCTTCGGCTCCAGTCCCTGGCTGGCGATGCGGTTTTCACCTTCACTGCGCGCCGCCTACGATGAAATTGGCGGGCGGCGCTACGGTAGCGGTGCGCGAGATGCTGCATTTGACGGCGATGGGGAGCCGGTTGTTCTGCCGGGCACTGCACCGGAAAACGGCCGTTCCTCCCAAAGACACCGCAATGGTCCTCCTCCAGACGATGATATAAACGATACTTGGCGGGAGGAACCGGCCACACCCCGGCAGCTGGCCTACCTGCGTCAGATGGGCGTCGAGCCTGACGTAGAGCTGACCCGTGGTCAGGCCAGCGATCTCATTAACCAAACTCGGCGATCCCATGATTCACAGACAGACACGGCCGTTAGCGGCAGGGGCGACGGCCAGACCCAACCCATAAACCAGGATTTACTCAATCGCTTTTCCGGTCTGGAGCAGGCTTTGACCACGCTGACCGAAGCCTTGGCCAACCCAGAGGGAATCAATCGTATAACCAACGGGCGGGCCGAGGAACAACCCGATGAATCTGCCAATGGCCTCATCCCCGATTGGCTGCGGGAAGGGGACGAATCGGGCAGTCATGGCGCTCGGGATGTACGGATCATAAATATAGGCCCGGACGCAGATAACGATATGGGATTTGGCGTTGCCCGCAACGCTGATAAAGAAAAGATACAGAACGTCAACATCGTCAGCGCTGCCCCAGATTTAGATCGCGACGGCCGTGAAGATAAACACGAAACAACTACACCTTCAACCGGCGCTGTTCGCCTGGAACCGTATCAGGAGTCACGGGGGCAGGTAATTCATGATGTTCTGGCGCGGCTGGAAGACCCCCATTCGCTGGCCGGTCAGGCAGCCCACAAAACGCTGGTTGTTTACACCGGCGAACGCAACGCCAATTTGATTCAATCGGCCGTCAGCCAGCATACGGCAACTGCCGTGCAAACAGCCACCACAGCAACGACCGATCTGGTGGCCCAATACCGCGATCAGGGGATGGGCGACGCTGCTGTTCTGGCTGCTTTTCAGAGCGGTGAAGCAGCTGCCGCCATTCGCGAGGCCACAAATACGCCCTTATCTGAGGAGCAGCTTTCAGCCGTGGCTGACATGGTTTTGCTGCCGCAGCGCCGCTTGACGCGCACCGAATTGGTCGGTGCCATCGGCCGGGAAGCGGCTGCGGGCGCTGCCGATGAGCAGCCTGTCATACAGGCTATCGGGATGCCTGTTGGCTTTGGGGGACAAACCGGCAACGTGCGCGGCGTGCTGGCTGGCGCGCGAGCGATGAACCTATCCCCGGCTGACCTGACGAGATGTTACAGTACGGCTTGCGCGATTTTGTACAGGCGGAACTGTCCAATCATGGCTACCGGCCGGAAGTGGTGCGCGATTTTGTTAACGACATGGCTGCTTTGCCCGGCGCGATGGTTGTGCCGCAATCAACGGCGATTAAACCATCGGCCGTTAATCCCCAACAACCTCAGGAAGAATAAGGAGAAGAAGATGTTCAAGAAACGCTGGCTATTCATAGCCCCTTTCAGCTTTTTCATGCTACTGGTGGTCTCAGCCGTGACGAGTACGACTCAAGCTCAGGATGGCGAACAAAATCCTACCCCCATTGTCATCACAGTGACCCCTTGGGGGTCGCCAACGCCAAGCGGCGGGCCAACGGCCGTACCGACAAATGAAGGCGCACTGCCGCCAGACCGTTTTGAAGCAAACAATGAACCACAGACCGCGACGGTCATTGGTCTGCAAAGCGAACCGGACCTGACCCTCACCGGCGACGATAGGGACTATTTCACCGGCTACCTCAAGACAGGCCAGATGGTGCGCGTAAGCACCACTATTTATGGTGGGCTGGATACCCGGCTCAAGATTTTTTGGGAGGGGCAATTGGCAGCCGAGAATGATGATCGTTCCCTGACCGATGTCGGCTCGCTGGTGACGTTTATAGCCCCGGCCGACGGCTGGTATGTGGCCCTGGTGGAGAAGGCAACCGTTTATGACGGCTATTACGATCTGGAGGTGGCTCTGGCCGAACCGACGGCCACCCCAACTGCGGCACCCACTTTAACGCCTACGCCAACAGCGTTGCCCCCGGCAACGCCAACGCCCACGCCATCGCCCACGCCCATCATGCAGCCTGACCTGGCTGAACCCAACAATAGCCCGGAAACGGCCCGACCAGTGACGCCTGGCTTGCGCGATACCTATACCGTTGGTGCGGGCGACGTGGACTATTTCACGTTCATCGCCAAAGCGGGCAACCGCTATACCTGTGAAACGGTGACGGATCAGGTGGATACCTTGCTGACCGTGCTGGACATTGGCGTGAACGACGACCGGGGCGTGGGGCGTGTCGATTCCAGCTTTGCCTGGACAGCGGATGTGGAACAAACGGCCGTTATCCGGGTCGAAGCGCGCGGCGGTAGCTTTGGCCAGTATGAATTTGTGTGCCACCCGGCAGCCCCAGCGCCAGTGGCCGCCCACCCACCGCAGTCTTCAGCCCCGGTCAGCAGTGCGCCAACAGCCGCAGCGACGCTGACTACCACCACGGGGATCACGACCACCGGGCAAATCTCATTGACGGTGCGGCACCTGGGGCAGATACCACCACAAACAACGACGCCCACAACCCATATCCGCCTACTGGTTTATTACGATGCCAACAACGACCGGCAGCCCGGACCTGGGGAAGGGATTGCCAACGTCAGCGTTCTGGCCGTAGATGGCCAGGGGCAGCGGCTGGCCCGGGTTTTTACCAATGCTCAAGGGGAGGCCATTTTCAACCTGACCAGTGAAACGATCGCCCGCGTGATCGTCCCCTTTGTCCCTGGCTGGTCGGCCCGTGTGCGGGCGGGAGAAATCAATAACGACATTGTCCTGGGGCTGCCGGCGGTTCGTTTGCCGGTGTTCCTGCCGGTGCAGAACCAGACTGGTGGCGAGGAGTAAACCATGTTTGACACCGATTTAGAACTCGACATTGAGCAGGAATTATCCGAAATTCCGCCCGAATACCAAGATGCCTTCCGCCAGGCCATCGAGGGCGAACTGGCCGATGCGGAACAAAACCGGACCGATACCGACATCCTAAACTATCTGCGCAGCCGGCGCGACGATTTCAAGCGGGGTGGCTTTATCCGGCCCGACGGCCGTCCCGGTATGGTTACCTTGAGTCCCGAAACGATGTACGAGCAGGCGCTGCCGCAGCTGGCCCAGAGCAGCCTGGGAGAACCAGACAATACGGCTGAACGGCGGCGCACCCTGATTAAAATCGGGGTCTTTGTGGGGGTGGCCTTGCTGCTCCTCATCTTTGCCTTTCGCGGCCGGGCGCAGCGAGAGGGCGAGTCAGAAGACGTCATAGAAGGCACGTCCGTAGCTGAGGCATCGGCTGCCGGCACAGCCTCGGCTGCCACAGCCGCACCTACACCCCCGCTGCCAGAAATAACCGGCGTGGATGACTCCCTGCAAACCATTGGCAGCCTGGGTGGCGCGCTCACTATCGGCCGTCCCAGCGCCATCGAAATCACTTACGGTCGTACCGAAGAGACCATCGCCCTGGCGATTGACCCCAGTAAGCCGACGCCCAAAGGGGAGCTGCGTTACAACGAGACGACGATGCTTTCGGACAATCCCGTGGCCGTCTGGCTTTTTGGCACCGTGCTGAACTACGCCATCGGCATCCCCGACAGCATGGTGCGCAACCTGGAACCGGGTGACCGTATCACCGTCAGCACCGACACCGGTGCCTCGCTGAACTTTGTCGTGGCCGAGACCGGCCAGGGGGCCAATTACGAAGCCGGCCGGCTGCTCTCCCAAAGCCGCCTGGGCCTGACGCTCTTTGCGCTGCCATCGGTTGCGGAAGATGACGTTTCATTTGCATTGGCCAACTACGACATCGCCAGTGAAGAAGGCCAGGGGCAGATGGTTCATGAAGTGGGGGAGCAGTTCTTGTTAGACGATGACGTTAGCCTGGCAGTAACGGCCGTCCGGTTCAGCCATAC
>CALBTC010000066.1 GCA_937967805.1 uncultured Anaerolineaceae bacterium
ATACTCATTATTTGGCCCCCTTTGCGGCGGCAACCGCTTTTTGTGCTGCGTCTGAAAGGGTTACGGCCGTTTCCATATCAGAATCCGCTAAAATTGCCATGCCCTCCTCTGCGTTTGTGCCGGCCAGACGCACCACCATGGGTACGTCGGTTTGCACCTGCTCCAATGCTTCAATAATGCCCCTGGCGACTTCATCACCACGGGTGATGCCGCCAAAAATGTTGATCAGCACCGCTTTCACACTTTTGTCTGACAAGATGAGACGCAGCGCCGTAGCCACCTGTTCGGCTTTCGCGCCGCCGCCAATGTCCAGGAAGTTGGCCGGGGCGCAGTTGTGCGCTTCGCCAAACTTCTTCACCACGTCCATCGTGGCCATGGCCAGGCCGGCGCCATTAACCATGCAGCCAATGTTGCCTTCCAACTGGATGAGATTGATGCCGCTGAGACGGGCTTCTTTTTCTGCGGCCGTTTCTTCATCCACGTCCCGCATTTCCGCCAATCGCGGCTGGCGGTACAAGCCATTATCATCAATCGACATTTTGCCATCTAAAGCCATCAGCTTGCCGCTGCCGGTGATGACCAGTGGATTAATCTCCGTTAGCGACGCATCATTAGCCTTGAAGCAAGAATATAAACCCACCACAATTTTGTGAAAATCACGCCACAGCTCACGGGGCAAATCCATAGCTGAAGCAAGATACGTAGTCTGGTAACTGCGCACGCCCAATGCAGGCTCAATGTACGCCCGGAAGATTTTTTCCGGAGTGCGTTCATTCACTTCTTCGATATCCATACCGCCTTCGGCAGAAGCCATCACCATTGGCCGCCGCTTGGCACGGTCAATGAGCACCGCCAGGTATAGTTCCTGGTCGATCCCGCCGAGGGATTGTTCATCAATCAATACTGTATGGACCTGAAATCCTTTGATGTTCATGCCCAAAATCTGGCTGGCAGCTTCTTCAGCTTCGTCGGGATTGTTGGCCAGCTTGATGCCGCCAGCCTTACCGCGTCCGCCGATGAGCACCTGCGATTTGACGACAACTTTGCCGCCCAATTCCCTGGCAATTTCACGCGCCTCAACCGGGGTTGTGGCGATGTCACCGTTGGGAATCGGCACGCCGTGCTCGGCAAACAATCGTTTTGCTTGATATTCGTGCAGATTCACTTACACACTCCTTATAGTGGGAATTTCCATTTAATTATTTTGAATGGATTGGTCTGTTTGGATTTTGCGGGCGAATTGGTTGCTGCCCGCGTTTTGACTTGAAAAGAGCCAAAAAATTATAACACGCCCCACCATGAACGGCGAGAGTGCCCCAACAGTAGTAGACCATTTGTAACGTTGACCAGGCATACCCGATCCTTCCATAATCCAGGTACGATGACGACGTTATCCCCTTCAACTTCACACCCCTTAGACAGCGATGAACTGTTGCTGATTACTCACCCTACGCTGCGGGCACAGCTGCTTCAGGCACGCCTGGTTGACGAGTTTAGCGCCAGGTACATCATCCAACGCGGTGAGAATGTATATCTTTCTCTGCATGAAATCCCTGATGAGGCGCAGCGCCAGGAAGTTAGCTGGGCTGTTTTGCGTTTACAAATGGGGGCACAGCTAACTGTACAGGAACTACCAGACCCTTTACAAACCGCCTTGTCTGCTGTGGCCACGGGGCCTTCTCCGTTGATTCGGGCACTCGTTTGGGGATCGGTTTGTGGCGTCGTTGGCGGGGTGTTGGTAATGGCCATTGTGGGGTTGGTAATCACAATTATGAATGTGCCAACGGAATCGTATACGGGTTTTATGGCTACGGCCGTTGCCTTCGTTCTCTCTGGGGCAATCCTGGGTGTCGGAGCCACCATCACCTTTTGGCGCAAGTTTAGCAATTTCACTCAGATATCGACTGCAAAAACGCCCAAATAGCATCCGCTGCCAGATCGTTACCCGCTTGGTTCCAGTGCGGATCGCCATAGTGATACAGTTCCCCGTTTTCAATGCTGCCTTGCCAAAAAATCGGCGTCAGGTTAAGGAAATGAAGGCCCGCTTCAGACGTGAAATCAGTCATCAACTGTTCTTGGGCCTGCGTAGTTTCGCTGAAACGATCATAGCTCAGGAAGTTGGGTTCCCATTGCAGCCGGCCGCTGTCCCCTTCGCTTAACGTCACCGTCACGGTGCGTTCCAACACGTTGTTCACGTCCACATCGTCCCACACGCGGGACCATAACACATGCTCCTTGCTGGGAATGTAAACCACGACCAGCTCGGCACCGTGCGCCGCCACTTCTTCATTTAAAGCGATGAGGGTGGATTTTACGGCCGTAAACTCATCACTGGCCGCCAACGTCTCATAATCCGCGCTGAGCGGCAGCAGATGAACATCCTTGAATACCGTTTCAATGGGCCCAGCCTCCGTGTTGGCCACAACCGGATAGCGATAATCTGACGGCTCCTCCTCTGGAGGAAACAACTGCTGCCACAGGTATGTTATAAAATGGGGTGTAAGCAGCCGCCTGTAAAAGGAAACATCCTGCATATCATACTCTCGCCAGTCCAAACCGCTTTCTTTGCGCTCTAAATATTGCTGGGCGTTGATAATGTCGTTCCCTTCAAAAAACATCAGCAGCACAAACTTTGGCTGTTTATCCAGACCAAACTGCCGGATCGCTTCCGCCTGGTTGAGCGTACTCCAGCTCGGCGCGCCCAATGTCAAAATTTCCTGCCCGGCGTGCTGCTCCAGTCGCTCAATCCAGGTAACGGGTGCAGTGCGAATGGTGAAAGAATCGCCGGCAATCACGATGTCATACTGGTCCTGCCAGGCGGCCGGCTCATTGGGAAAGCCGTGATCATCGGTGACAAAGCGGTATTCAAACGAATCATCCCGCTCGCTGGGCGCAGTGCTGTCTTCTGAATTGGCCAGGTAAGGATTGGCTGGATTCCACAGCCCTTCCAGCTTGAAGTTGGGCGTGTAGCGATAGCCGATGCGCATCGGTTTGTCATACTCAAAATAGGGCTGGCAGGTGTAGGTGCCGATGATGGGATCGGCGGCGCAAACCTCAATGGGGATAAGTTGGTAAAACAGCCGGAAACCGACCTCAATGGCAATCACCAGCGTAAGCAGGGTCACAATAATAGGACCAATGATGTTCACGGCCGTTTTCCAACCAGCTTTCTTCTTTGCCACCGTTGTTGAAGCTTTCATACCATCATGTCTGGGCCCGCTGGCGCATTATTTCAAAGGCCACAATGGCCGCCGAAGCCACCACGCCCAGCGACTGTTGAAAGTCAGGCTGCCGGTACGGAATCTGCAAAACTAAATCAACCTGGGCCAGGAAGGATCGCGTTACGCCTCGTTTTTCGCCCCCCAGGAGCAAAAAAAGTGGATCGACTAAATTTGCCTCATACAGGGAAACGGCATCCTGGTTGCTGGTAGCAGCAATGCGCAAGCCCAAATTGCGAAAGGTTTCGGCGGCCAGTTCGGCCGTTTCAGCAATGGCAATGGGCATCTGCTCCGACACGCCGGCTGAGGATCGGGCCACCACGCCGGCGGCTGTAAACCAGTTTCGCGGCCGCACCACAACGCCATCGACCCCGGCAGCATACAGCGAGCGCAAAGCCTGGCCAAAGTTAAAAGGGTCTTCAATGCCGTCCAGCATCACGACAAACGGCCGTTCCTGCCCCCTAACCAACGATGCCAACGGCACAAACCGGCGGGGACCTACCGCGGCCACTACCCCCCCATGCGACTGCCCCGTTACCCGTTCAGCAATAAACGATTCGTCCACAAGCTGCAAGGGCACGTCTGCCCGGTTTGCCAGCCGCTGTAAGCTGGCCAGACGACGCTCCCAGCGACGACCGCTTCCCTTTTGCAGGTAAACGGCCGTTACTTCACGGCACTCTCCCCGCAAAGCGGCTTCTACAGAAATGGCGCCTTCTAACCAAATCGTTTCCTTGCTCATTTGCCAGATTTTGCCTCAACCGGCGCATAATGCAAATAGGGTCAAGGCGCGCCTTGACCCTACTACATTCACAATTCACAATTCGCGCAAGCGCCTAGCCACCTGCCGGCGGGGTTGGCGTCAA
>CALBTC010000067.1 GCA_937967805.1 uncultured Anaerolineaceae bacterium
ACCGACCGCAACTTCTGGATGAGCGCCAAAGAAGCGGTGAATTATGGTCTGGTGGGTCACATCGTTTCAACAGTGGATGAAGTTGGATAATCTGATTGTCTTTTAGAAAATAACTGATTTATCAAGTGTCATTCCCGCGAAGGCGGGAATCCAAACGCATGGACTCCCACCTTCGCGGGAGTGACAAGTTTAGACTTAGACCGCAAAAGTGGGCCCCACTTTTGCGGTCTTTTTTATTTCTGCCGCCGCGCCAGGGCGTTCATCATCATGATGAAGGCGGTAATCATCCCCAGCATGAAGGTGATGGCGATGATGATGAGCAAGGTTGTGAGCGGGATGAACATGCGGTACCTTCTCTAGCAGACCCTAAGGGTTTAATTCCGTAGAGGTTCAGGTAAGTAGAATGTTAAACCCTTAGAGTCTAAATTGCGGCAGTTAGCTAAACACACCGGCGGGCATTGCCCCTTGCTGGCTCATGCTGATGGTGGATTGCGAAACCAGGTTGAAGATGCGGCGCAGTTCCTGGTGATCCAGGCCAGCGGCCAGCACGTCGGGGAAGCCGATTTCGTCGGCCAGCTTGCGCAGTTCGGCGGGGTTGATGCCGCCGGAGCGGAAGCCGACGTAGGCCAGGGTGTAAATTTCGTGCTTGAGCAGCTCGGTGGCGGCTCGGCGAATCTGCGCGGCGCGCTGCTTAGAGGCGTTGTCGTCGCCATCGGAGTAGACAATGACGATGCAGCGCACCATGACGCCGCTCTGGCGCAGCTGCTGCGCGTAAAGCACCATGTTGGTCAGGCCGCCGGCCACAGCATCGTAGAGAGCAGTGGAGCCGCTGGGCGTGTAGCTGCTGCGGGTGAGCGGCATAATATCTTTGAGGGGCATGTAGCCGTGCAGCAACGTCACGTCCTGATTAAACAGGATAGTGCTCATGAGAATGTCGTCGGCGGCGCTGGAGCCGCGCATGGCGGCCAGGTAGTCGCCGTTGTAGGCGGCGATAAGGTCGGCGGCGTGCGGGGCCATCGAGCCGCTCATGTCGATGATGTTCATCGCCAGGGTGACTTCGTTGCTGGCGATCTGGTTGAGGGGGGTGCCAACGGCCGTTGCCATCGTCGGCCCGTTCAAATTAGACACCACCAAATCCATCGTGTTATTTGTCAGGCCATCTGCCTGGGCCGATTGAAACAAATTGTCTAAATTGCCTAATCCGTTGTTGTTCGTTGTCATGATGAATTCCTTTAGAAATGGGACGCAAATTTGCCTGATTTTCCTGATCATGGGAATCAGGTAAATTTGCGTTCTATTTTCTTCTTGATGCGGCGCCCTTGTTATCTAAAAGGGCAGCTTGTCGGTGCTGTTGATGAAGTTGACGCCTTGTTTTTCGAACTCGGCGAAGCGGGCCTGGGCGATGGCGTGAAAATCGACGTCCGGGTGCAGCACGGGGGAGGTGCAGTCACGCAGAAAATAGATCTTCTGTAACGCCTCCGGCTGGTTGCTGAAATCTTCCACCAGGTCCTCGACCGTTTCCAGCACGCAGTGGCTTTCCGCCTCCCCGGCAATGACCACGACATCGGCCTGAGCCAGCGTGTCCAGGAACGGCTTGTTCTTGCCGCCCATCGGATGGTTGGGCACGGGCACCTCCGGCTGGATGATGGAGTAATGCTCGGTGAGCGGGATGCTGCCCTTGGTGAGCCAGGTGGGTTGCGTTTTGCGGGCGATGCTGTGGTAGAGAACGGCCGTAAACAACTCCGGGTCCAGCGCATTGCCGATGCTGCCAATCATCACGTGGTAGGGCCAGATGGTGAGCTGCTTTTTGGCTTCCTGTTCCAACGTTTTGACATAGTTGGTTGACTGCACCGGTGCCACCAAAGGCCGCCATTTGCCCTGCTTAATATCGTCGTAGGTGATGAGCGTGAAGGGCGCAGGATGGTTGCCGGCCTCATCGGCCCACCAGGCGGGATGGAAAATCTGGTGGGGCAGGTGGGAATCCAGCGAGCAGGTGATATTGGTGATGCGCTCCGCGTTATTGTAGATAAATTCGATGGTTCGTTGAATGTCGCCAATCGCGCCGGGCACATACAGGCTGCCTTTTTCGTGGCAAAAATCAACCTGCATGTCGATGATAACCAGATGGACATCTTGTTTGTCTTCGACGGCCGGCTTTAGACCGGCGGTTGTTGCTTCGGCGGCGATGGTGGCCACGTCGGGATAGTACAGCGTACCAATGCGGCTGGGGTCGTAAAAACTGGGGAATTTGTTCATGTGAGGCTCCTTTTGTGCCAGAGTTTTGAATAACCGCAAGTAAGTGTATTTATTACACTAATTAAGATGTGAGCAGTATAGTGTGAAAGCTACACTTTGTCAAGCGGTAATTTTAGAATACGGCCGTAGCACCAGCTCGTGCCGGTAAAAATGTGCCTGTTCACCTATATCCTGATACATGATGCTGAAACTGATTTCTTTTATGATGTAAAGTGAAATCAGAGTCTTGTTTTTGCCCAAAAGAGGAACTATGAGTGAAACAGTTAGCGCAATTTATAAGGATGTAGCCGACGCTCGTCAAGCAGTTGAGGCTTTATTGCAGCATGGCTATGAGCGGAAGCAGATTAGCCTGGTCGTGCCGGACCCTGACGGGAAGTATACGGAATCCATTGTGGAAGGGGCAGCGGCTGAAGGCGAAAATCCACGAGATACGGCCGCAGCCGGAGCTCTGGCCGGTGGTGCATTAGGTGGCCTGGCCGGCTTGCTGTTCGGTGTTTCGGTTTTCACGCTGCCCGTGGTGGGTGCGGCCGTCATTGCCGGTCCCATATACACCACCGTGATGGGGGCCAGCGCTGGCGGCATTAGTGGTGGCCTGATTGGCTGGCTGGTGGAAAAAGGCGTGCCGGAAAAGCAGGCCACCTACCAAACGGAAGCGCTGCGCCGCGGCCACACGCTGGTTGCCGTTGCCTGCCGCAGCGAGAGAAAAGCAGAGGCCACCCAGTTGTTACAAGATCACAACGCGCTGGACGTTGAAGAAGCCGCTCAAGAATGGCGCGCCGAAGGCTGGACCGAAGATGATAATCCGCCGGAGCAGTTTGTGCCGGAAGAAGATGATAAGCAGGACCAACATGCGTATGCCACGGGCGCTATGGATAGTGACGTCAACGGCACACGGCAGCGCCCACCACTGCCACCACAGCAGAAAAACAAGCAGTCAACCCCCTGATTTTTCAAGAATAGGACGCAGAGTTAAAGGGTTTTGGCAACGACGATGCTGGCATGGGATGTGGCATCGTGCTGGGGCGCGCCGTCCATATCAATGATGGTAGTGAAGCCGGACTTGATCCAGAAGCGGAGGGCAGGCCAGTTTTTAAGGAAGATTTCCAACCAGATCGCTTCATAGCCGGTGGCTTTGACCTTCTGTGCCAAACCTTGCACAAATTCAGTGCCGAAACCGCCCCGCTGATAATCGGGGTGCAGCACAAACATGGAGACGAAGAGCGTGTGTGGGTGGGGATTGTGATGATAGCAGTGGAAGTAGCCGATGATCTGATCATTTTGGCGAATGGTTTGGAGTTGGAAACGGCCGTTCCCAACCCCATCTGATATACTCTTCGTCACCAACCCGGTAAACTCCTCCTCCGGATAAATCTTAAACGTTGGGTCCCACTGCCCAATGTGGCTGCACGCATTAAAAATGGCCATGAGTCGCGGCACATTTTCTAAAACGCCATCGGCGATGTGCAGCCTGTCGGTTTGCCAACTGGTGGGTAAACGATTCAAGTCACTTCCTCTGGCAAGATGCGCCAGTAAACGTTGTTTTCGCGGGCCATCAGCTTGTGGTCGATGAGGTAGCGGCGCAGAGAGGCAAAGTCGGGATGCAGCTTCTTGAGCACCTCGTTCAGTTCCGCTTCCGGGTAGCGCACTTCGAATTCAAAATGGTTGGCGACCCACTTCATAATTACAAACTGTTTTTTATAACGGGTGGGAATTTGGGTGAGACGGCCGTTTGCCACAAAGTTACTCAAAAGCTTCTGTTCCCACTCGTTTGTGGCGTCATCCGGCACCAGCTCCGCCAACCGCGCCTGGGACAAAATATCCTTGCTCATGCTCTCCAAAAACTTCACGTCGAGCCAATAGATGCGGTTGTTGCCTTCGGCCCGCACGTTGATCAGACCCAGTTCCTTCATCGTGGATAAATGATGGGAAACGGTCGGTTCGCGCAGTTCCAGCAGCGCAGCCAGCTCACCCACGCTGCGCTCCTGGTTGGCCAGCAGGCCCAAAATTTTCAGGCGGCTTTCGTTGCCCAGCACTTTGAAAAAGCTGAGTAATTGTTGAAACTGTTCCTCACTCATTCTGTAAAATTGATCCCAAGACGAGCCGAAAGCCGTTTAACGGATCCAGGGCATTTGGTTTTTCGTCGTCACAGTAGCGCGTGGTTGCATTATCTGAATTATAACCCCAATCGCCACCACGCAGTACTTTTGTGGCCGTGCTGCCAACATCGATGATGGTTGGGTCGGCTTTGTCATTGAGGCACCACTCCATCAGGTTCCCTGCCATGTCCAGAGCGCCGCAGGCCGCACCCCCTTGAGGGAACATGCCGACGGCCGTTGACTGTTTCAGCCCCAATTCGGCCGTGTTGGCAAAGTTTGGACGAAAGTTACCCCAGGGGTACGGCCGTTCCTCTACACCGTTTTGGGCAGCCCACTGCCATTCCCATTCTGTGGGCAATCGAACCTGTGCATTTTTCTCTACCTCCATCACTCCCTGACCGGTTGGATGAGGCAGCTCAAATCCTTGCAGCCGATGGTTCAGCCAACGGGCAAAGGCAACGGCTTGATACCAGGAAATAGTGTCACGAGGACGATTCGCTAATATCGATTGCTGCTCAGCCAATTTTTGGCGTTGATAAGTTACGGGCATTCCCTGCCACCAAATGAGTTTGCCATGCCCATCCCCAGCATCGATAAAAGCTTGATATTGGGCCAAAGTCACGAGATATTTGGCAATATAAAATGGCTCTACATGAAATGGCCCTTTGTGAATGAACTTTTCTGTTTCGCCTGGTGCGTCAGGTCGCCAATGGCGGGGAATCATTATCTCGCCGCCGGGCGCGACCGGCAGCCAGGCGATATCCGGCACGCCACCTTTTACGGCAACACCGGGTCGTGAATCCCCCATCTCTGCCAATATGTTGCCGATTTCTAATCGCCGTCGTGCCGTTGTTGCAACGTTTTCTATTTCTTCTTGCAGCAGGGTTGCTTGGGCCGGTTCCATAGGTGCCTTCCTTCATGCTATTAGCTATTTAGATATAAATCTAAATAGAATAATATCTAAATAGCTTCCACATGTCAATGGCAATTTGCCTATTGCGCAACCTCCTTCGTACAATCCATTTATGAGCCTGACAGTTCTCATCCTGTACACCGTCCTTTTCTTCCTCACCTTTTGGCTGGGCTGCTACCTCATTGCCCGCGATCCGGGCCGGTTACAGCTGTGGCTGGCCGGGTTGGGCATGATTACCTTTGCCGCCGGCGTTGCCACTGTCCTGTTGGGCGCGTTTGCGCCTTCGGCCCGGCTGGCGCTGACGCTGTACCGGTTGCAGCGGCTGTTTGTGGTGCTGCCGGCACTTTTCTGGCTGGCGGCGATGGTGTGGCTGATTCCCAACCGGGCGGCATGGGAAGAGCGATACGGCCGTCAACAATTCCTCCTCGGTGCCAGTCTGGTCTGCATCTTTGCTTATGGCATTGCCATTGGCTTCATCATCATTCCCAATAACCAGACCATGCCCCTGTGGCTGGCAGTCACCATCGGTCTGGATTTGTTTCTATTTGGCCTAGTCATCACCCAGCTTGATGCTTCAGACAAGGGGGAAGCGTGGGTGCCCCACTTTTTGCGTGCGCTGGATTACTCATTTTTCACCGCGCTCATTTTTGGTGGCCAGGTGATACTGGTGATGACCATTTGGATTGGTCTCAGCTTTCCATTGGTGGTGCTGCTCCTCAGCAGCGTGGCGGCGGCCGTGCTCATTCAAACATTTTCAGGCCCGGTGCAGGGTTTGGTCGATCAGATAGCCTTCATCAATGCGCCTGAACTGCGCCATGCCCGTGCGGCACAACGGGCCGAGGACAATGCCGCCCAGCGGCTCAACGCTGCGCGTAACCCGCTTGATTTACCCACTAAAGAGTTTGACCGGCTCACCCGCCGGGCGCTTAGCCAGATGGGGAATTTACCCAAACTGGCCAGCAGTCCACTCACGCGCCTGCCGCTTGTGGTGGGGCGTTTAGCACAAAATGGCAATGCCGATGGCACGCTGGCCCGGGCCAACGAGCTAAAAGCAGTGCTCACGGAGAGCCTCGCAAAGCTGCAACCTCGTAAGGAAGGCGAATTTGGCACGACGGATGC
>CALBTC010000068.1 GCA_937967805.1 uncultured Anaerolineaceae bacterium
TCTGTCTGGTCTGGCGATATTCTTGTGCCTGACCTCACCCCTGTATAGTTACTTTTGCTATTCATGATTGTGCCCTTTGCACTGTACAATGTTGGGTAAAGGGGTATATTCTGATTACCGGAAGCGGGGCAGATTTGTTTGCTAACGGCCGTTTAAGGTCTTTTTAACAGTTTGTTATCGAATTAGATTTATTCCCTTGCAGATGTGTATAATGTGCGAAAAAATCTCACTATTTTTAGGTAGGTTGAACCGTGTCTATTCCAGGAACAGTTGTTTACAATTCGGCTGTAGAAGATTTCAAGCGGGCCCGCCGGGCGGCCGCGATGCAGCAGATGATGGCCCGGCTCACCGGCAAATCGGCCGATTTATTGGCGTATGATGATGTGTGCCGGTATATAAAATCCACCGATGAGGTGAAGCAGGGCGTGCGCGAGATTTCGCTGGACGCCATCGTGGGCAGCGTGGGGCGCTATCAGGATTTTACGCGCACCTTTTGGCCCAAGCATGACAGTGATGAGGAACGATGGGTCAGTGTGAAAACGGCCGTCAACGATATGTCCGGTATGCCGCCCATCGACGTGTACAAAGTTGGCGACGTCTACTTTGTTATTGATGGCAATCATCGCGTCTCTATCGCCCGGCAGTTGGGCAGTGATACCATTACCGCCCGCGTCACGGAGGTGAAGCTGCGCGTGCCGCTCTCGCCGGAAGATAATCCGGATGAGATCATTTGCAAGGCGCGCTATGCGGAATTTTTAGACCAGACCAATTTGGACGTTCTGCGCCCGGATGCCGATTTGCTGATGACCTTTTGTGGCCAATACCAGCTTTTGCTGGACCAGATTGAGGCCCATGCCGCGCTGTTGGCAGAGAAGGGCGAGCCGGTTAATGATGCAACGGCCGTTTGCCGCTGGTACGATGAGGTGTATCTGCCCGTGCTGCGGCATATCCAGGCCCAGGGCATCATGCGGCTCTTCCCCGACCGCACCAGAGCCGACATGTACATTCTGTTTTCCGAACGGCGCGCCGAGCTGGAAGCGGCGCTGGGCTGGGAGATTGAACCGGAAACGGCCGTTTCCCAAATAGCCGCCGAAGAAAGCGAACGTCCCCGTGGACTGGCCGGCTGGCTGCGCCAGACGTTGGTACCGGCGGAGCTGATCGAAGGGCCGCCACCGGGACGCTGGCGCGAATTTCAGGAAACGCGGGAGCGTGGCTGCCTTTTTGCCGATTATCTGGTTGGCATTCGCGGCAGCGAAAGTGACTGGCACATGCTGGACCAGGTGGTGAAGCTGGCCCTGCGCGACGATGATCGCCTGCTGGGCTTGCATATCGTGGCCCGTGAAGCGGAGCGAGACAGCGCCAAGGTGCGCCACATCCGCGACCGGTTTCTGCACACTTGCAGTGAAGCAGGCGTCAAAGCCGAATTTGCCGTTGAAGTCGGCGCGGTTGTAGAGGTGATCATTAAGCGCGCCGTCTTTGCCGATTTGGTGGTGCTGAATCTGGAGCACCCGCCTGGGCCACAGCCGTTAGCTCGATTGGGTAACCGAATCAGCCAATTGGTGCAGCGCTGCCCGCGACCTATTTTGGCCATCCCCGGCGGCGCAGAAACGGCCATGGACCGGGTGCTGTTGGCTTATGATGGCAGCCCCAAGGCAGATGAAGCGCTGTTTGTGGCCACCTATCTGGCCACGCGCTGGCCGCTGTCGCTGACGGTTGTGACGGTGGAAACTGAATACACGGCCGCTGAGGCGCTGCAGAATGCGCGCCAATATTTAGAATCACATGGCGTCATGGATGCGACGTATGTTTTGCGGCAAGCGCCGATTGCCACGGCCGTTTTGCAAACGGCCGTTGAGTACGACATTAATTTTCTCATCGTGGGCGGTTTTGGCTTCCGGCCGATGATGCACTTTATGCTGGGTAGCACCGTCGATGAAGTTTTGCGACGATTTAAGCATCCGATATTGATTTGTAGGTAGGTAAATAGGACACAGATTTTCACAGATGAATACAGATTTTGTTTTTATCTGTGAAAGCTTGCACTGAGCGCAGCCGAAGTATCTGTGTTCATCCGTTTCCCTTAAATTAAACATGAGTTCACAAAATCCGTATCACTTTCAGGCAGCATTGGAAGATTTTCACCAGGCACGGCGGCAGGCGGCGATGCAGCAGCTGCTGACCCGATTTACCGGTGAGCAAACCGAGCTGCTGTCTTATGATGATGTTAAACAAAAATTGAAAGTTACCAACGTGCGCGAGCGCGGCCTGCAGGAAATCCCAGTAGACAAGATCATTGGCAGCGTAGGGCGCTACAAGGATTTTACCCGCAGCTTTTTACCCAAAAGTGACAGCGGCGGTCATCGTTGGGCCAGCGTGAAAGCGGCCGTTTCTGATCTGACCGGTTTGCCGCCTATTGAAGTTTATCAGTTGGGGGATGCCTATTTTGTCATCGATGGCAATCACCGCGTTTCCATTGCTCGCCAGTTGGAAGCGCCCACCATCTCGGCCTTCGTCACCGAGGTAAAAACGCGAGTCTCCCTCACCGCCGACGATGATCCCGATGAACTCATTTGCAAAAGCCGCTACGCCGACTTTTTAGAGCGGACCAATTTAGACAAGCTGCGTCCAGACGCCGACCTGTTGATGACTTTCTGTGCCCATTACTCACTGCTGCTCGATCATATTGAGGTGCATCGCTACTTCATGGGGCTTGATTTTCAGCGAGAGGTTTCTTATGAGGAGGCCGTGGCCCACTGGTATGATAAGGTATACATGCCTGTGGTTGAGATGATTCGCGAGCAGGGAATTATGCGCGACTTTCCGGAGCGGACGGAAGCAGATATGTATATTTTGCTGGCGGAACACCGGGCGGAGATGAAGGAGGCATTGGGTTGGGAGGTGGATGCGGAAACGGCCGTCACCGACATGCAGCGCAAGAAAAAGCCGGGCAGCGCCGTCTCACGCGTAATTGAGGCGATGGTGCCGGACGAATTGGAATTTGGTCCCGCTGCCGGACAGTGGCGGCAAGACCGGCTCAGCCAGCGCGGCCTGGACAAGCTGTTTGAAGAAACGTTGGTCGCTATCTCTGGCCAGCCGGATGATTGGCGCGTGTTGGACCAGGCGATCTTGTTGATGCAGCGGGAGAACGGCCGTATCCACGGCATCTACGTTTCTAATGCCAAAGATGAAGAAGCGGCCGAAGAGAGCACTGCCCCCATTCGAGATGAATTTTACAACCGGGCCAATGCTGCCGGGGTGCCGGCCAACTTTAGCGTGGAGTTTGGTAGCGTGGCCCGCCAAGTTGTCGCTCGTGCCGCTTACTCTGATCTGGTGATGTTGGCTCTGAACCGCCCGCCTGGTCTATCCATTTTGGAGCGCCTGGCTTCCGGTGTGCAAACCATCCTCAAGCGCACGCCGCGGCCGGTGATGGTGGTGCCAACGGCCGTCTCCCCTTTGCAACATGCCCTGCTGGGTTACGATGGCAGCCCCAAAGCCGAAGAAGCGCTGTTTGTGGCCACCTACCTGGCCAGCCGCTGGCAAACCCGGCTCACGGTGGTGACGGTTAGCAGCAACGGTAACGGCAAGCTGGACACCGCTAAACGAATTCAATCGCGGGCCAAAACGTATCTGGGCCTGGCCGGCGTGGAGGCCGACTACCTGCTGCCCGTTGGCCCGCCGGCGCAATCTTTGCTGGAAACGGCCGAATTGCAAAACGTCGATTTTATGATCATGGGCGGTTTTGGTCTGAGCTCCATGAAAAGCCTGGTGCTGGGCAGCACGCTCAACCGGGTTTTGCTGGAATACAAGCAGCCCGTCCTCATTTGCCGCTAATATGAATCCCTTTACCCGCTTCCTCAGCCAATGGTCAAGAAATCGCTCCCTTGACGAGTTTGTCGCCTATTGGGACCGGCTGGAGCGGCTGGTGGTGCTGGTGCATCGGGAAAAGATGGCGCTGGCCGAGGCAGAGCCCGAGTTCGACCGGGTGTGGCCCTGGCTGCGGCAGCGGTATGGGCAGTGGGAGGAGGCGTTACGGCCGTATTGGCAGCAAACCAAAGCCGCCGGCGAACAAACCCAAACCGATCCCTTTCAGCTCCTCCTCGATTTAGAAGCCCCCGCCGCCATTTCAGGCAACTGGCGCGCTATGCAGCATCTGCCCGCCGCCCGCGAAGCGCTCAACCTCTACCTGCGCGAGCAAGAATAACGTGCAAACCTCTTAAATCATATTCCCGCATCACGCCTCTATCGCAAACTCCGTTGTAAGAGCATGGTTTTCAGTAGTTTAACTTCTCAATGAATAGGACGCGGGTTAACGCTGATAAACGCTGATATTTTTGTCCGCGTCATCAGCGTTTATCCGTGTTCCATTGTTTTTGATTTCAGAAAAGCCCTGTCTACAAAAGACAAAATATTGCATCTATCGGTAGAACCAATTAGAATGATGCCTAAACCGTGTGTTATGTTTAGCAAATCGACCGCAGGGCGGTTTGTTATCTCCAACTGATAGGTTCCGTATGAAACAAAAACATTCCTTTAACTTTATGATTGGCCTGCTCATTGGCGGGCTGGTCGGATTGCTGATCTGGTATTGGCAAAAAAGCACCTCTGCTGAAGATGGTGCGCTGGCCCTGCTGGATAAGCTGGCCGCTACGGAAAAGCGGGTGCGCCAGCTAAAAACAGAGCTGGCTGAAGGGGCTTCAGTGCCAGAGGCGCTGCGCAGCATTCCTCTGCCGGGACGGGCTGCCGATGTACCCTCATTTCTTGCCAAAAGCCGTGAAGAAGAAGCGGCTGCTGAGCCGGATGATTTGACGCGGGTGAAGGGGATTGGTGCGGTGTTTAACGGCCGTCTCCAGGAAGCCGGCATCAACAGTTTTGCCAAACTCAAAGCACTCTCTGCCGAGCGCCTGGCTGATATTTTACAAGTTCGTTTAGGGCGTGCCAAGAATATTTTGGAAGAGTCAAAAAAGCATTAAGACCATAGGTGACAGTCATTTAAGTTGGTCATGTATATAGACAAAACCTAAAGAAAGTGACTGTCACCTAAAAAGTAAGGTGAGTGCGGGATGACAGTGGAACTGGTTTTGGCCGGAGTTGTGGGTTTGGTCGCCGGGGTGCTGTTTGCCCTTTGGTGGGACAGCCAGACATTGGTGCGTCAGTTGCAGGAAGCCAATTCAGAAAAACAAAAAACGTTGGCCACGTTGCAACGGTTTCAAATACAGCACAGGGCCAACGAGCAAGAGCTGCGGATGGCGCAAAAGGAGCTGGTAACGGCGCTTGAAGAACGCAACCAGCTCGAAGAAACGATCGCCCGCCAGCTTGCCGAAATCAACGCCGGTCGCGAGCAGCTGCAAACAACGATTAAAACCAATGAGACGCTAAAAGAAAATCTGCAGGAATCGCAAGAGCGGCTGGAAGAAGTAGAAGGCTTGCGCGCTACGGCCGAAGAAAAGGTGGCAACGGCCGTAACCGACAATAATCGCCTTGAGGGAGATGTGCAGCTCATGGAGGCTGAGATATTTACCCTGGAGGCCAAAGTTGAACAGATCACACAAGAGCTGCAACAGATGCAGGGAGTGGTGGCCGACCTGGAACAAAAAGCTCTGGCCGCCGAGACGCAGCTGGCCGCGATGGAAAGCGAAAGAGACAACGCCCAGGTTCAACTGCAACAGGCGGAAGTGGTGAATGTGGAGCTGACCGCAGAAATTGACGCCTTGCAGCAGAAATTGCAGGAAGCCGAAGCGGTGCAGCAGCAGCTTGCCGTTGCCCAAGCGAAATTGCAGACGGCCGATGCCCACATCCAGAAGATGCAGGACACGATGGAGGATGTGCAAACGAAGATGAATTACAGCGGCAAGAGTGAGCTTCAGCTCATTCGCGGCATTGGCCCCACCTATGCCCGTCGTCTAAATGAATTCGGCATCCACTCCTTTGCCGACCTGGCCGACTGTAATCCCGAGCAGGTTGCCAGCATCATCAAAAAGAAAAAGTGGCAGGCGGTCGACATTCAAGAATGGCTGGATGAAGCTAAAGCCCTGGCCGCCACGTTCGACGCCAATGGTTGAAGTGTATTTGAGGCAGCTGCGTGAACCGGATGTAGCACAATTGCCTACGATTGTGACAGGTTACACGACGGACGAAAAATATGCCATCCATAAAGATGAGACCGAAACGGAAACGGCCGTCACCCTCAAACTTGTCACTCTTCCTACCCCCAGAACTATTAGTTACGATCATCTTGATGAAGAAGAATTAGACCGTCTGGCCGTCATCATAGCCGAGGGCACGTCGCTGGGCGCTTTTGCAGATGGACAGCTGGTGGGTGTGGCCATTGCCGGTGCCGAGGCGTGGAACCGCAGCCTGCGCGTTTGGGAGTTTCACGTAATCGAGTCGTTGCGCGGGCAGGGGATTGGGCGACAGTTGATGGAGCAGATGGTGGCAACGGCCGTCTCCCACAACTTGCGCGTCATCGTGTGTGAAACGCAAAGCAGCAACGTGCCCGCCATTCGTGCTTACCGCAAGCTGGGATTTGTCCTCGACGCTATTGATCTGTCGTTTTACAGCAATGAAGATGTAAAAAACGAAAGCGTGGCGGTTTTCATGAAGCGCTACATCCCCTAATCTTGTCATGCTGAGCAAAGCGAAGCATCCCTACGGGGTAAAATGGGAGATTTGTTGGCTCGCGTTTGAAGGATCGGGCAAGCATGGTTCAGAGGGATTCTTCATTTCGCTGCGCTCCATCCAGAATGACAAAGCCATCAGCACGAATTTCTACCTGCTGCCCCGTTTGAATTTGCGCATAATCCTCTCGCGCCAGCACCAGCACCGGCGGCGACCGGTCGTACATCTCCCGGGCAACGGCCGCACCCAGCGCCAAAATCCCATCCGTCTCCGAGGTGATGATGGCTGCCGGCGCCGTGCCCTGCTTCACCGCCTCCAGCAATATGCTGCTGGCGCTGCTGGACCCCCGCCCTGACGGCAAAACCAGCACCCGGTTGGTCACAATCTGCCCCGCCTGCGGATGCCGCCGGTCGATAATTTCGCCCGTTTCCGGGTTCAAGCCACCCCACAAACTCAACGGCTCCACCAAAACCAGCGCCTCACCGGTGGCCTCTCCTTCTACCAGAACATTTGCCTGAAACTTGTGCGTCATGATTGTTTTGCCCTATTTGAACCGCAAAGCGCGCCAAGAGCGCAAAGGAAAAATGAAAAATCTTTGCGTGCTATGCGTCCTTTGCGGTTAATCCTTTACCCACAACGACTCGTCCCGCCAAACCTCCCCCTGCGCACCTGACCGCACACACTCCTCCAGGCTGCCAAAAATCACTTCCAGGCCAATGTTGCCGGGGGAGTAATGGGCAAACTTGCCCGAGTTGGTCATGAGCACGCCGTGCCGGCGCACGATGGGTGTGACCACGACGCAGGTATCGACGATGACGCGCACCCCGGCGGCTTTGAGCTGGTCCAGCCAGCCGCGCTGCTGCAAGGCGCCCAGCGCCAGCCGGTTGGTGCAGACGATAAAATCAACCTCAGGGTGGGGTGGGAACTGCTCGATGAGCGGCAGCAGCTTCTCGAATTCGGCCAGGGAAAAGTGGGGACTGCCCAGGGCGACGACCTCGATACGGCCGTCCTCCACCGTCGCCAATTTACTCAGCATTGCTCGTATATCAGCCATCGTCACGAACCGTTCCGCTGCGGGCGGCTGGTGGTACAGCGCCTCGGCCAGCGTGGGCGCTTCCGGCGTCACGCCCACGGCATGAAACAGCGCCACCGCCCCGGAAGAAGCCGCTGCTGCCCCCAGCGCCTTAAGCTGGTCTTCCGTTGTCTCCGGTGGCAGGCCCATGATGACCGGAACCTGGTTCCGGCTGTGGGCACCGACAAAGTAGCCCAGCACCGGGAAGAAAACGTCTTCGTGTAGCAATGCTGAGGGAATGTTGTCTAGATGAAACACAATTTGGCCACGACGATTCTCGGGCAGATGCAGCCCCACGGCCGGCGCCCGCCCGGTGAGCGCGGCGCAGATGTCGATGAAGTCGCCGTACCGGTTGGTGCGCGCCCCCAAAACGGAGTTGGCAAAAACGATGGCATTGCTCTCCGCCCAGGCGATTTGCGTGCCGAAGGCGGGGCGGTGCATTGCCTGGTAGGGGGCGCAGGTCCAGACCGGGGCGCAGCCCATCTGCTGGTACGCCGCCATCAGGCGGGTGGCGCGGTCGGCCAGATCGGCGCTGCCTGCGAATTGCTCCGGGTGCATCAAATCAATCGCGCCCACGTTGAGCGTGGCGGGCACGCGCACCTGCGCCCCGCCGGCCACCAGCCGCTCAGCAAAGTCCAGCCCGGATTGGCCGTGGTACAAACAGCCGTCGATGTGGGCCGATTCGATGTCCAGCAGTTCGCTGGCACCGTACACGTTGGCCATTGTGCTTAAAATGCGCATAGCCATTTTGGTTGCTTCGCCAAACTCACCGTGGAGCATGGCCTGGTCTTGGGGGGTGAGGGTTAGGGGCATAAGCATCTCACTTGTCATTTCAAGCCGCTTTTTGGCGAGAAATCTTTCTAACTGGCAAAATCAAAGCGCAACGGAAGATGAAAGATTTCTCCCTTCGGTCGAAATGACAAGTCGGAAATCTTCGCGTTCATAATTAGAGTTTGCTTTTGATTAAGTTTTGCACGGCCGTTTCAAAACGTGTGTCTGGTGAAAAATCAAGGTGCAATCGCTGGACGACGGCCGTTCTTGCATTGAGATACGCTTGCAGCAGGTTGGCTAAGTGAACGGCCGTTGCCTTTGTGTCCCGGTGGTTAAACTGGGCATGCAGCAAGGGCTGGCGGGCCGGGACTTCCAGCGGCAGGACGTGCAGCAGGGGTGGTAGGGTAAAATGCAGCAGCTCCAGGTAGATCGTAAACGGCTTGTCGCCGTCGCCGCGCAGCAGCAGGCGGAAGGCGTCCCACAGCATCACCCAGAACCGTTCGTCCAGCGCGGCCAGCTCGGCGGCGGTGAGGCGGGGCTGGGGCAGCAGGGCGCGGGCGCAGACGTCCTGGTAGCGGTTGGCCCAGCCGTCGTGGTCCTTGAGGATGCGGATGTCGCGGTCCCACGGGTTGGGTTCCAGCTCGGCTTGCAGCTCGTAGCGGTAGTCGGCTTTGGTGCCGTTGCTGTAGAGGGCGATGTGGAAATACGGCCGTACATGCTCCGCATCAAACGATTTGGCCGGCACGTACTGCATCACCGACTGCACAAAGTCGCGCCGCTGCCGCCAAGCCCGTTCGCGGGCCGGCTCGTCGGCAAACACCAGGGCGATGTCCATATCGGAATAGGGGTCTGATTGGCGACGGCCGTACGACCCCGCCAAAAAGCAGGCCACAATATCCCCTTCGCTCATCACCCGCTGCTGCAAGCGCACCAGCACCCGATCTTGTTCAAACATAACCAACATACTCCTTGCGCTGATTATACCCAACGCAATGAGGACGGGAAACGAATAAGTTTGAAAAGGCATCATGTGTCCCTTTTTGACTCTACTGTTTACCGTTTGTGGTTGATGTTATCTTTTGTATACTTGACCTGCCCGTTTTGAAATAAGTTATGTACTTTTTTGAGGAAAGATTATTATGCCATCGCTTCAAGATTATTCGACAGTAAAAAGCCATGTTGAAAAAATCCAAGTCGATCTCGATAAAGAGCCGCAGGATGCTTTCTATTTCTTTGTGTTAAATCTTATTCTGGGGCTTCAAGATGATGAAATTGAAGACTCTATAACCGACAATAGCTATTTAGCTAAAATAGGTGGTCGGGCGGGTCACGATCGGGGAATCGATTCTGTTTACATTGATACTGCTGACGTGAAACCAGTTATTCATTTGTTCAACTGCAAATACACAGAAAAATTTGAAAAAACAGATAATCACTTTCCTTCATCTGAAATTGACAAAATTGTCAACTTTTTGAATGGTCTGTTCAGTAAGGATAAAGAGCTGTTAAATACGGTCAATCCAGTATTAGCCAGCAAAATCGGGGAAATTTGGGAAGTCCACCAGACTGTTAACCCCAATTACAAAATTCATCTATGTGCAAATCTCTACAAGGGATTGATTAAAGATGAAAAAATCCGCTTTGAACGAGAAGTAAGTGTCCACTCGAATTTTGAATTTGAGTATCATTTGATGGATAAATTTGTCGATCTTTTAACGAAGAAGGACAAACAAATAATCAACGCAAAAATAAAAGGCATTGACAGAAATAATTTTGAAAAAACAGACGGAGATATAAGAGCATTAATAGTTAATGTTGATGCTCGTGATCTAATCCGAATTGTACTAGATGATGAAGAGATTCGTAATTCAGCAGATATAGATGATTACGATAAACTTAAGAAATACAATATTCTTGAAGATGCGTTTGAAGATAATGTCAGGGTTTACTTAAGACAGAGATCTCGTGTAAATAGGAATATCAAAAATACAGTGCTATCTTCAGACAACCACCGCTTTTTCTATTTTAATAACGGTATAACGATAACGTGTGATATGTATGAGTATCCAAAGACTCAACGTGGTCCTTTAATAGAGCTGAAAAATCTTCAAGTTGTCAATGGCAGTCAAACAATTCACGCATTGTACGAAGCTTTTCTTGAAAACTCAGAGCAGCTTGAGTATGTAGACTTGTTGTGTCGCATATACGAAACTAAGAGTTCAAGTCTTAGTACAAACATAGCAGAATACACAAATAGTCAAAACCCAGTCAGCAGCAGAGATATTCGGTCTATCGACTATGCCCAACAAAAACTGGAAACCGAGTTTTTCGCAAAAGGCCTTTATTATGAAAGAAAGAAGAACCAATATTCTGGACAACCACGACATTTAAGAATTGATGCAGAAAAAGCAGGCCAAGTGTTGTTTGCTTTTTATAACAAGATGCCGGCTGAGGCGAAGAATAAAAAGAGGCTAATCTTTGCAGAAAAATATGAAGATATTTTTAATGACTCAATAAATGCCGACAAAGTGATTTTACCCTATAGGTTGTTTGATCGGATTGAAGAAGCTAAAAATCGACGAAAGGCAGAAATACTAACCTTGCCGGACCATGAGTATGAGGATGAATCGTTCATTTTATATGCGTCTTATTATATTCTCTATTTTTTAGGTGAAATGGCTGATCATCAAGGTATTGAGAAAATATCTGCAAATTTGAACGATATTTGGAATTTATACCCAGAGGCGATAGAAATAGTAAGGAAGCTCATCAACAGGGAAAAGACCTTTCTTTCTGGGCATAAAGATACCTATACTCATGCTAAATTCTTTGTATCTAGCAAACCTAAGAAATACTTTGAAGAGCAATTTCCAAAGCATTTTGTTTGATTTAACAATAGTGACCTTGCTTCTTGGCGGAGGGAGGTTGGAGAATGTCAATGATTCAAATTACGGCAAAGAAATCTACGGAGATACGATGTCATGACGGCCTTGTATGCTGACACCCACCCCAAAATGGAAGCTTTACAAATCCAGTTGTGGCGGCAAGCCAGCCCAACTAAAAAGATGAACATGCTGGCACAGTTAAACGCCTCCGCACGCATGCTGGCGTTGACAGGTTTACGTGATCAGTATCCGCAAGCAACAGAAGCAGAACTGCGCCGCAAGCTGGCCGATTTGTTGTTGGGTGAGGAACTGGCGCGTAAAGTTTACGGAGAAGCCGGCAATGCAGAATGAGCCAATCGAGGTGACGCTTTTGGTAACAACCGTTTTCGAGCAGCTAAACGTCCCTTATCTCATCGGCGGCTCATTGGCTTCTGTGTTGTACGGTATGGTGCGGACGACCCAAGATGCGGACATTGTTGCCGAAATGCGCCAGGAACATATACGGCCGTTCGTCTCTACCCTGGAAGACGATTTCTACATAGACGAAGAGATGATTGCCTCATCTATCCAGCGCAACACAAGTTTCAACATTATCCACCGCGAGACCTTCTTCAAAGTTGATGTTTTCATTCCTGCACCACGTCCTTTTTTGCAATCGCAGTTTACCCGTGCCCAAAGGCAAACCTTTACCTTTGAAACGGAAATCAGCGCAAAGTTTGCCACGCCTGAAGATACCATTCTCTCCAAGCTTGAGTGGTTTCGACTGGGCGGTGAAACGTCCGAGCGTCAATGGCGGGACATTTTGGGCGTTATCAAAACACGGGCAGATAAATTAGATTTTGCCTATTTGCAAAAGTGGGCCACAGAAATTCAAGTTGGCGATTTGCTGGATCGCGCTTTGCAAGAATCATAAAAAATGGTCATTGAGTTGGCGCAGTTTCCTGGCCGAGGGCGGCCTGGGCCAGCTCGCGGCCGGCCTGGGCGATGGGCAGGAAGGAGACGGTAACGCCGGCGTCTTGCAGCGCCTGGCGGCTGGCGGCCTCGCGCAGGAAGGCGGCGATGAAGCCGTCGTAGCCGGCGCGGCGCAGGTTGCGGGCGGCGCGCACCTCGGCGTTGGTGCTGCCCAGGGTCATCAGCACGCCGTGCACGTGGCTCAGGTCCAGCTCGGTCCACAGTTCATTGTCGTTGGCGTCGCCGTAAATGACGCGACGGCCGTCCCGCAACTGCCGCTGTATCTGCGCCGGATCGGCATCAATGCCCAACGGCCGTTTCCCCTGCTGGATCAAATAATCATAAGCGGCGCTGCCCGCGAGTCCCATGCCCAAAATGACAAATTCGGCCGCCCCCAGGCTGCGCGGCTCGTGGTCCGGATGGTCGACCGGGCGCTCATAGTGCGTTAACCACCGCTCCCAGCGCGTCCACAGCGTGTTCACCGCCTGGCTCACCGGCGCATTCAGCGCGTAGGAAATGGCCACCAACAGCCCGGTCGTTACCACAAACGAGGGTTCCACCAGACCGGCAGCGGCGGCGCTGCTCACCACAATCAGGGCAAACTCGCTGTACGCCGTCAGCGAGATGCTGCTGAGAAAGGCCGTGCGCGCCCGCAGGCGGAAGCGCAGCATCAGGCCAAAAAAGAGCGCCCCCTTCAGCGGCAAGATGAGCAGCAGCAGTCCGACGGTGAGCCAGTTACGGCCGTCCGGTACACCGGCCAGCCCCACCTGCAAAAAGAAGCCGACCAGGAACACTTCTTTGAGCGCCCACAGCTTATCGTACAGCTCGTCGGAGCGTTCGTCCCCGGCCAGCACCAGGCCGATCAGCAGCGCGCCCAGCTTGGCGTCCAGCCCGACCAGATCGAACAGCCAGCCGGCACCCAGCGCCAGCGCCAGGCCGTAAATCAGCAGGAGCTCTTCGCGCCCGGCGGACTGCATCAGGCGCAGCAGCAGCGGGCGGGCCAGCGGCAGCGCCAGCAGCACCAGCGCCCACCACGTCGGCGAGCCGCCCCCGGCGACGATGAGCAGCAAAACGGCGACCACGTCCTGCAAAATGAGCACGCCGATGGCCAAACGGCCGTGGTAGCTGTCCAGCTCCTCGCGGGCGTCCAGCAGCTTGGCGGTAAGCACCGTGCTGGAGAAACCTAGGCTGACGGCAATGAGAACGGCCGTGCCCAGCGGCAAATTGAGCAGGATGAGTACGGCCGTAAAAATCAGCCCGCTGATCAGCAGATGAATGGAGCCGACCCCCAGCACCTGCGGCTGCACCAGGCTGCGAAAGTTGAGGTGCAGCCCCACGGTGAACAGCAGCAGCACCACGCCAAAATCCCCCACCGCCTTGATGAAGTCGGTGCTCTGCACGCCTAAATAGGCCAGGACTACCCCGGCGGTCAGGTAGCCGACCATCGTCGGCAGACGAATCAGTTTGGCGGCGATTCCGGCCAAAAATGCCACAAAGATCCAGAGTAGTTCCATTGGTCTCAAGTGTGAGATTGGTCCAATCTTCAAGATTGGACCAATCTGGCAAGGGTTAATTCAAGCTGTAGTCGGTAGGGGTGCGCAGCTCGTCGAGCGTTTCCAGGTAGTCGCCCAGGGCCAGCACCTCTTCGTTGATTTCGGCCGAGAGGCGCTCGTAGCTGTTGCTCTGGTTCATGAAGCTGCCGCTGCGCAATTGCGAGTAGATGATGCCCAACTGGGCCAGCGTATTTTCTACCTTCAGTTCAGCAAGCTGCCTGTTGCGGGCGCTCACCTCCAGTTGTTCCATCTGGCGCCGGCGGTTGGCCAACGTGCGCTCCAGCTTTTGCCGCAGGACGGGATCGCCGGTTTCGGCCATCTGCTTCTCCAGCCGCTTGATCGCTTCCGGCACGCGCTTGCGCTCATCAGCCAGCAGGCGGTCTTCCTGCTGGTTTTGGGCGTGGGCCACAATTTCTTCAATCATATGCACCCAGTCGGCCACACGGCCGTTTAGCTGCTCCAGCCGAATGCGCGCCATCGAGTCGGGCGTAGCGCTTTGGGCCATAGCGGCGATGTTGGCCTGATAAGTGTGCGCCTGGCGCAGTTCGTCAGCAAAGGGGCCGGGTTTGCCAGATGATTTGGGGATGGGAACGGCCGTATTGCTCCCGTTGTCCGCTCTTCTTGCGACCGGTTGTTTTTTCTCCCCGACAAACAGCGCCCTAAACAACTCTAGCAAAATGGTGCCCAATCCCTTTTTCTTGATCTCTTTCTTCAGCTTTTTGCGCGTTGATTTGGGAATCAAAACCTTAATAATGTCATCAAAATCCATGAATTTTTTTTCTCCACCACAGGTGAGCTTCCTGATGAGGATACAGCGTTTTTACCGGCTGCCAATAGCTCCACAGCCAGCGTTAAGATTGCATTTAGTCGGGACAATCAGGCAGGTCGGTTTAGCTGATGGTTTGGCGTGATGAATTGGCGCTGCGTGAGCCAGGCGGCCGCCAGTCCGGTAAAGGCGGCGGCGCCAATGAGCATGTACATGACGATGATTTGCAGTTGCACCGCTTCCAGCGGCGAAGCACCGGCCAAGATCATGCCGGTCATTGCGCCGGGCAGCTGGATCAGTCCCACGGTTTTGGTACTGTCGATGATCGGTGTCATGCCGCTTTGCAGGGCAATTTTTAGGTAGGGAGCCAGCGCCTGCCGCCCAGTTGCGCCCAATGCCAGCGCCGCCTCAATCTCGGCCCGCCGCGCTTCAATTTCGTCCTGAATGCGGCGCATCACCAGGGTGCACACGTTCATCGAGTTGCCAATCACCATGCCGGCAATCGGAATGGTTTCCTGCGCCGTAAAGCGGAAGATGCCCAGACTGATCAGCAGGCCCAGCGTGAGCAGCGCGCCGACGGTGATGGCGCTGAGGGCCACGCGGCGCGCCTGGGGCACGCCGGCTGCCCGCCGGCCGGAGGTGTGCCCGGCAATGCCCACCATCACGGTGATGATCAGCAAAATGGCGGCCGGGTGATCGGCGGCAAAGATGAGGTCTAGGGCAAAGCCGATGGCAATGAGCTGCACAAAGGCACGGGTAGTGGCGATAAGCATTTGCCGCTCCAGATTGACCGCCTGCCAGCGCGAGATGACGGCGGCCAACAAAACCAGGGCCAGGGCGGCCAGCACGCGGCTGAGTTCTGTCAATGCAAATGCGTTCATCATGAATTTTCCAGCTCGCCGGCAGCAAACGTGGCTGCCAGATGCTCGCTGCCGGGTCTAAAGACGTGTTCCGGGCTGCCTTCGTCGGCGATACGGCCGTTCAGCAGCAAATAAATCCGGTCGGCCACCACCTTGGCCTCGGCTACGTTGTGCGTCACCCACAGCACCGTCAGTCCCAGCGTTTGGCGCAGCCGCAATATCGCCTGCTCGATGTGGCGCTGGGCGGCGGGGTCCAGCGCGCTGGTGGGCTCATCCAATAGCAGGACGTCTGGCCGGTTAGCCAGGGCGCGGGCCAGCGATACCCGCTGCGCTTCTCCACCAGACAGCTCGGTAACGCTGCGATTGGCGTATTCGGCCGGCAAGTCGGCCAGCGCCAACAGTTCTTCAATTTCGCCGGCGGAAACCGTTTTTTCCTGTAGGTTGGGGCCAAACTTGATGTTCTCGGCCACGGTGCCGGGGAAGAGGGCCGGCTTTTGAAACACCATGCCCACCTGACGGCGCAGCGCCAGTACGTCGAGCGCATGCACATCCTGGTTGTTGTAGAAAACAGTGTTGGGGGGTGGCTCGGTCAGCCGGTTGAGGCAGCGCAGCAGGCTGCTTTTGCCGCTGCCGCTGGGTCCCAGCAGGCACACGATTTCGCCCGGCTGAACGTGCAGGCTGGCGTCATTGAGAATGGCACGGCCGTTTTGCACCAACGACAACGCATTTACCAAAAATCGAGAACTATCAGAATGATTTCTCATCCAGGCTTTTCCTGCATGCGAGCAGTTAGGGGATTGGGTCAATTTGCTCCTTGTTACCGGCGATTCTGTTAGAGAAAAATTGGTCCAATCTTAGTTAGGCCACGAAGCAGTCAAACGGTACCAGAACCAGCACAACGGCCGCTCCCAACGCCAGCCCGGCCACAACCTGCGCCGGCGAATGCCGCTTGAGAAAGAGGCGCACCCAGCAAACGGTGCCCACCAGCGGAATGCCCACGATGAGAGCCACCGTCCAGCCAAAGACCAGCCCCACCAGGACGGCCGTAGCCATGGCCCCCGTGGCGTGCAGGCTAATCAACCAGAAATGGTTAATCACCGTCAATGCCGTCAGCTCTATCACGTTGAACAGCGCCAGGCAGCGCAGCAGCTCCGGCCCACCAAACCCGGCAATGAGGCCGTAGGCGATGGCGGCAAACAAGATGGCGGAGAGGTAGGGGATATTGCGCTCGCGGGTGTTGCTCATGTGCAGCTCGGCAATACGGCCGCTTCTTAACAAAAACAGCACCACCAAAATCGGCGCCAGGGAGACAAGCAAGCCGTAAACCGCGGCCCACAAAAATCCCGCCCAGCCCGGCAGCGCAACCAGGCCAAAAGCCAGCCCCACCACGGCAAACATCACCGGTGGACTGACCACGTTGGAGTAAATACGAGCGGTTTTAACAAGCCCGATGCGGTTTTGGGCCAGAAGGTCAAGCGGGGGGAGTTTTTTCATCAAGATGATGCGTTCAGCGAACGCAGGTGACAAGGTGACAAGGTGACAAGGTGACCACTTCTAACTCTGTCACCTTGTCACCTGCGACCGAAGGTCGCTGTCACCCTGTCACCTTGTCACATTAAGTACCTTCCTGCCAGGAGTTCAAATATTGCTCCTGCCGGGGCGTAAGGGTGTCGATGTTGACGCCCATGGCCTGCAGTTTGATGGCGGCAATGCGCTGGTCGATCTCTTCGGGGACGGTGTACACTTTGTTTTCCAGCTTGCCCTTGTTGTCGGCCAGGAATTTGGCGCTGAGGGCCTGCCCGGCAAAGCTCATGTCCATGACCGAGGCGGGGTGGCCTTCGGCGGCGGCCAGGTTGATGAGGCGGCCTTCACCCAACAGGTTGAGTTTACGGCCGTCTTTCATAGTGTACTGGTCGACAAACGGCCGTACCCGTTTGGGATCGCTCACGGCTAACTCACGCAGCGCAGCTTTGTTCACTTCCACATCAAAGTGTCCCGAATTAGCCAGCAGCGCGCCGTCTTTCATCACCTCAAAATGATGGCGATCAAACACGTTGATGTTGCCCGTGGCGCTGACAAAAATGTCGCCAATCGGGGCTGCTTCCTGCATCGGCATCACGCGAAAACCGTCCATGACTGCTTCCAATGCTTTCAGCGGATTAATTTCGGTGACAATCACGTTGCCGCCCAGCCCGCGGGCGCGCATGGCGATGCCCCGGCTGCACCAGCCGTAACCGGCGACTACCACGGTTTTACCGGCAATCAGGTAGTTGGTGGCCCGCACCACACCGTCCATGGTGGATTGGCCGGTGCCGTAGCGATTGTCGAACAGATGCTTGGTCATGGCGTCGTTGACGGCCATCATGGGGAACTCCAATGCGCCGTCGGCGGCCATGGCCCGCAGGCGGATGATGCCGGTGGTGGTTTCTTCTGTGCCGCCGATAACCCCGTCCATCACGTCGCGGCGGTCTTTGTGGATGGTGCTGGTCACGTCGGAGCCGTCATCCATAATGATGTTGGGCTTGTGGTCCAGCACGGCCTGGATGTGCTTGTGGTAGGTTTCGTTATCCTCGCCCTTGATGGCAAAAACAGGGATTTCGTAATGGGACACCAGGGAGGCGGCCACGTCGTCCTGGGTGCTGAGCGGATTGCTGGCGCACAGCATCACGTCGGCGCCGCCGGCCTGCAAGGCGACGACCAGGTTTGCCGTCTCGGTGGTGACATGCATACAGCCACTAATTCTTAAGCCGGAGAACGGCCGTTCCCGGGCAAAATCATCATACACGCCTTTCAAAACCGGCATCTCTTGCGAGGCCCACTCAATCCGCAGCCGGCCGCCTGGGGCCAGATCGGGGTTTTTAATATCATATTCCATCTGAAAACAATCTCCTTGCTTCAAACCTGACAGGTTTTCATCAAAATTAGACGGCATGAGATCATCAGAGCGCGAAGCAAGCACAAACTCATGCGTTTTTAGTAAACCTGTCAGGTTTCTTTTTAATTACTCTGTTAATAAAATATCCAATGCCCCGTCGTCGTCAAAATGTTGGCGAAAACGGGCCACGAATTCTTGGGGTGAATAATGATGATTTTGCGTGCCCATCTGTTCCAGCACATAAGTGGCCGCCAGCGACCCCATCCGCCCGGCAACCTCCCAGGGTAGGCCCAGCTGCATCCCGCGCATTAGCCCGGCGCGGAAGGCATCACCCGCCCCGGTGGGATCGGTGATGGCGCGAGGCGGCACGGCCGGAATGCGAAATTCCGTGCCATCAATGACCAACCGCGCCCCCTCACCGGCCAGAGTGACCAGCAGGCTGCCCACGCGCTGTAAAATTTGCTCTTCTGTGAGTCCGGTTTTTTCCTGGATGAGCTGGTGCTCGTATTCGTTGACGGTGAGCATGTGGGCTCCGTCCAGGCCATGCAGCAGTTCTTCGCCGCTGAAGCGGGCCGCCTGCTGGCTGGGATCATAAATGAAGGGAATGCCTAGCTGGCGACATTCGGCAGCGTATTGGCTCATGGCGTCTGGGGCGTTAGGCGAGATGATGGCCAGGTCGGCATCGGCGGCGTGCTGGGCAAAGCTGAGTTGGGCAGCATGAGCCATTGCGCCGATGTAAAAGCTGGCGATCTGGTTTTGCTCCTGATCTGTGTTGACAAAAAAGG
>CALBTC010000069.1 GCA_937967805.1 uncultured Anaerolineaceae bacterium
CCGGGCTAGATTATGGAAGCCTCTCCGAGGCTGATTTTCAGCCCTGAAAGGGCTTTCAAATTGTAGCCGGGGGCTTTAGCCCTCGGCGGACGCGGTGAGCCGTAAGTAGCCTTCTTTACGCAGCCACGCCTCAGTAATTTTCATGCCTTTTTCAATAGGCACCCGGGAGACAAAGCCGAGCTGTTCTTTGGCTTTAGTCGCCGGGAATTCTGCTTTAAGGGCGTACATGCGCAGGCGGGGGCGGTTGAGCGGTAAATCGAGACCTAGAAGTTTGTTAAGGACGACCAGGATGTGGGCTGCCCAAAACGGGATGCGGCGAGGTTTTTTACCGCACATGTCGCCATAAAAGCCAAACCATTCATTAAACGTCACCACCGGATCGCACATGTTGTACGCTTCACCGGCAGCTTCGGGTCGAACGGCCGTCAACAGCATCCCATCCACCAAATTGTCAATAAACACCGGATAGGCGTGCCCTCCGCCATCGCCAAAAATGACCGGCGTCCCTTTACACACCAGCTTGACCATGTTGATTGTCCAGCTTTGCGCCCGCGGACCGTAAACCAGGCCGGGACGAACGGCCGTAACCTCAAGCCCCAACTCCTTGCCCAGCTCAAACGCGCGAATCTCACCCAGCGCTTTGGTACGGCCGTAAATCACCTCTTGCTCCGTATCCAGCGGTTGGTCCTCCGTAACGTGCAGCACCTGGGGCGGATGGCCGTAGGCGGCAATAGAGCTTACGTGGACAAACCGCTTCACGCCCGCTTCGGCAGCCAAGCGCACAGCCAGCGCCGTGGCCGCCACGTTCAGCGCATACGCTTTTTGTTCGGTGCCGTGCCGCCCCAGCCAGGCGGCTACATGAAACACAATCTCCTGACCCTGCATCGCCTGGCGCATCGCATCTTCATCCAGCAAATCGGCATGTTGCAGCGTCACGCCCGCTTCGACCGCGAATGGCACGGCGTCCAGATTTCGCCCGGTGCCGGTGACAATCGCGCCTTCTTCTCGCGCCAGCCGCTCGGCCAGCCGCCCGCCAATAAAGCCGGTGGCCCCGGTGACTAAAACTTTTTTATCTTTGAGTGCATGGTTAATCATCGTCATGGGGCAGATTGTAGTGGAAAAGGGAACGGCCGTCATGCAGATGCTCGATGTTTTTGATTGGTCATTTCAGTAGCCACGCCAGCCCGAAGTCTCGTCATCTTGCCACCATTCATCGCCGCTGGCCTGCCGATTCGCCATGTGCCAAAGCCACATCGCAGCAAAAATTATTCCCATCACAAGGAGCAGCACCGTTATCAAGACCGTGGAAAGCCGAAAAATGGTGCCCAACGCCAGCGTAATGGGTATACCTCCGCCAACGAGATACAGAAGCCAGGGGCGATTACGATTTATTGGCTTCTTCATAATGCAAACAGAAACACCCTTTCGCCAAAAACAGTGGCTCTAGAGCAAGATAGACCAATTTATGTAACGGCTATCTTGAATGAAACCCAAATGTTTAACATGATTATTTTAACAGTAATCTGGCAATAAAAATCAAATGGTTTGTTGGATTGATGTCAAAAGGGAGTAAAGATGGGCAACTCAGGTTAATGTCTTTTGCCGAATCGCGTACATGATTAACTGTTGCTATAATACGCGCTCGCGTTTTACGTTATTCATCAAAAACAAGGATGTACCATGCTGGCAAAAGTATTTAGTTGTGCCATTGTTGGGTTGGAAGCCGAAATTGTCGAAGTGGAAGTTGACATAATTCGTGGGCAGCCAGCTTTTAATCTGGTGGGGTTGCCGGATGCGGCCGTTCGCGAAAGTCGTGATCGGGTCCACAGCGCCATCAAAAATAGCGGCTTTACCTTCCCCGGTGGCAAGCGAATTACCGTCAATTTGGCTCCGGCCGATTTGCGCAAGGAAGGTCCGGCTTACGATTTGCCCATTGCCGTGGGCGTTTTGGCCGCCTCGCAGCAAATTTGGGGTGAGAAGCTGGCAGATGCCCTTTTTCTGGGCGAGCTTTCCCTGGATGGGACGGCGCGCCACACCAAAGGCATCTTGCCCATGACCGCCCTGGCCCGTGAGGAAGGCTTCCGCCGCGTTTTTGTACCCATTGATGATGCCGGAGAAGCGGCCCTTTTGCCCGATGTAGAGGTGTTTGCCGTGCGCAATTTGGTTGAGCTGGTGGGGCATCTCATCGGGTTGAAACCACTCACGCCTTACACAGTGGATTTGGAAGAGCAGTTTCGCCAAGACCCAACCTATGCGGCCGATTTTGCCGATATCATGGGGCAAGAACATGTCAAACGAGCAATGGAGGTTGCCGCCGCTGGTTCGCATAACCTTTTGATGTCGGGTCCGCCCGGTGCCGGGAAAACCCTTTTGGCCAAGTCGATGCCCAGCATTCTGCCGCGCATGTCGGTGGACGAGGCGCTGGAAGTGACCAAGATTTACAGTGTGGCCGGGTTGCTGCCGCCGGATACGCCGCTGGTTCGGAATCGGCCGTTTCGCGCCCCGCACCACACCATTAGCTACGCCGGATTGGTTGGCGGGGGTGCCTGGCCCCGTCCTGGTGAAATCAGTCTTTCGCATAGAGGGGTACTTTTTCTCGATGAGCTGCCAGAATTTGGCCAGAATCTTATCGAGGTCTTACGCCAGCCATTGGAAGGCATACCGCGCGAAGTGTCTATCTCCCGTGCGTCCGGTACTGTCACTTATCCGGCTAACTTTATGCTGGTTGCGGCGCAAAATCCCTGCCCCTGTGGCTACTTCGGCGATCCTACCCATGCGTGCAGCTGCTCCAATGCCATGATCACGCGCTACCAAAAGCGCATCTCTGGCCCGTTGATGGATCGCATTGATTTGCACGTGGAGGTGCCGCGCGTGGAATATGAGAAGCTCACCAGCGGGCAGCGCAGCGAAACATCGGCCAAAATTCAGGAGCGGGTGGAATGTGCCCGCAAAATACAGTCAGAGCGTTTTAAGGATCGTGGCCTGTATGCCAATGCCGACATGGGTCCCAGCGAGGTGCGTGAACTGTGCCAGCTGGATGAAACAGGCAACCGGCTCATGCGCAGTGCCATGTCCCAAATGAGCCTGAGCGCCCGGGCTTTTCACCGCATTTTGAAGATAGCCCGCACCATTGCAGATTTGGCCAATGAGCCAGCCATCCAACCCGCCCATCTGGCAGAAGCATTACAATATCGACCTAAACAAGTGTGAAAAGTAGTAAAAAGAAAAAGAGGAGGGTGGCGCCACTTGAAAGAATCTTCAATTATGTGACGCCACAATTTAAGGGGGGAAGAAGTAAAATAGGAAGAGTAATTAAAAAGTAGTACCGTAATCTTACGGCTCCAATTAAGGTAAGCGTTATTGTGATTTTTGGGACCTGTTTGAGCTAAACACAAAACAGTTAAGCTGGCTTAACTTTTCGTTGGTATTCATGCCAGGCCAAATTAAAAGCCTCAATCACGGCTGGTGATGCATTCTTATCTACCAACCATGTGGCCCAAATCATGTGCCCGTTGGCTTTTTTCCGGGTTGCTTTTGGCTCTTCAAACTGACTCATCGTATGGGCAAAATCACCGATGACGTCTTTCCGCTCTGTTTGTGTTTTTAGCCATTGGTAGAAGGAGAAGGATTCCATAGCAGCAATTAACCTCGCTTGTGTGATTCATGGCGTCAAAGGGCGTGACGCACGGCTGATTACATTGGCTCCCTGGGGTGTCTGCACATTTTGTCCAGAACTAGTGACATAATATCATCTTATACTTAAGATTGTAATTAAGAACTGGTGAAATGGGCATAGAGGGTCATGGTACTTTTGACCCATTTTGGCAGGCTAAACAGTGTTTTTTGGGTTTAACAAGGTGAAGTAAACCCAATCCCAAAAATTACGCTTGCAGATACGATGGCACTGGTATACGCTTATCCATACTTTTCGGGGACGCTAAGTGCCCATTCGCAAATAAGTTAGCGGAATTGGCGAATGGGCTTAAAGTAGCCATTCGGTTCCGAAATAGCTATTTTATTTCCGAACGGCTACTAATAAAGACATTAATACATAATCCTTCACAGAGATAGTTAGAGATCAATGGCGAAAGATCGATCAAAATACGAAAAGGCAATGAAAGTGGGTTTGGCTTATAACAAAGCCAAACGGTGGAAAGATGCGTTTACTGCTTTCCGCATCGCGATTGGTGAGTTTCCACATGATGCAGCGGCTTATGCTGGCTTAGGCGAAGCTTGCCTGGGGCTAAAGCAGCTAGATAAGGCGCTGGATTGTTTTAAGCTGGCCGCACGGTATTCCAAAGGGGATATGCGCTATTTGCGCAGCGTGGCCGATATTCAAGAGCGGCAGGGTCAACTGGCAGAGGCAGCCCGAACGTACCTGGCAATTGGTGAAATTTTGCTGAAGCAGCGCAAGCTGGAAGAGGCGATTGGCAATTGGGAGCGATCTATTCGCCTGGATTCCAGTTTGCTGGGATCGCATAAGCGGCTAGCGATGGTGTTCCAGCGGTTAGGCCGTACGCGGGACGCGGTGCGCGAATATCTGGCCATTGCCCGTATTTTGCAGATGCGAGGGGAGAACAAGAAGGCGCTGCAAATGTGCCAGGCAGCTTTGCGCCTGGACCCAGGGAATGATGATGTGTTAACGGCCGTTGACCTCATCCGCCATGGTGAGTCAGCCTTTGAAGAGGCCGTGGTCGAAGAAGAACCAGAAGTTAGTACAGGGCTGTCGGCTGAGGAACAGGCCGAGGCGGACAGCCTGACAGAAACGGTACGCCAGATGGCCGCCATTTTTGAAGCAGAACGCAACGAGCAAGTTGTGGCCGAACGGGAAGAGGTGACCGATCCGATTGAGAAGGCCAAACGATTGGCGCAAGAGGAGCTGGCAGCCGAGCTGTTCCGTGACGAAGACGAGACAAATGAGGGCGCCAATGGCCTCAGCAAGTTGGAGCGAGATGCGCTGATAGGGCAGGCGATGGATTTTGAAACGCGCGGGCACATTGATGATGCCATTGGCTGCTACCGGCGGGCGATAAAGGGGGGCTTAGAATTGCCTGCGGCTTATTTTGTGCTGGGCCTGCTGTATGTGACAAAACAGCAGCGCGACGAAGCAGCAAAAATGTTGTCTCTAGCCGCGCAAAACCCATCGTACCAACGGGCTAGCCAACTGGCTTTGCAGAGCTAAATTCGAGAATTTTTATGCCGAAACCAAGAAGGGTCCGCATCAGTGATGAGGCGGTATTTGAGACGATCATTCAACTTTGTGCCGCATCGTGGCCGGATGAGACGGTTCGCCCGGAGGATATTGCCATGACGCTGCATGAGCCAGAATGGCAGGCGTTGACCAAGCGAATTCGTCTGGCGGTGAAGCAGCTGGCGGAAGCGGGGCATGTGCAAATCTTGCGCAAGGGAAAACCGGCAGACCCGGAGGATTTTAAGGGCGTATACCGGGTTCGCCTAGCGGACTCTTTTTGGGATGACAATTAAACCTCCCGCAGGTTTACTTTTTAGTGATGTTTCATTAGTGGAACCTGCGGGAGTTTGCTAACTATACCAGCTGAATGAGTCCCCAACGGCCGTTCACCAACCAATCTTCCTCCAACCGACCCAACTGTTTTAACTGTTCCAACTGATTCTGGGCCATACCCGCCAACACCTCAGACTTGCAGGTACGCAAGAAGAGGGTGGGGGTGGGCAAATAGCAGACGATGTCGCGAATAGGTGTGGTATGTGGCCAGGGCGCATCACCCAAAGCGCGGCGATAGTTGGCATCCCCTTTGCTGATGATGAGCTCGCCGGCCGCCAACGTTTGGCGCAGGTCTGTTGGCAGTTGCCAGAGGGGATGAGGCGAGGTCCAGAAAGGGTGACTGAGCAGGCGTAAACGGCCGTTCACCAAATAATCCGTCAACCGCTCCCCTGCCCGTTGCAAATCTGGCTCATTCTCCTCGCGCAAATAAGCAATAGTGGCTTCCACATCCAAAATGGTGGCATCGGAGACAAAGGTGGGATGCAGCTTGACGTGGAATTGAACGGCACCTACCTGATCGGCAGAGAGTAAATAATCGGCCAGGCACAAATCGCCGATGAGTTCGATGCCGACGTTGTCGAGGATGATGTCGATTTGTTTGACGGGTTTGTTTAGGAGGCGGGTTACGGCCGTTGCATCATCCACCAGCAAATGGGCCAACTGCTCGGCCGACTCGGCGTGGTTGGGCTTGCTGGTGTCGTCTGCGGCCCACATGCTCATGTCGGCCTGGTTGCCCCACAAGGCGGCCAACAGCAGTTGGTGGAAGATGGCCGTTTGCCACCCTTCAGTAATCATTTGGTTAAGCTGGGTTATGAGCGCGTGCGTTTGTTCCGCTGCCGAGGTTAAACTTTGTTGCTTTTGCCGGGCAAACGGATCAATCCCGCTGCGAAAGTAATCGACTGCGGCCATGATGCGGCGATAGATGTAGGTTTCGTTGAAAAACCAGGGAGTTTCCATGTATGTCTGGCCCAGGTGTGGGGTGATGGCGTCTTGCCAGTCAGTGAGGTCCGGGGCGAGGTGATTGGGGAGCGGCCGTATCTCCCCATGAGGAATGTCGTTCAGGAGGGCGGTGATTTGGGTGACGGCCGTTTGCGGCAAATCGTTTTCTTTCAGGACGCGCCGCACGATGTCGGGCAGCCGCCGAGTCATGGTGTCTCGGGTAAATTCCGTCTCCTTGCCTCGCAGCGGTTGGGGCACGGGTAGTTTGGGCGCATTCATCGTTGCTCTAACCAACCTTGTAAGCCACCAGCAAGCCATCGCGGATGGGCAGCAGGGAACTGATCCAGTTGGAGCTGGTGGTGAGCATCTCGGTGGTACGGCGAATAGCTTGTGTTGCCTCGTCCTGCTCTGTTACGTCCCAAACGCGGCCGCTCCACACCATGTTGTCGATGATTAGCACGCCGCCTGGTCGCAGCTTTTCTTCAATCACCGCGACCGACTCGGGGTAGGCCGGTTTGTCGATGTCGTTGAAGATGAGGTCAAAAGGGCCGTCAGTTTCCCGCAGCGCCTGCACCGCTTCGCTGACGTGATACCTGATAAGATCGCTGTAGCCCAGCACCTGTAAATGATCTCGCGCCATCTGGGACAGCTCCTCATCCCAAACCACGTGATGCACCTCGCCGCCACCGTTTTCGCGCACGGCGCGGGCAAACCAGGCGGTAGAGTAGCCGTAGCCGGAGCCCAGCTCAAAAACGTGCTGCGCCTTGATCATCCGGGCAATCTGGTAACATGCCTGTCCGGAGGCCGGCCCAATAATGGGGAAACCGTGTTCGGCGGCGTACGCTTCCATTTTCTGTAGTTCAGACGGCCGTTCTGGAACAAGTTCATCCAGATACCGTTCCAAATTATCTTTGTAGTTGTCTGGCATTAAAATGTGTCTCCTTCTTGCATCAATTCCAGCCGGTTGCCAAATGGATCGTTGACATAAAACCGGCGCATGACAACCCCGGAATCATCATCGATGATGGGAATGCCAGCCGCTTGTAAATGGTCCCGCGCCGCGTCTAAATCGGCGACGCGCAGGCCGGGGTGGGCTTTGGTTGCCGGCACAAAGTCTGATTGGACGCCCAAATGCAGCTCAAGGCTATCCCCGGCAAACCAGCAGCCGCCGTTGGCCCGCAGCGGGGCGGGCTTTTCAAATTCGCGGAGGTTGAGGATACGGCCGTAAAATTCCCGCGCCTTCTCCTCACCCCCCGGCGGCATTGCCAACTGCACATGGTCTAATCGTGTAATTTTCATCCCTAATCACGGGTGAGCTTGCGGTAGGTGATGCGGTGCGGCCGATCCGCTTTGTCGCCCAGGCGTTGGCGGCGATCTTCTTCGTAGTCGCTGTAGTTGCCAATGTGCCAATGGGCCTGGCTCTCACCCTCAAACGCTAAAATGTGTGTCGCTACCCGGTCCAAAAACCAGCGGTCATGTGAAATAATCACGGCCGAGCCGGCAAAATTCTCCAAACCGATCTCCAGCGCCCGCAGCGTGTTGACGTCCAGGTCGTTGGTCGGCTCGTCCAGCAGCAGCAGGTTGCTGCCCGATTTGAGCAGCTTGGCCAGGTGTACCCGGTTGCGCTCGCCGCCGGACAGCGTGCCCACCTTTTTCTGCTGGTCGCTGCCGCCAAAGTTAAAGCGAGAGACGTAAGCGCGAGAGTTCACCCGGCGCGGCCCCAGTTGCAGCGTTTCCTCGCCATCCGAGATTTCTTGCCAGACGGTTTTGTCCGGGTCCAAGTCGTCGCGGCTTTGGTCCACGTAGGCCAACTGCACCGTGTCGCCCAGCCGCAGCGCGCCGCTGTCCGGCTCCTCCTCACCCACAATCATGCGGAACAGCGTGGTTTTACCGGCACCGTTGGGTCCGATAATGCCGACGATAGCCCCTGGCGGAATCTCAAATGAGAGGTCATCGTACAGCAGCGTATCGCCGTAGCTTTTGCGCACGCCTTTGGCCTCGACGACGATATCGCCCAGGCGCGGCCCCGGCGGAATGTAGATCTCACGTTCTTCGTTGGCCTGTTGGCGTTCTTCAGACAGCAGTTCACTGTAGCGATTGATGCGCGCTTTGGCTTTGGTCTGCTTGCCTTTGGGCGTCATGTTGATCCATTCCAGCTCGCGCTGGAGGGTGCGCTGCCGGGCCGATTCGGCTTTTTCTTCCTGGGCCAGGCGCTCCTGCTTTTGTGCCAGCCAGGAGGAGTAGTTGCCTTTCCAGGGGATGCCGTAGCCGCGATCCAGCTCCAAAATCCAACCGGCCACGTTGTCTAAAAAGTAGCGGTCGTGCGTAACGGCAATGACGGTGCCAGAATACTGCTTGAGGTGCTTTTCCAGCCAGGCGACGGACTCGGCATCAAGGTGGTTGGTGGGCTCGTCCAGCAGCAGGATGTCTGGCTGCTTGAGCAGCAGGCGGCACAGGGCCACGCGCCGCCGCTCGCCGCCGGAGAGGACGGAGATGGGGGTATCGCCGGGCGGGGTGCGCAGGGCGTCCATCGCCAGCTCCAGACGGCTGTCCAGGTTCCAGGCGTCCATGTGGTCCAGCTTGTCTTGCAGCGCGCCCTGTTTTTCGATGAGGTCGTTCATTTCGTCGTCGCTCATCGGCTCGCCAAACTTCATGTTGATTTCGTCAAATTCGCGCAGGGCATCGACCACTTCCTGCGCGCCCTCTTCAACGATGTCGCGCACGGTTTTGCTGTCATCGAGCTGGGGTTCCTGCTCCAGGTAGCCGACGGTGTAGCCAGGAGAAATGGCGACTTCCCCCACAAAATCGGTATCCACCCCGGCCATAATGCGCAGCAGGGTGCTTTTGCCGGCGCCGTTTAGTCCCAGTACGCCAATCTTGGCCCCGTAAAAGTAGGAGAGGGAAATGTCGCGCAGGATTTGTTTGTTGGGCGGCACAATTTTGCCCACGCCCATCATGGAATAAATAACTTTTTTATCGTCGGTGGTCATCGGGATTTACTCGCTTTTGAAATTGCAGATTTGCTTTGGGGGATTATACAACGGCCGTATCGTCCGCGCCTTTTCTTTAAAAACTTGTGCCAGATTCTTAGTCAAATCCAGAGAGCTATTTTCAGTCACTATGACTTCTCGGTAAACGACAGAGGATACTCAAATTCAATTTCATCCCGCAGGGGAATACCGTCATTACCAATGAGGGGGATTTCCGATTTGAGGGTGCGGGAGAAGGCCAGGGCGTTGACGTGGACGGCCGCAATCACCATCCCCCGCTTCTGATAAAATCGCATCGCCCGGGTGTTATCATTCGTCGTGATCAACCAGAGGCGGCGGCAGCTGTGGGCTATAGCGACGTCCCGAGCCGCCTGGAGCAGAGCGCTGCCCAGGCCTTTGCCGGCGATTGCTGAATGCAGCGTTACTACCTCCAGTTCCTCATGGACGATGTGGTAGGTTAAAAGCGCGCCTGGTCGCCCGTTGTAAAGGCCAACAAACCCCGGCAGGTGGCCCGGCTCATGCAGCACCCCTCGCGACACAACGCGTACCGAATGGGCCACGTTTTCTAAAAAATCTACGACCCACGTGTGATCATCCGTGGTAACTGGCCTGATTTTGATCGACATAAGCGGCCAAGAATTCGTCAGGAATCACTACCCAGGGTGGCCTAGGCGGGCGAGTTCGTCCTCAACGATGGATTGGTCCAGCTTTTTGAAGAGGGGCTGCGGTTTGGGCAGCGTGCGGCCGACCGGGATTTCTGTGCGGCGCCATTGGCCAACGGCCGTTGCCCCATCATAGGTCAGGGCGGTGTGGCTGCGGCTGCTTTCAGCGTACTGTTGCACCACCTGCTTGCCAAAAAGCTGGCCTTCTTCGCCCAGCAGCTCGTGCAGCGTCTGGCTGGTGAAAGGTAAAATGGGGGCCCACAGCACTTTCAGACCGCTGATCGCTTGAATGGTGGTGTAAAGTGAGCGGGCCGTCGCTTGCAGTTCGGTTTTGGCCGTGGTCCACGGGCTGGTGTCTTCCAGGTATTGGTTCACCAGGCTGGAGAGGCGCAAATTTTCCTGCACAACGGCGCGGAATTTGCAGGCGTCGTATAGGGCCGCCACCGTGTCGAAGCCGGCATCGACAGCGGCTAACAGCTCGCGATCCTTGCCGGTAAGTTCGCCGGGATCGGGCACCTCGCCGTTGAAGTAACGTTGGGTCATGTTCAAGACGCGGTTGATCAGGTTGCCCCAGTTGCCTACGAGCTCCGAATTGTTGCGGTCCACGTAGCCCTGCCAGCTCCAGTCGCTGTCGCGGGTTTCGGGCATAACGGCCGTTAAATAATAACGCAGCGGGTCCGGGTCGTGGCGCTCCAGGGCGTCCAGCATCCACACGCCCCAGTTACGGCTGCCGCTAATTCTTTGCCCTTCCATGTTCATAAACTCATTGGCGGGTACATCATAAGGCAGATTGAGCTGCGCTTGCGGATCTTCGCTGTACAGGCCTTTTGCGCCAAAGAGCTGGGCCGGCCAAAAGATAGTGTGGAAGGGAATGTTGTCCTTACCGATGAAATACACGGTGCGCGCTGCGGGATTTTGCCACCACTGCTTCCACGCTTCCGGCTCGCCATTGTTTTTGGCCCACTCAATGGTGGCCGACAGGTAGCCGATGACGGCTTCAAACCAGACGTACAGCACCTTGTTGTCGTACCCTTCCACAGGCACGGGAATGCCCCAATCCATGTCGCGGGTGATGGCCCTGCCAATCAATCCCTGATCGATGAAGTTGCGGGCAAAGTTGATCACCTGGGGTCGCCAATGTTCTTTGCCGCTGTGCATCCATTCCTGCAGGCCATCTTCAGCGATCGCCGGCAGATCAATGAAAAAATGCTCCGTGTCGCGCAGTTCCAGAGCCGAGTCGTCCAGCTTGCTGCGCGGATTTACCAGTTCGGCGGCACTTTCAAACAGCGTGTTGCAGTTATCGCACTGGTCGCCCCGCGCTGAACCATAGCCGCAGTTGGGGCAGGTGCCTTCCACGTAGCGGTCGGGTAAAAATTTGTTGGCCGTGGGCGAATACATCTGCTTGGTCACTTTGGGGTACATGTATTCGTTTTCCAGCAACGAGAGGAACATATCTTGCGATACCCGGAAATGATTTTCGGTATCGGTGTGGGTGAAGAGATCGTAAGTAAGCCCTAATTTTTGGAACAAGTCCAGGAAACGGCCGTGATAATAATCAAACACTTCCGCCACAGATTTGCCTAACTCTTCCGCCTTAACCGTTACCGGGGTGCCGTGGCCGTCGGAGCCAGACACCATGAGCACGTGGTTGCCGCGCAGGCGATGATAGCGGGCATAAATATCGGCCGGCAGGTAAGAGCCGGTCACGTTGCCCTGATGAATTTCGGCGTTGGCATAGGGCCAGGCCACATTAACAAGAATATATTCTTTATCCATATTTATTCGTCGTCTTCTTCGTAATCTTCCTCTTCTTCCTCTTCCTCTTCTTCCTCTTCAGCCACTTCGGTGAGGGCTTCGGCCAGCAGTTCAAAATCGTCCTCATTGATGGAGTAGAATGCTTCGGGCTCCAAACGCAGCCGTTTGAAGCGAGGCTGACTTTCCAGCTCAACGGAGTCTATGTCGGCTCCTTTGTCCAGCTTGCTGGAGACGGCATCAATGTCGATGGGAAAGAATTCGGCCGTTTCTACCGGAACGGTATAAAAGAACTCTTTGGGATTGGCGGACTTGCTCTCGCCCGTAATCGTGGCCACAGCAAAGAAGGTTTGTGTTTCCAGCGCGTAAAAAATAAGGCGGTCACCGGATTGCAGCTTGAACTCGCTGTCATCCGGCGGGGCCATCACAATGCGCTCCGGCCAGCCGGGGAAGTTCATCTCATCGGCAGCCGGCACGCTGATGACTTTGATGTAATGGTTGGCAGTTGCCACGCCGGCGCGCTTGGCGGCACGGGCGCTGCGGCTGGCTGCTTTGGCCTCGTATTCGGCGGCAATATTTTCCCAAATGCGTGCCTGAAGCTCAATTTTTAGCTCAGCTTCAGAGCCATCGTCTGTGTAGCGTACGCGCATTTTGGGCGGATTGATCTCTAAAACTTTGTATTCACCTCTGCGGTTGGCGTAAACGCCATCGACCTCAAACATGCTTCAATCTCCCATCCTGGTTCAGTACTTTTTGCAATTTGGGCGCATAGTATCGTTTTCAATCGCTCTTGGCAAGTCTTTTAAGGGAGATTGGTGAAGCTGGTGCCGTTCCATTGGGTGAGGAGACGGCCGTTCACCCCTTCACATCCATCGCGTACAACCTCCGGCAGGCCGTCAGTGTTGGCGTCCAAAATGCCCAGGCTGCCGTGGCAGGTTTGGGGCAGGGGCAGCAAAGTGACGGCATCTTCATGGGAGGTGACGACATAGCTTTGGCCGCTGACTTCATCGCGCAGCACGGCATCGGGCAGGTTGTCCTGCGTGAGATCGCCCGTGGCGGCAATCTCGGGGCGGATGATGGGCTGGCTGCGGCTGGAAAGCGGCTGATAATGAAGCAGAGTGTACTGCCCCATCTCATCTGGCGTGACGATGGTGAAGTCGGTTAGGTGTGGATATTGGGCCGTGCCGGCGCGCAGCAGCAGCAGCTCATCCCGGCCGTCGCCGGTGAGATCGAGGCGCTGCCAGCGGGCGGTGCGCGGTGGGGATTGGTTGAGCCAACGGCCGTGCATGTCTGGCAAAGCGCTTGGTCCGCGCAAATTCATCTGGTCCAGCAGGTCGGCAATATCTCCTTTGGCGTAAATGGGTGGATTGGTGTGGGTGGAGAATGCGGCCGTTTCCAGGCCAATTTCCGCATTGGCCTCTTCCGGTTCCGTAAAGCGCACCCGGCTGGCGTCGGCTACCACCGGCTGGTTGCAGCCAAATTGCAGGGCCAGCCCCTTGGCCTCGCTTTGGATGCCGATGGTGGCGCTGCTGCCGTTGTTTCCTTCCAGCAAGGTGACATCCTCATACAAAAAGAGGATGTCCTGGCTGCCTTCAAACAGCTGCACGGCAAACGTCACCCGGTCATCCGGTTCGCCAAAGCGGGGGATGTTGTCCCATTCCAGCACAAAAATGCGGTCAGGCGCTTCACCCACCACGTCGTATTCCAGGAAGCCAAACGAGGTGAGATCGAGGTCGTCCCAAAATGGGGCGATCATGTCACCCATGCCCGTGACGGGGCCTTCGTTCAGGCAGCTGTTGGCGAAGAAGGCGTTGCCGTTGCCAAACTGCAGGTTGCCGTTGCTGCTGGCCTGGAGTTGGGTGTAGGTGGTGCCGTAAAAGGTGAAGGGAAAGGGGAGTTCCAGTGTGGTGACGCCATCGTCGCTGTAGAGCCGGGTGTCGGTGGTGGCGTCGATGTAGGCGAAGGCGGTGCCGCTGTCGCAGGTGTAACCGTACAAATCGGGGCCGGGGCAGAGGGCGACGGCCGTTCCATAAGCTGCTTGTGTGTCGCGCCGCAGCACAAAGAACAGGATGATAACGGCCGTTACCAACAACAAGAGCCAGGGCCACAATCGACGAAGTAGGCGCATAGGCAAAGTGTAGCGCAGCCTAGTTTGGCTGACAAACAGTCTAAAGAATGGGACACAGATTGTCACAGATAAACACAGATTTTGTTTCTTTCATCTGCGTATTCACGCGCGTTTAGCTGTGTACAAATGATGTAAAACAATTCTATAGTGACAGAGGCTGGCAGGCGTAGAGGGCGGTGACAAGCTCGCTGACGGCAATCGGCTTGCTGATGTACTCATCCATGCCTGCCGACAGGTAATATTCCCGATCACCTTTGAGGGCGTAGGCCGTCATGGCGATGATGGTGGGGCATTTTTCCTGCGGCCACTGTTCACGAATTAACCGGGTGGTGCTCAAGCCATCGAGGGTGGGCATTTGGATGTCCATGAGGATGACGTCGTACGGCCGTTGCCCTAACATCTGCAATACTCCCTGGCCATCATTTGCAATATCGACCCGATATCCCAACCGCTCTAACATGCGCTGCAGCACAATCTGGTTGTTGTGATTATCTTCGGCGATCAAAATGCGCAGAGGGTGTTTGAGTCCCATCATCTTGTCAAACGTGCCGGGCTCTGGTTCGGGTACGTTTGGCGGTTGAGCCGTTTTCTCAGAGAGTTGCAGCAGGGCATCGTAGAGGTTGGCAGGGTGAACGGGTTTTTTTAGATGGGCAATGACGGGTAGGTTTTTTGAGAGAGACGGCCGTTTGCGGGAAGTAGAGAGCAAAATCAGGGGAATTTGAGAGAAGCTGGGCAGCTGCGCCATTGTTTCAGATAAAACAGTACCGCTTATCATCGGTGCTTGTAAATCCAGAATGAGTGCGTCCGCCTTGTGGGTTTTTAGCCATTGGTTGGCCTCAGAACCTGTGGCAAAGGCGTGGACGTGGATCTCCCAATAAACGAGCTGGTCCCGCAGAATGCTGCGGGCTGTTTCGTTTTCTTCAACAATGACAATGGTTTTGCCTTGCAGCATGGGTTGGTCGGCGGAAAGATGCGGTTGGGCCGGGCTGGGTTCTGCCTTCAATCGGACGGTAAGATAAAATGTGGCGCCATCGCCGACATCGCCTTCGTCGCACACGTTGCCGCCCATGATATTTACCAGCCGCAGGCGGATGACCATCCCTCAGCCTGTGCCGCCAAAGAGCCGTGCCGTGGTTGAGTCTGCCTGGGCGAATGATTCAAAAAGGGAGGCAACTCGATCTTCAGGGATGCCAATGCCGGTGTCGCGCACCGTAAAATGGAGAATGTGCTCATCTTGATCAACCAGATGGCTGGTAACAAGGACAACCACCTCACCTTCCATGGTGAATTTAACGGCGTTGTTGATCAGATTTATCAGAATTTGGCGCAGACGCGAAGCATCGCCGGTAAACATGTCCGGTATGGCCGGATCAACCTGGTAAAGTAACGCCAACTCTTTTTCGACCGCTTTGGGGGCAAAGAGCTCTAGCGCATCTTGCAAGCAGGCACGCAAGAAAAAAGATTGTTCGTCTAAAACCATTTTGCCTGCTTCGATTTTGGAAAGGTCCAGAATGTCGTTGATGATATGCAGCAGGCCGCTGCTGCCGCTGCGAATCGTTTTGGCAAACTCTTGCTGCTCCGCCGTGAGGTCTGTGTCTAGCATCAAGTTGGCCATGCCGATGACGGCATTAAGCGGCGTGCGAATTTCGTGGCTCATGCTGGCCAGGAATTCGCTTTTGGCCTGATTGGCGGCTTCGGCCGTCTCTTTGGCTGTTTTTAATTCGGCCGTTCGTTTTTGCACCTCTTCTTCAAGCTCCGCTTTTATGTTTTCTAGCTCACGATTTTGCCGGACGAGTTCCTCGCTGTACGCCTGGCTTTTCTGCGCGGCGCGCAGCAGGTTCAGGCGAACCAGGCTGAACAGCAGGGTGGTCACAACAAAAACAGAACCCTGGGTCAACAACCAGACGAGCGTTGTGGGGCGCTGTAAAAATGGAATGCCGCCGGGATTTGTGCTTTCTAACCAGAGATTGGCGAGCCCAACCAGTAAACTGGCAATGACCAGTATAAAGCCGTGTTGGTAATCAAACAGGAGCATTGCCATCAAAGCAAGCAGGTAATAGAGATTGAAAATGAGCGTGTTTGCCCCGCCCAAAACAAAAATCAAGATGGTGGTTAAGAGCCAATGCAAAATGACAAAGCTGTAGCTGGCTGCGCGAATCTGATTATATCTCAGTTGAATGAGGACGATGAGAAAAATGAGGCAGGCCAGAAAGCTGCTTTGGGCTGCATAGTTTAAGATGGGGAAGGCATACAGAATCAGGCCAAAGATTGCTGAAACGATAAGCCCCGCAAATGCCACAGTAGAGAGCAGTGTCTTGGTGTTTTGTGGTTCCCAGGTATGAAACCAGGTTTGAAACTGCTGTTTGAATCGGGCAATCATTTAGTTTAGCCAGAACTGAAACTGCTAATCGCTACTATCATGTTGAAGAATGGTATCATTGTTGTCTTAGTTGCCGTTCGGAATTGACATAGCGATTTCGGAACCGGACGGTGACTTTAAGCCCTTTCGCCAATTCCGCTAACTTATTCGCGAATGGGCAGTTAGCTAGTGCGAATCGGGCACGTTTTTCACGGCACGGCCGATTTGGAACAAGGCTGCCAGCAAAATAAGCAGGCTAACAATCTGCCAAACGTGGTAACCGTCGCCGATGACCGGCGCATTGTCACGAAAGGCATCCACGAATAGACGTCCGGCGCTATAAACGGCCGTCGTCAACAAAAACGGCCGTCCGACCACGCACACCGCCGGCCGGCTGGCACGCCACCAGGCGAGTAAAGCCAATCCGCCCACCAGGAGTTCATACAGCTGCACCGGATGCCGCCGCACGCCAAACTGTGTAACGCCCCAGGGAACGGCCGTTAACGAGCCAAATCCCGGTCCGCCCAAAAAATCGGCCAGGCTCACCACCATCAGCCCCAAAACGATGCCCGGAGCCAGAGCATCCAGCGTGGGCTGTGCAGCCAATCGCTTGACCCGCGCATAGAAAAAGGCACCGGCCAACCCCAGTAAGAGTCCGCCCCACGCATTGTAGCCGGTGTTAAGCGGCCAGATGATGTTGAGTAAATTTTGGCTAAAGGCAGGCCAATATTGAGCCACAAACGTCAGCCGCGCGCCGATGAACCCGGTGAAAACGGCCGTTGCCGCCACACCAAAGATCAATTCCCGGTCTTGGCCAATGCGATCGGCCGTCCGCTCGACCAGCGTCAAGCAGAGCCAGGTGCCAATGAGGATCACCAGGCCCGCTGTGGGAAAAGAGAGGCCGCCGATGTTTATGGTAGGAAACATGAAAAATGGTTAATGGTTAATTTTTAATGGTTAATGGTCAGGTTGTCTTTCGTTGCTCACCCCACTATGCACTTTTCACTTTTTACTGAACAGGGAACACTGCTCACTGAAGACTGGCGTTTGCTAACATGCTCTCAACGCGATCTTGCAAAACTGCTTCACTCAGGATGCCAATGACCACCTCACGCACGATGCCATTTTGGTCTATGAAAACGGTTGTGGGCAGGCTGTTGACCTCATAGAGTCGATTCACCTGGTTATCCGGGTCCATCAGCAGCGGATAGGTGACGCGATATTCATTGCCAAAGTCGGTGATGGTGGCGAAATCTTCGCCCTGGTTGATGCCGATGAAGGCAACACGGCCGTTATAGATCACGCTGGCCTGCTGCAAGCTGGGCATCTCAACCCGGCACGGCGCACACCAACTGGCCCAAAAGTTCAGCACCACCGGCCTGCCGCTGCCGCCAGACTGATTGGTAATTTCTGAAAGGGTGACGGTTTGGCCAACGGCCGTTTGCAGGGCAAAGTCTGGCGCCGGATGACCGACAATCGGGGCCTCGGTAAGCGTGATGGGACCGCTGGCTTGCAGGACCGGCTCGCGCGAAAGTATGATCCAGGCCGTGCCCAGCAGTGCCGCCAGCAGCAGCAAGATGGTCCATTCGAAGCGTGTCCTCAGCATAGCCCCGATTTTACCACGAATTTTTAAACTAAGGGCGAAGTAGCTCGCAGTAAAACCTTAACCAACGGCTCTTTTTTTACCAGTCACTCAGGCGGCCAGCAGCGCCTCGGCAAACTGCATCACTTCCTCAGCAAGGCGAATGCGGTCGGTTTCGTTGTGCATCATCGTATCCAGGCAGCGCGTTTCGATGGCTAAGTCATCACATTGGCCGGCATCCTGCATATCATAAACAAAGCCATCAATGAGCTCATCGTAATAGTTGGCAACGGCGCGGCTGGTAAGGGGCAAGCCCAGCTCCTGCATCATCTTGGCGGCGGGCCCTTTCACCGCCTGTCCGCCCACAATCGGGCTCACGGCAATGCTCGCCTGGGGCAAATCCATCATCAAGGCGCGAATGGGGTAGACGTTGAGGATGGGGTCGATGCTGACAAATGGGTTGGACGGGGCGATGAGGACGAGATCGGCCGTTTCAAACGCACGGATTACGGAGCGGCTGGTCCGCACATCTTCGGGCAACAGCACTTTTCTCACGGGTGGCTGCCATTTTTCCTGCACAAACCAGGTCTGGAAGGGATAGATGGCGTCGTCACTTTGGATTTGCGTCGGGGCGGGCTGGTTGCTCATGGGCAGGACGGTGACGTCAATGCCCAATTGGGCGCAGAGGTGATGGGTAACGGCCGTTAACGATTCCCCCTGTTTTAGCAAATGGGTGCGCGTCAGATGTGTCGCCAAATCCAGATCGCCCAGCCGGAACCAGTCTGGCCCACCCAGGACAGTGACCTCACTCATCGTGCGCCACGTTTCCCCGATGCGTCCCCAGCCGGTTTCATCGTTGGCCACCCCTGCCAACCGGTACATCACCGTATCCAGGTCGGGGCAAATCGTCAACCCGGCGTGTTCAAAATCGTCGCCCGTGTTGACGACAATGGTAACATCTTCTGCGGGTAAAATGCGGGCAATGCCGCCGGCCAACTTGGCTCCACCTACGCCGCCGGCCAAAACAACAACCTTCATTTGCAATCCTTTTTGCGGCAAAAAATAAGGCTGCATTGTATCACATTGATACCATGCAGCCCTGGCTAAAAGATCTCTGTTATCTCTGTTTGCTCTGTGGCTTAGACACGGCCGTTTTTCATCACGTAGCTGGCAGCCGCTTCACCCATAATGGCGATGCCGTCTACCATGGCTCGTTCATCAAATGTGAAGCGCGGGTGATGATGAGGGTAGGTAATGCCGGTTTCATCGTTGCTGGCGCCAATAAAGAAGTAACAGCCGGGCACCTCATCCAGGAAGAAGCCCATATCTTCCGAGGCCATGGTGCGTTTATCCACAATGTTTTCGGTCCCCACCACTTTGGCAGCGGCGTTGTAGACAACGGCCGTTGGTTCCGGCGCATTCACTACCGCCTGCACAATAGCAACTGTTTCCATCGTTGCCTTGCAGTTTAACGCCTCGGCCATGCTGGTGGCCATCTCCAGAATGCGGCGATAGATCATGCGGTGTAAATCGTTGTTGTAGCTGCGCACCGTCCCTTTAAGGATCGCTTTGTCGGGAATGACGTTAAAGGTGGTGCCGGCCCAAAACTGGCCGATAGAAACGACCACGCTGTCTTGTGGATTGACGTTGCGACTGACAATGCTTTGCATCGCCGCCACAATGTGCGCCGCAGCTAAAACCGGGTCTATTGCCAGATGAGGGGCTGCACCGTGCCCGCCCTTACCCTGTACCGTCAGCGTAAAGACGCTCGACGAAGCCATGCATGGTCCATTGACCACACGAACCTTGCCATACGGCTCCGGGGTCCACAGATGCATTGCCAAAGCAACGTCTGGTTTGGGGTTTTCCAGAACACCGTCGGCAATCATGGCAATCGCCCCACCCAGGCCCTCTTCGCCGGGCTGAAACACAAATTTGAGCGTGCCCGCCATGTTTTCCTGGTATTTGGACATGATTTTGGCCAGTCCCAGGCCCATGGCGGTGTGCCCATCATGGCCGCAGGCGTGCATCACGCCCTCGTTCGTCGAGGCATAGGGGAGGCCGGTTTCTTCTTGAATGGGGAGAGCATCCATGTCGAAGCGTAAGAGGACGGTTGGGCCATCCTGTGTTCCTTCCAGCAGGCCAACCACGCCGGTTTGGCCGACGCCGGCCTGTACTTCAAATCCGTACTCATTCAGTCGTTCGGCGACAATGCCGGCGGTTCTGGTTTCTTCAAAACCGAGTTCGGGATGTTGATGAAAATCGCGCCGGGTGGCAACGAGTTCATCAAAAATTGCTTCTGCTTCTTCTTTAAAATTAGGTGAATTCATTATCTCACTGCTGTTGAGAATTGTTAATATTCGTCGCAAAACATTATAACGATAAAATCTGACCAACAGAGTCGCGAACGCAAACTCTTTACGGGCCGTTCACAATGGTTTCACTTGCCATTTACCTATGCACCGTTGTCTTCATTATATGCCAGCCTGGTACTAGGACGGCCTATTACACAAGTACTATAAGGAGACATAGTTCCTCCGAAAATAAAACACCCCTTCACCATTTTCAGGTTGAAGGGGTGTCGTGACTGCCTGAAACGTTTGCTTTTAGAGCAAGTATAGCGCCAGGAAACCTGCCAACAACAGCAGTAAAACCAGTAAGGCAACGGCAAGACGTCCAGCAGGGCCTAAACTTCTAAAATTGTGTAACATGAGCTTATCCTTTACTAAAAAACGGAACTGTTGGCCTATACGGGGATGGGGAACGGCCGTTGCACAAGTAACAATATTTTATTCCGTGGCTGATTGTATGGCAGAAACGATTGTTTCTCAACTGAACTTCTGCACCAAATTCCTTCTATGTGTTACGATCCCAACCTCAACCATCACAAATAATGTGCAGCAGGCTCACCAACCTCTCTGCGTCTTTGCGCCTCTGCGTTGAAAAAAAGGAGTCTCCCATGTCCGCGACGATGATTTTGCTGAACGGCCGTATCCACACCCTAAACCCACAGCAGCCCACGGCAACGGCCGTTGCCATTCGCGACGGCAAAATTTTGGCCGTTGGTTCTGATGATGAGATCAAGCCGCTGCTGGCTGCCGGTGGTGAGAGGGTGGATTTAAACGGTCGTTGCCTAACCCCTGGCCTCGTTGATGCCCACGTCCACTTTCAACATTTCGCCCTCAGCCTGCAACGCGTCGATCTCCGCGGCACCAAAACCCTCGACGAAGCCCTCGTCCGTATCACCGCTAAAATCTCCAATCTCCAATCGCCAATCTCCGATTTCTGGCTGGAAGGAAGAGGCTGGCGCGTCACCGATTGGGGTCAGACCAGCTTCCCCACTGCTGCCCACCTGGATGCTGTTTCCAGCGACATTCCCATCTGCCTGCGCGACCACAGCGGGCACGCCGCCTGGGTCAACAGCCGCGCCCTGCGCCTGGCCAACATCGATGCCCAAACGGCCGATCCGCCCGGCGGCCAGATTCAGCGCGATGAAAACGGCCAGCCCACCGGCATCCTCTTTGAAGACGCCATCGATCTGGTGGCACGCCACATCCCCGAAACGACCACGAATCAAATAGCTGACGCCATGCGCGAGGCGCAAAAATATTGCTGGCGCGTGGGCCTGACGGGGATTCATGATTTTGACGGCCGTTCCTGCTTCATCGCCCTGCAAACCCTGCACCAAAATAGTGAGTTGGGGCTGCGCGTAGTGAAAAACGTGCCCGTCTACCGGCTGGAACACGCCATCGGTGTCGGGTTGCGCAGCGGCTTTGGCGACGACTGGCTGCGCATTGGCAGCGTGAAGATTTTTGCCGATGGGGCGCTGGGGCCGCGCACCGCGTCTATGATCGCTCCATACGAAGGTGAGCCGGACAATTACGGTATCATCGTCACAGACAAAGAGGAGATGCTGGAAAAAGCCAGCGCCGCCAGCGCCTACGGGCTCAGTGTCACCGTCCACGCCATTGGCGATAAAGCCAACCATGATGTGCTGGATGTGTACGAAGCGGTTCGGAAAGAAGAAGCTGGGCGTGGGCAAGCGCCGCTGCGCCACCGTATCGAGCATGTGCAAATCATTCATCCCACTGACCAGCCACGTCTGGCTCAACTGGGCGTTATTGCTTCCATGCAGCCGATTCACGCCACCTCTGATATGGAAACGGCCGTTAAATATTGGGGCAGCCGCACGAAGGACAGTTACGCCATCCGCACCATGCTCAGCAGCGGCGCAACCGTCGTTTTTGGCTCCGACGCGCCGATTGAGAAGATTGATCCGCTGCCGGGGATTCATGCGGCCGTTACCCGACGCCAGGCCGATGGCAGCCCAGGGCCAGACGGCTGGCACCCCGAACAAAAACTAACGATGGCCGAAACCATCCATGACTTCACCACTGCTGCCGCCATCACCAGCGGCCAGGAAACCACGCAGGGCAGCATCGCCCCCGGCAAATTGGCCGACTTCACCATCTTCGGCAGGGACATCTTCACCATTCCCCCGGATGAACTGCTTGACGTGGAAATTTCCGGCACAATCGTCGGCGGCCAATTCAAACACCGCACCTTCTCGTAGCCGCAGTTTCTTACTGCGCATTTCTACGCGGTAAGAAACCGCGGCTGCGATAATACAGCCCTCGCCTTGTCATGCTGAGAGGAGCCACGACGCGTTGCGACCGCTCTGAGAATACAGAAACAAAAGTCTTCTTTCTGAGTAGCAACGCGAAGCATCCCTCTGGATGCAGCCTTATGCAGACAAAGCCCACTGTTGATGATCTTCAGAGGGATTCTTCACTACGCTGCGCTCCGTTCAGAATGACAGGCGTGGTTGATCACTGCACTTCAATGGGCCCCAAAATGTAGCGGTCGCCGTTCAGGTTGCCTGCCTCGTCAGAAATGTGCAGGCGACGGCCGCTTACCATTTCGTACAATCCCACTTCGATGTAGTAAGTGCCGGGGGGCAGCTCTTCTGGAATGGGTAGGCGATACGGGTCGGTGTAACGTTGGCCGGGGAGCCACTTGGGAATCCACAAATGGGTGGGGGCAGAGCCGCCCAGCGGCGTGTAATCCAGAAAAACGTAGGGCACATTGTTGCCATCAATCAGGTGGACAAAAACGGTGTAGCTCTCTTCTGCTTTGGCCAGGCTTTCCCACTCCAGCGTGACGTTAACGATGTCACCGGGTTGGGCAGTAAGCATCTCCTCCGAAAACCAGGGCGCGACGGCTCGTTCGCCATTGGCACGGACTGATGCACCCACCAGCCCAACCCGCTGCCGAAAATTAGCCAGCAAATGCTCGGTGTTCGGCGGATTGTCGGCTGCCGTGACGGAGAGGGGGCCAAGTGATAAGTCAAGTGGAAATTCTTCGTTTTGGCTTAAATTTTTTACGTTGAGCCGAAGCGGGTAGACGCCGTCGGGTAAGTCGTGGGGTAGGGCAAAGTCGAACCGCTCGACGATCACTTCACCGGCCCACCAGCGGGGGGTGATGAGATGGGTGTCGGTGGTGAATTCGTAGCGCAGGTCGCCCACGTAGAGGACGGGTACGTAAAAATCTTCGGTAACGACCGGGGCGCGCATGGCCAGGGTGAGTGGTACAAAATCGCCGGCGGTGACGTGGTGTTGGGGCAGGTTGTAGGCGACAATTTCGATGTTTTGGGCAACGGCCTGCACTGAGCTGCTTAACACAGTTGAGCTTGACGAAGTGGCCGTAACTTTTGTTATTCCCTCGGGCACAGTCGTATCACCTGGCTCCACCACCTGGTAAAACATGCCGGACGGCCGTAACCGAAAATCAGTCCCCGCCAGCGGACCGGGACGGTAGTTGCTCAGGTAAACGGGACCAGCGGCGAAATTGTCGAAGACGGCCGTTAACCACGGATTTTCTGTACCCGCCGCCACCAGTTTAGGCGTAACAACTTTCGGCTCCGGCCAATTTTTATTGACATAACGCTCATACCACAAAGGCGTCATGTGCTCCCAGTCGCTTAGCAATACTGCACTTGATTCCTGCTCATCAGCCCAATGTTCTACCGCTTCAATCACTGCCTGCCCTTCATCGTAGCTGCGTAAGGAAACGCGAGGCCCATTCTGCCAAAGCTGCCAAATCGGCCCGACAATGAAGAAAAAAGCCAACGCAAAGACGCGGAGGCGCAGAGAAAAAAATCTGCGTTCATCTGCGTTCATCCGCGTCCCATTCTCTAACAGCCACAGCAAGCCCAGCCCGGCAAACAACCCTACAATCAAAAACGGCCCAATTAGATACGCCATGCTGTCCTGCGCCCGCAGGCTGATGACAAAGGCGTAGGTGCCGAGGAAGGTGAGGGCGTAGAGGATGACAGGGTGACCGGGTGAAGGAGTGACAAGGTGACCGGGTGACAAGGTGACGGGGTGACCAGTTTTCACCTTGTCACCTTGTCTCCTTGTCACCTTGTCAAAAAGTGGGAAAAGGAGGCC
>CALBTC010000070.1 GCA_937967805.1 uncultured Anaerolineaceae bacterium
GGGTTCTATTAATAGAACCCCCCTATTTTTGCGCAAAAATAAGGTGAAACGTGAAACGTGATTTTCCTAACGCATCACGTTTCACGTTTCAGCTTCTCCTCCAGAACATTTTTCCGTAAGCGCACATGTAAGCGCCAAAATATACATTTTTAGGCACGACCCTATTATCACTCGCCAGTTACACAACTCGAACTGGGAAGCCAATTAACGGGAATGAATACAGTTTTGTGGAGGAAACTATGCGTATCCCTGTGATAAGATTGCATCTGTTACTTATTTTTGCCGCCTTTTTACTGTTGGCGGCAATTGCCGTTTTTACGACCACGCGCCAGGCCAGTGCCAACAACCATCTGGTGCGCATCAATGAAGTGATGGCCGGGATGAATGGAGATTCCAAAGTGCAATACATCGTGCTGGAAGCAGCCGATGATTCACAAAAAGCATGGGGCCCTCAGGCAGAAGACCCGGCCGGTTCACCTGGACGAGCCATGTTGGTCTTTTTTAATTCACTGGGCATGGAAACCGGCCGTTTTGTCTTCCCCAGCGATCCGGCCGACGGTGACGACACCGTCCTGGTGGCCACGGCCGAATTTGCCGCCCTCCCCGGCGCCCCTACGCCTGACTTCATCATGCCGGCCGACATCATTCCCATTGCCGGTAAGGTTGCCTTCCGCAACAATCCCGACAACATCAACAGCACCAGCGTCAACGTGGCGCTGGCCTATGGCGGCGATGGCTATGTTGAGAACCCTGATTTTCCAAACGACCCTGTAGACGGTGCCACCGATGTCGCCAACAGCGCCGACTTGCCCATTTTAAATACCGCCGCCCTCACCCGCGTCTCCGGCAGCGGCTTTGGCACCGGCACGCAAAGCAACGCCGATTTTGCCATGGGACCGCCCACGCCGCTGAACACTGCCGGAGAAACGTTCACCATCGTGCCCTCCGTTGCCTCATTAGAAGAGCAGGGCGAGGTTTTGTTTAATAAAGAAACCTTTTTGGGCAACGGCCGTACCTGCGGCTCGTGTCACGTGCCCGACAATGGCGACTTTGGTCTCTCCCCCACTCAGGTCCACAGCAAACCGGACGATGACGTGCTCTTCGTCTTTCAATACAACGTCAACACCCTCGTGGTAACCTCCAGCGCCCCCAGCGGCTTTGCCCAGCCTAGCGATTTGCGCGGCGAAATTACGGGCACCACCGGCTCTGCAACAGTGCTGGCGGGTACGGGCGACACTTATCTCATTTATGGCGGCGACGATCTCTCCGGCACCGTCACCGATGAGTTTGGCAACAGCGCTACCTTTGTCTCTTTCACGTTTGGCGATCTGAGCGGGCCGAACCCGGTCAACGACAGTGTCAATGGTCTAGAGAGTTCCTTCTTAATGTTTGAATCCAATAATGTGCAAAGCTTCCCGCAAGGCCGTGCCCTCATTCTGGAAAACATCGACGGCTTCGGCGATTTGGAAGTATTCCGCGCTTCGCCCGCGCTGTTCAACCTGGAACACACCGCCCCCTTCGGCTTTAGCACCCAAACGAATAATTTAGGCAATTTCTCCTCCGGTGCGGTAAGGCAGCACGCCCCGCGCAGCCTGCTGCGACGCCCAGGCATCGATTTTCGCCTGCCCACCGAAGAAGAAGAAGACGCGCTGGAAGCATTCCAGTTCAGCATCCGCCTGCCGGCCGATGGCAACCATGACCTGGACCGCTTTGCCGTGACGGATGAGCAAATTCTGGGGCGGGAAATCTTCTTTGGCACCGCGGCCAAATGCTCTCGCTGCCACTCTGGTCCCGTTCTGGCTACCACCGACGGCACAGTACGCGGCTTTGATGAAGGCGAAAACGGCGTCTTCGATACCGGCACCGACGAAATTCCGGTGAATGCCCTGGATGGCTTGCCGCCGGAGGACCCGGATGAAAACGGCGTCAGCACCCGCGAGTACAGCACGCCAGGCCTGTTTGGCACCAATCTCACCGGACCGTTCTTCCACAACCACACCCGCGTCGATCTGCGCCGGGCGATTACCTTCTACGCCGGGGCCGAATTTAATGCCTCGCCGGCTTTTGGACTGGTGGGGCGTCCCAACGTAGTGGCCGGCTCTGAAAATGCGGAACGCATTCTGGACTTCCTGGAAGCGCTGGTGGAGCCGTGGTCCGTGTGCGCCTCTGGCTGTGATTTCAGCAACATCCAAACGGCGCTGGACACCATTCCTGACGGAGATTCGCTCACGATTATTGGTGATTTTGACATCAGCGCGCCGCTGGTTTCCGGGCGCAACGGCATCAATAATGTGGTTATCTACAGCGCCAACGGTACGCTCAACTGGGTGGGCGGCCCCAACAGCCGGATGATTTCGCCCCAGGGCGTGGGCAACATGACGATTTTGGGCCTGAACCTGACCTGCTCGGCCAACTGCGGCACCACCACGGCGATTCGGGCTTCGGGCAACGGCCGTATCCTCATTAAAAACAACACGATCACCGGCTTCAACCGGGCCGTCAATATCACCGGCCCCAGCGAAGTGATAGTGAAAGGCAATACCTTTACCAACAACACAACCGGCATCCAGCAAACGGACGGCACGATTGATGCTTACGCCAACAATATCGCCGGCTACAGCATCGCCTACACCCAATCGATCAGCGGCACGGCCAACCTGAACAACAACTTCTGGGGCGTGGCCATCGGCGAGACGCCACCAACCGGCTCCGGCGTGCCGCAAAGCGCCTGGGATGCCCGACTGGCGGCCAACGTCGTGGAATGGAGCGATGTTTCCAGCCGGACGGGTCGGGCCAAGCTGGGTGATGCCGAGTTGGAAAGCAGTAACCGCTCTGGCGTACCGGTGATTGTGAGTTACGGTCGTTCCCTCACCAATGCGCCTTTCGACACGCCGCTCAACACCAGCACCACCAGCATGTGCTCCGACTACTTCGAATATTTCGTTCGCGGCGAACCGGCCGACGGCACCACTTGGACGCTCCTGCTGCCGGTGGACGACAATTCCGACTGCAACGCCGATGTGCTGAGCCAGCAGCGGCTGATGGAAGTGATTGACACGGCCGACTGCACCGCACCCGGTGCGGCCGGCTGTTGGGACCCCGCGGCCAACGTGGCCACACAGGGGCAGCTATTCCGGCTGGTTGACCTTACCACGGCACAGCTGACGCGCGGCACCTACGCGGCCGATTCCACCGAGAATCTATTCCCCACGCCGACGCCGTCTAACACACCAACACCCACCAATACGCCGACGCCGACGAATACGCCGATACCAACCAACACGCCGACGCCGACGAACACCCCAATACCGCCAACGTCTACGCCAGGGCCATCACCCACACCGGGCCCCTCACCCACGCCGGCCATGACACCGACAGTGGACCCCGGCAGCGGCGGGGACATATTCATCTATTTGCCGTTTATAAACAGGTAAACGAGCAGAGATTGGAGACTGGAGATTGCTTCAGTCTCCTTTTTTTGTGTGGTGGGGAACGGCCGTATAATCACCCCAAACCATTTGTAAAGGAGCATGAATATGGCATATGACGAAGGCCTGGCCCATCGGGTACGAGAGCAGTTTACCGATCAACCCAATGTGGTTGAGAAGAAGATGTTTGGCGGACTGGCATTTATGGTGCAGGGCAACATGAGCGTGGGCATCTTGGGCGATATGCTCATGGTGCGCGTTGGCCCCGACGCGTATGAAGCGGCATTAGCCGAGCCATACGCTGCGGCTGAGGCAGGCAACATGCGACCCATGAAAGGCTTTGTCTACGTGGCGGCCGCCGGCATTGAGGAGGATAAGGCATTGGCCGCCTGGGTAGAACGAGGCGTGACCTACGCGTTGTCATTACCCGCCAAGTAGCCAGATCCGCTTGTTTCTGCATTCGGCTGGTGTCAAAAATCAGCTAAAATAGCGGGATGAACGACCTCCAGCTGCGACCTGCTCAAGAAAAGATTTTAGAATACGAAAACGGCCGTCTGGCCATCAGCGCCGTGCCGGGGAGCGGCAAAACGTTTACCCTCTCTCTGCTGGCAGCAAAGTTGATTAGGGACGGCCACTTCGACAAGCTCAGTGCAGGCAGTATCGACCCCAACCAGCAGCAGATCCTCATCGTCACCTACCTCAATTCCAGCGTCGATACCTTCAAGGTGCGTATTCGCCAGCGGCTGGAAGCCGAAGCGCTGCCGCCCGTCGGCTTTGACGTGCGCACGCTGCACAGCCTGGCCTTAGAGATTGTGCGCACCGCTAACAGCGGGTTGGGCGAAGAAAGCGGCCCGGTGGTACTGGACGAAGGCCAGGGCACCCACTTCCTGGCCCGCGCCGTCGATGGCTGGATCGAAGCCCATCCCGACGAGTGGAGCCAGTTCCTGCCCGACGACTCGCCGCAAACACGCGCCCGCTGGCGCGACGCAACGCAAAAGATGGCCAAGGCGTTCATCCGCGCGGCGAAAAACGAACGCTACCGGCCGGAGCAGATCTTACAAAAGGTGGAAAGTGGCGATTTTCAGGACAGTGAAGCCACGCTGCCCATTAATGAAGCACCGCTGATCTGGATGATGGGCGGGATTTACGGCCGTTACCAAACCATCCTGGACCGGCAGGGATCGCTGGACTTTGACGACCTCATTTGGCAGGCGGTGGAGCTGCTGGACCAGCGCGCCGGGCTGGCCGAGCAGCTGCGCCGGCGCTGGCCCTACGTCCTGGAAGACGAAGCACAGGACAGCGTGCCGCTGCAAGAAGCGCTCATCAGCCGCCTGACCGGGCCAGACGGCAACTGGGTGCGCGTCGGCGACCCCAACCAGGCGATCACCAGCACCTTCACCGCCGCCCATCCCCGCTTCTTCAACGCCTTTGCCGACCGGCCCGATGTCGTCTCGCGCCCCCTGCCCAACAGCGGCCGCTGCGCCCCGCTCATCATCGGCGCGGCCAACACGCTGCTGCACTGGGTCATGGACAAACATCCCGTGCCCGAAGTGCAGGAAAACACCTTCCGCCGCCAAAACATCGAACCCACCCCGCCCGGCGACGCCCAGCCCAATCCACCCGACAGCGAAGCCGACATTCGCATCCGCGTCTACAAGCACCGCGAGGATGAAGAACTGCCCCAGGTGGCCAAACTCGCTGTTCGCTACACGCAGAAGCGACCCGATCACACCGTCGCCATCCTGGTGCCGACCAACAACCTGGGCTACCAGATCGCCGAGCACCTGGACGCGCTGGACGCCGACTACGACAACCTGCTGCGCGGCGGCACGCGCGAGCGGGAAATCGCCGCCGCCATGCACGCCGTCCTCACCGTCCTGGCCGACCCGCTGGACACCAAAGCCATCACCGCGGCGCACGCCAGCCTGCACGCCCTGGGGCATCCTGTCGCCCTGCTGCCCGATGAGGAGCTGGAGCCGTTCCACACGTTGTTGCGCAGCGTCCACCAGCCGGAATGGCTGCTTTATCCGCACGACGAGGACGAGGTAACCCAGGCGCTGCCCGCCGGGGTAGCGACCGAAACGCAAACCCAGGTGGCGGCCCGATTTGGCGCTTTTTTGCGGGAATTGTTAGCGTTACGGCCGTTACCCATCGACGATCTGGCCTTAGCCCTGGGAGATGAACTGTTTGCCTGGGGGGATGTACACGAAGGCGATCTGGCCATCGCTTACCAGATTGCCACCCTGCTGCGCCAGTGGCGCGATTCTCAACCGGATTGGCGGCTGCCGGAGCTGGTGGCCGAGCTGGGCAACATCGTCAGCGGGCGGCGCAGCCTGCCCATCAGCAGCCCCACCGATTTTGGCTACGAGCCGGTGCCGGGGCGCGTCACGCTCACCACGCAGCACAGCGCCAAGGGGCTGGAGTGGGACGCGGTGTTTATGATTGGCGTTGATGGCTACTGGATTCCCAGTAATTTAGATTCCTACTTCCTGGGTGTCAGCGACATTTTGGGCGGCGATCCCACGGCCGAAGTGGTGGCCCAGTTACGTTATTTGATGGCGGGGGATGCGGGAATTTATGACGGCCGTTCCGCCACCGAATCGGCCCACATCAACATTATTGCCGAGCGGCTGCGCCTGCTGTACGTGGGCATCACCCGCGCCCGGCGCTTTTTGCAGCTCAGCCGCAGCCGCGCCACCCGCAGCTACAACAAAGAACGCGACGCCGAACCCGCCACGGTGATGGGCGTATTGTACCGCTACTTGCAGGAAGTAAAGATGTGAAAAGCGTCACATCTTCCTAGGATACACGTCTAAGAACCTATCCGTAAATTGCTAAATCACACAAGATATGCGCACAAGCAAACTGCACAAAGGCCAACCAATTCTCGCTTTTCTTGCACCATCGGGTGCGAATACTTCGCCTCTTTGCCAGCCAACCAAGCGTCCTTTCCACGACCCAACGTCGTGCTGGGTGCTTGTGTGCCTCAGGAATGGGAACCGACAACGGTTCGCCACGACGACGCCTGTGCGCAATGTGTTTCTGATAATTGGCTTTGGATACGAAACGATGGACATCATCGAAATCATACCCTTTGTCCAAACAGAGATGTTGTTCTTTCGTCGGGCGAGGGACCACAATGGAAAAGACAAGGTCATCGACCGACCATTTATCATGTTGGTTCGCACCGGTAAGATGAACGGCCAGAGGCGCGCCACGCTCGTCAACCAAGATATGAATCTTCGCCCCGCTTTTACTGCGGTCGGTGGGATTGCGTCCTGTTGCCTCTCCGCCCAGAGGAGCAGGGACCGATTTGCTGTCGATAGCCTGCCATTTCCAGCGAATCCGGCGCTGCCGATTGTAGAAGCGAACCATTGTTTGCAACACCTTGTCCCAAATACCCTCTTGTTGCCACGTTTGGAATCGTTCATGCAGAACACTGCTGGAAACGCCGAACCAATCGCGGTGGACCGCTTTCCATTGGCAGCCTGTCCACAAAATGTACCGGAGGCCGTTGACGACAGCCCGATTGTCGGCCCGCGGACGCCCTGGCCCTCGTTTTTTACGCGGTTTGGGCAAATGCTTTTTGATGCGGCGCCACAAGGGACGGGGGACACGGAAATAGTCGACATTTTTCGGCTTTTGTTTATCCTTGTTTTTCAAGATGCACCTCGTTGGAAGTTTGTTTTTGGTCAAACTTATTTTCCACAAGGTGCATCTTTTGTTTAGGTCAATTTATTTTTCGGATAGGTTCTAAATCAAAATGATAGTATTTCTTATCAGCGTGGAGGAAATTTGCTTTGGATAATTGGTTTTGGGTTGTCATCATTCCATTCGCTATCAGTCTTATAATCGGTCTTATACTCCTTTTTGTTGAGTACCGATCAGGAATATTTGTTCCCAAGAAAAATCTCAAGGTTGAAATTTTAGTTGATGCTCCATTATTTAGCGTTCATGTTTATAAAGGGTATGAAAGAAAAATTGACGTCTATTTTGATGGAGTACCTGTCGACAATTTATCAATTTTTGCTTTGAGATTTTCAAATGCTGGACGAATAGCTATTAAATCCGAAGATTATGAAAAACCACTAAACATCAAATTTGTTCATCCGACTTCAATCAAGCAAATTGATATTGCATCGTCCAACCCGAGCAATCTACCAATAAGTCTTAACGTAGAAGATAACAATATCATTATTGAGCCTTTGCTCTTAAATACCGGCGATTATTTTACCTTAAATTGCTTACTTTCTATGGTACCCAATGATCGGTTTTTTAATATAAGTGGACGCATTGTTGACATACCTAAGATAGAAATACAAGAAACCAAACCTTCAAGCTACAGGATACATCCATCAATAATTGTACTGTTTCTCTCTATCGTACTCATCCTTACCATGGGAGTATTTCTCGCAATTCAAGTAATTCAAAACAGACAATGAGGGTCAAGTCTCCCTGTTCCGGTGTTGTCTTAGATACCCTAATTTCTGCTCTGGTTTGGACTTCCTCTCGTGTTGTGGCCGATTTCGGTACATGAGTGCGCAACCATGTCACTTTCTCGTCGGATGTAGTGTGTAGGATGAAAACAGCCGTGAACATGAAGAAGCGTTCTGCTCCAACGGCGACTTGCTACAAGAACTCCACGCCATCATCAAGGAAAAAGACCCCAGCTTCGGCAGTCTGGTGCGCGTGCGCAACAAACGCCAGGAATTTTTATGGGTCCATCCCCAATTCGAAAGCGAGTATTAACAAGCTACCTTCACTTGTCATTCTGAATGAAGCGCAGCGAAATGAAGAATCCCTCTAAACTCTGCTAATCGAAACCCTTGCTCGCGGAACAAGGTGTGCTCTTTTTTTAGTTAGTAGGGATTCTTCGCTGCGCTCAGAATGACAAGTTGCGTTATTCGGCGGTTTTGTAGTTGGTGGCGTGAACGGCCGTCCCCCCCCACTTATCACTTTTCACTTCTCACTTTTCACTCCCAAGCAGCGACCTAAGCACCTCCCCCAGCTCCGGCGTTTCTTCGGCTTCTTTGAAGTGCCCCAACTGCTGGTAAATGTCGGCGGCGGCTTCGTGGAAGCCCGCAGGCAGGCCCACGCCGGCAAAGGTGGCGGCAATTTCGTGCATCTCCCCCTCAAAGCGCCACGCCTTGGCCGTCACGCGGCGCACCCGCTGCTGCGTCTGCGCGGCAAAATCGGAGCCACCACGTGACCATTGCGCCTCCAGGTTGGCGCGCACACCCAGCGCCTCAGCCCCAGCCAGAATCAGGCTCAGCAGTGCCGTGCTCCCTTTGGTGTACGCGGCAAAGCACATCTTGAGCGCCGAGGCCTGCCCGATCTTGTCGCCGATGACGGCCGTTTCCAAAAACCCCGCCGCAAAAAAGGAAGCCACCCATTCAGCCTGCTCCCCCGACAAATAAAGCCAGGTCCGCTGCGGCTCCCAGGCCGGACCACCAATGATGCCACCGTCGACAAAAATCACGCCCGCCGCGGCCATCATCTCAGCCATGTGCACCGCTTTTTGCGGGGCGATGGCATTGGCGTCCAGGTACACACCGCTAAACCCTGTGGCCAGCACTTCTTCAGCAACGGATACGGCCGTATGCGGCGGACACACCGACACAATCGCCTCACACGTCGCACACAAATTCACCACCGTCTGCGCATCAATCAAGTTGTGTGCCTCCGCACGCGCCACGCTGTGTTCACTCCGCCCGTCCGACGCCCAATAAACGTCAAATCCGCTGCGCTGCATCGTCGCCGCCACCAAAATGCCCATCGCTCCCGGACTCATAATCCCTATTTTTTGAATCGTTCTCATTTGCATTACATTCTCCCTTCTTTATTTATGTCAACAAACTCTTTCTTTGTCACCCTGTCACCCCTTCACCCTGTCACCTTGTCACCCTGTCACCCTGTCACAAACTTGTCACCAAATTTTACCTTTTCTCAATTCCTCGCTACAATTACGTAAACCGCAAAGACAGTTAGAAAATCCACAGGCCATTCGCGGTTTACGTTCAGGAGAACAAAAGCTTCCTTAGGTCAGAACTATTTTGGGACCTTTTTGTTCTCCACCTAACCTATTGAAACTCACTTGAATGGGCAAATGAGCATGGATAACCCTTTTTACCACCGGGGCGCAATTCGCCGCCAGCACGATTTTTACAACCGCGAGGCTGAAATCAGCCAGATTTTAGGCCTGCTGCGCAACGGGCAAAGCGTCTCGCTGATTGGCCCGCGCCGCATTGGGAAAAGTTCCCTGCTGATTCACCTGACCCGGCCAGACGTGCGGGCCCAGCTTCAGATGGACCCACCCCACGCGCTTTTTGTGTTGATCGACTGCCAGGAGTTTGGCGGTTCGCCTCCGGAAGAAATTTATGAGGCGCTGCTGGACGGCTTGCTGGACGCCGCTCAGGATGCGGGGATGGAAGTCGAAGCGGACCAGTCCCCCGGCACCTACCGGGCGCTGGACCGGGCGCTGCACCAGATTCACAAAAATGATACGGCCGTCGTCGTCCTTCTAGACGAATTTGAGCTATTGGCGGCAAACGAACAGCTCACCCCGTACTTTTTTGCCCGCCTGCGCGGCCTCACCACGAAATACGGCCTGGCTTACCTGACGGCCAGCCAACGGCCGTTGTTTGCCATCACCGCCGAAGAAGAAATCCTCAGCTCGCCCTTCTTCAACATTTTTGTCACGCTGCCGCTGGGGCTGTTCACTGCTGAAGCCAGCCGCAAAATGATTCTGGAACGATTAGAAAGTGTAGACTGTTCCTTTTCTGATGAATTGATCGATTACCTCATCTTTTTGGTGGGGCCGCATCCCTTCTTTTTGCACATTGCCGCCTATCACGCTTTCCAGGCGTTGGCACAGGACGTGAAGCTGGAAAGCAAGGAAGATTTTGCCCAACTGGACAATCCCATCGAGGTGGAGGCCGATTCCCACCTGGGCTACCTGTGGCAAAACCTGACGGCCGACGAGCAGTACGCCCTGGCCATCGCCGACGGGCCGATTGACAGCTTGCGCCTGCTGGAGCAGCAGTGCCTGCTGGAATCTAATGAAGATGGCTACCATTACACCAGCGAAATTTTGCGCCGCTACGTGCGCCGCCAGCAGGTCACCGGGCTGATTCAGGCCGGGCCGTTTGTGATTGACCAGCAGCGGCACCAGGTATGGGGCAAGGGACAGGAGCTAAGCCTGACCACCTCGCAGTTTGCTATTCTGGTAAGCCTGTGCCAAAACGCGGGGCAGGTGGTGCATGGCGATGATTTGGAAACGGCCGTCTGGGGAGACGTTCTTGTCGACGATCCGGACCGCCTGAAAACGCTTATCAAGCGGCTCCGCCGAGCCATCGCCCCGTTCGACACCTGGATCATTAGTGAGCGCGGCGTCGGCTACGCGCTGCGACCGCCTGAGGGTTCGTGATCGGTAATCCGTTATCCGTAATCGGTAGAACCGTTCACCGACCACCGACCACCGATTACTGTACGCGAAGCGGTCGCGCAGCGACATTACCGACCACCGATTACCAAAACATGACAAGGGGCAACTCACAACTGGCTGGCTTTGGTAAAAACGGCCGTTCCCACTGGTCGTATCTCCTTTTGTTGCTTCTGATCAGCCTCCTTTTTTGGCCCAATGGCCCCGTCGCCCTGCACGCCCAAACGCAAACCGCTGCCTACTGGCGCCATTCCGCTTCCAGCCGCATCAGCCACGTCATCAACCGGGACATGAACCAGGACGGCGTGGATGAATTTTTGGTGGCGGCGGAAAACGGCCGTGTTGAACTCCTAAATTCCATCGGCAACCTGCAATGGAGCATCCCCGCCGGTGACGTCATCCAGGCGATCAACATCCTCAACCTCGACGACGAACCGGAACTGGAAATAGCTCTGGTGGCCAACCGCAACCTGACCGTGCTCACGATGGGCGGCAGCGAAATATGGTCTGTTCCTCTGAACACAATTACCCCGCCCCAGGCGCTGCTGGCCTTTAGCAGCGCCGCCGGCGGCCAGGAATGGCTGGCCCGGTACAACGTGCAGGTACGGCAAATTGAACCGTTTGATCATGATGGCGACGGCCGTGAGGAACTGCTGGTCCTGTTTAGCAGTGGTCAATTACAATTATTTGATCAAGATGGCCAAATCATCTGGTCTGACAATGAAAACAACTCCCCCCTGATCAGCACCCAGGTCATTATGGAAGTGGCCGACCTGAATGGCGACGGGCGAGAAGAAGTGGCCCTGGGCTACTTCAACCCATCGCTGCGGTTTAGCGAACTACGCCTGATTGACGGCAACCGAGAAGATATTTGGGACCAGGCCCAGCCTATCTCCGATGTCATCTCCGCCCTCACCGTGGTCCCGTTTGGTGAAGAAGGCGAACTATTTCTGGCCGTTGGTTCCGGCGGGGGACAAATCAATCTGCTGAACTACGAGCGCCAGCGTGAATGGTGGCCACGGACACTTAATAAGCCCATCACCACGCTGGCTACCGGGGAGTTTAACGATGAGCCGCTGCTTTTTGCCGGTACTGAAGTGGGCGTGGTGGTGGCCTATCGCGCCAACGGCAGCCGCCTGTGGACGCGGCGACTGGTGCCTGATGCCAACCGTCCGGTCGTGGGGCTATCAACCGCTAAAACCGGAAACGAAGAAACAGACCCGCTCCTGGCGGTGCTGCTTGGGCCGCAAACCGGCAGCGACGGACCCAATGATGTGCTCCTGCTGGGGCCGTCTAACCGCTCGTTGGCAACTTATGAAGTGGTAGACGCTAACGGGCTGTCCCGCCTGCTGGACATTAACGGTGACGGCCGTTACGAACTGCTCCTGGCTCGTTTTGCTACCCTGGAACTGCTGGGGCTGGGCGTGGGCACCAGCGAGATTGCCCCGGAATGGAGCCGCTCTCTTGATTCCAAACCAGGCGCCCTGCTTGTTGTTGATTTTAATGAGGATGGTGAAGATGAGCTGGTGGTGGGGGCGCAGGACGGCCGTTTGCACTACATCGATCAACAAAACCGCGTCCCCTGGCTGGTCACGCCCGGCGGCAACATCACCGATTTGGCTCTGCTGGAAGATGAGCAAGGGCAGCAGCAGATCGTCGTCATTCGTAACAGCACCAGCATTGGCCCGGACAACCAGGAACGTCGCCAGGGTTGGATTGATGTGCGTGGCACCGATGGCGAACAGCTTTGGGAACGGCCGTTCGAGACCAACATCACCAGCCTTCTGGTGGAAAACATCAACGAGCGCGGCGATCCGGAAATCATCGTCGGCACCCAGGATGGCAGGATTTTTGCCTACACCACGACCAACACCGAGCTGTGGGATAAAAGCCTTGTGGCCGAAGGTGAGGCCGGCGCACCTGTAACCAGGCTCTTGAAAATTGAAAATCTGGAAACAGGACAGCCGATACTCATTGCCGCTTCACAAAACGTGCTCTATACCGTGCAGATTCGTGCCAGTTTTTTGCCAACGCCCATCGCTGTCTATGACGCTCCCATCAACGACGTCTTTCGTCTCAATCAACCGGGCGGAGAGCTGGCTACCCGGCTCTTGATCTTCAGCGAGGGGCAGGTCTCCGGGCTCACCTGGCGCGGCATTCGCATGCCGGTCTGGCCCATCGCTCTGGAAGGCAATCCACACCTCAGCATTCCCGCCAATGACATCATCGAAGAGGCGTTTGAAGAATCCACCGCCGAATCCTTTTTAGTGGCCACAGACGAGGCTGAGCTCATTCGCCTGCGCATTGAAGACAGCACGCCCAAAGTGCTGTGGTGGCTTCTCGGCCTAACCAATGTGACTTCACTTTATTGGGGCGACCTAACCGGCGACGCACTGCCGGAAATTGCGGTGGGCACCAGCGAAGGCAGCGAAGGACACATCTATCTTTATTCACACCAGTCCGAACCGATCGATGATTTTCCCCTTTTCAGCGGTATTTTTGATATGACCGTGGTGCGCAATGATGATGAGCAAAATGCCAATCTCATTGCCGTGACGGAAAACGGCCTGGTGCAAATGTTCCGCGCCACAGAAAATCGTCCGCCGCTGCTCACCAATCCCACGGTAGAAGGACAATACAGCTTTGGCGTTTCCGTCACCGATGTGGAGGGGGATGAAGTGACGGTACGGCTGGAAATTTACAATCCGGCAAACGGCCGTTGGGAAAGCCAGGGGACCGAACTTATCGCCAACGGCAATGACCGCCGCTTTTGGACCGTGCCTGAGCCAACGCTGACAAACAACCATATTCTCTACCGCTTTCATTATGATGATGGCGCTTACGAAGGGGAGCTTACACCACAAGCCAGCCCGATAACGGCCGTAAACAGCAGTTGGCTCCAACCCACCACCGGCACGCTCGCCGTCATCGGCTTGCTGTTAGCCCTCGGTGCCTTTTTATACGTACGCCAGACGCAGCTCCCAGCCGCCCGCGCCCGCCGCTTTTACCGCCAGCTCAAAAGCCAGCCGGAACGCACGCTCCCCCTGCTGGAAGCCAAATACACCGTCACCCACGCCTCGCAAGATTTTCTCATCTACCTGGCCAGCCAGGCGCGGCAGCGGGGGGATTCATTAGTAAGCAGCCTGGCCGACGGCCTCTTTTTACTAGCCGACCGGCCGCATGTGGGCCTGCCCATCATCAACGGCGCGCTGGGCGATGCGCAAAATGAGAAGACCGCCTGGCAGCAGCTTGAGCGCTGGCAAATGATTTTCAAGATGGGCCAGGCGCTGCTGGAGGCCCCCACCATTACCGAAACGTCTTTGCTGCGCCCGCAGTTGGTGCAGCTCCTGGATTACCTGGAACGGCACAACAAATGGTCACCCGTTTTGGATGCCCTGCTGCCCATCCTGACCAATTTGCGCGACAGCGAACGGGTCGATCTGCCTGACGATCGCCTGGTTTATCTGAACGAGGCCAGCCACCTGCTCAGCGAACTCCAGCTAAATTTGCCGGAATTTTCGGTGCGCATTGAAAAAACGCTGGTGGAGGCAATTGTGCGCCGCTGGTCTGGATTGGTCAGCGCCGCCAGTGAGGAGCTACGAGGCCAGGCCAACATCATCATCAAGCTAAAAACGAAGCGCATTGTCTCCGGTGAGCAGGCAGAGGTGACGCTGGTTTTGCAAAATAACGGCCGTTCCCCTGCCGAAAATGTCATTGCCGTGCTGAATGATGATCCGGGTTATGTGGTGCAAAGCGGGCCGCAGTTCATCTCCCTGCTGCCACCGGGGCGCAGCCGCACGGTCAGCTTTACGCTGGAGCCGCAGGTTACGGACCGCTTTCGATTAGGTCTCACCGTCACCTACGACGACCGCAACCAGCGCAGCCGGCAGATTGCCTTTGGCGATATGGTCAATTTGCTGCTGCCCACGCGGGACTTTAAGCCGATTTTCAACCCATACCTGCCCGGCACGCCGCTGCGCAGCAACAGCCGTTTGTTTTACGGCCGTGAGCAGCTGTTCAGCTTCATTGCCGACAACGCCGGCGGCTGGTCGCAGCGCAACGTGCTCATTTTGATTGGGCAGCGGCGCACCGGTAAAACGTCTACCCTGCTGCGGCTGGGGCAGCACCTGCCCGATGATTTGCTGCCGGTCTACATCGACTGCCAGTCGCTGGGTGTGAGTCCGGGCATGGGCGCCCTGTTCCACGACATGGCCTGGCTCATCTCCGACGCGTTGAACCTGCGCGACATCGAGATTGAGGTGCCGCCGCCAGAAGTGTGGCAAACAGACCCCACCGGCGAATTCCAGCGCCGCTTCATTCCTAAAGTGAAGTCGCTGCTGCCGCCGGACACCACCTTACTGCTGGTGTTTGACGAGTTCGAAGCGTTTGAAAACCTGGTGCAAGACGGCATCTTGCCCCCCACATTTTTCAGCTTTATGCGCCATCTGATGCAGCACAGCGAGGGGTTAAGCTTCATTTTTGTGGGCACGCGCCGCCTGGAAGAAATGAGCGCCGATTACTGGTCTGTGCTGTTTAACATTGCCCTGTACGAGCATATCACCTACCTGTCTGAAGAATCAGCCATCCGGCTGATAACCGAACCGGTGGCGCCCGACCTGATTTACGACGACCTGGCGCTGGACAAAATCTGGCGGGTGACGGCGGGGCATCCATACTTTGTGCAGCTGGTGTGCTACGCGCTGGTAAAGCGGGCCAACGCCGAGCGCACGGGGTATGTGACTATTTCCGACGTCAACGCCACGTTAGACGAGATGCTCAGCCTGGGCGAGGTGCACTTTGCTTACCTGTGGCAGCGCTCGACACAGGCAGAACGGGTGGTGCTAACGGCCGTTGCCCACATGAGCAACGACGATTCCGCTTTTCATCCTGAAGATATCATGGATTTTCTGGAGCCATTTGGCATTCAGCTGCCCCCTACGGAGATTACGGCCGCTTTAAACCGGCTGGTCGAGCGGGAAATCATGCGCGAAATCACCGACGGGGCCAACACGCTGTACGAGCTCAAGATTGGCCTGGTTGGTTTGTGGACAGCGCAGCACAAGAGCGTGAGCAAACTGCACGCGACGCAGGCCAACGGCACGGCCGTTTCTACCAAGCCCAAACTCCCTGCCAGACGCTCTTAACTAACAACCTAAAAATGTCATTAGAGCCGCTTTTGGCGAGAAATCTTTTTAAGCTTGAACCAGTACCCAGTTTGCTAATCTGCTCAAGCTGGCAAATCCTTCGGCCGCCAATGATGTTTGAGACGGCCGTCAGTAAAGATCGATAATTCCCCCCACGAACTGATTGGCAATTCTATCACCGCGCCGTTGGCTGTTGTAACCGGCCGTTCCTGCTCAGTGAGCAGCGCCCACATCTCCTCCATTCCCGGATTGTGCCCCACGATCATTACCCGCTCGTAGCTGCCTGGCAGTTCATTCAACACTTCGATGTATTCTGGCGGACTGGCCAGATAAAAATCCCGCATCGTGCGCAGCTCGCCTTCAAAATCACAGGCTAAGGCTACCATTTCGGCCGTCGTCAACGCCCGTTCCGCCGTGGAACTGATGATCAGCTCCGGTACCATCTCCTGCTGCTTCAGCCAGGCCCCCATGCGCGGCGCGTCATATTTGCCCCGGTCGTTTAGCGGCCGATCGTGGTCTGAAAGCTGGCTGTTCCCCCAATCCGATTTGGCATGGCGCAGAATAAGTAACGTTTTCACTGGCTTCTCCTTATGCGGGTTATCTACGGCAGTTTGATTCACCTTCCATTTTAGCCGAAAGAACAATTTGGGCGAAGCTGAAAATGGGCAACCTGTAACTTTTACCTTGTTTTCCCATCTAAACAAGAGAGCTGTTAGAAGGAAACATTACAATTCCGCTGTCACAGGCAGTGGATGCCCGCCTTCGCGGGCATGACAGATGGTGGGTATTTTTACATTTTGGGGCAGTATGATGCAGGCATTTAAGCGACGAGTTTATGGTAGTCTAAAAGAGATGGCGGCGGATTTAGTCTGGCCGCTGCGGCACCGGGCGCGGCTGCGGCGGGCGCTGCGCGGCGGTTTGGTGTCGCCCCAGTTTCGCGAGCGGTTGATGATGGCGGTAACGGCCGTTAACCAATGCCGCTACTGTGCCTCCTTTCACACCCACGAAAGTGCCCGCGTGGGCCTGCCCCAACAAGAAATCCGGGCGCTGCTGGCCGGCGAGTTGACGCTGGCTCCGGAGGAAGAGCTGCCCGCCCTGCTCTATGCCCAACACTACGCGGAACGAAACGGCCGTCCCGATCCCGTCACCCGCCAATCGCTGCAAACCACTTACGGTCCCGCCCGCGCCGAAGCGATTGAAACAGTACTGCGCCTCATCCGCATGGGCAATTTGCTGGGTAATTCGACGGACTGGCTGTTGTATAAAATTTCATACGGCCGTTGGGGTAAAAACGACTAATTAAACTACATCAATTCCAAGAGCAAACTGCACGGCACGATCTATTTCTATAAGACGCTGCGGCGAGAGCGTTGTAATCCAGGCACCCAGCTTCGCTTTTGGTACTGTTTGCAGGTTATAAAAGTTGGCCGCACATTCAGCCATCATTCCATCCTCTGGCAATAAACGAACTTCTGATGGAACATTGCGAATTGTGGTTGTAATCGGCGCAACCGTCACGCTATTTAAATAACGAATAGCGGAACTTCGTGTCAGAATAAGTACAGGCCGCGTTTTATCAGGTTCCGCAAAGGTATACCATCTTACTTCTCCCCGTTCCATTCATCCCCCCACTCTTGTTCGGTTTCCCATTCTTCAATATCAGATGCGGTGGCAGGAACGGCCGTATAACCAATCTCGTCCCGTTCTTCTAAGCGACGCACATGATATTGGCGCAATGCCTGTTCTAACGCTAGACGGATAAATGCAGAACGAGTCGTTTGTAAATCTTCTACGGTTTGATCAACTCTTTGCAATAAAGTTTCATCAATAGTCATTTGGATTGTCTTCATAGCACCTTCCTCTACAACTATGTGGATAATCATCCACATTATAGTCCATCATAAGGGCTTGAATCAAGAACCGAAGAATCGGGCTTAAATTGACTAAAGATTGAGGATTTCAGAAAGTGAAACTTATTTCACGGTACGACGGAAGGCTCTCAGCGCCAGGCCCATCCCCAATGCAGCAAAAACGGCAATCACCAGGAAGCAAAGCCACACCGGCAAAAACTCTGTTTCTCCCAGGAGCGAATCCGACTTTAGCAGCGACTGGCGCATCCCGGAAATGATGTACGTGGTGGGATTAATCAGCGCCGCAATGCGCATCCAGCCGGGTAGGGTAAACAGAGGATACAGCGCGTTGCTCAAAAAGAGCATAGGCAAATTAAGAATAAAAATCAGGCTGTGGTAGGCACCCATGCTGCTGGTGCTGGAAGCCAGCGCCAGGGCAATGCCGGAAAAGCCCATCCCATAACCAAACATGAGCAAAAAGCCCATCAGCCAGTGCAGCGGATTGCCGCTCAGCTGCGCCCCCATCAAAATGCCCACCAGCAGGATAATCAGCGCCTGCGCCACCGAGCGGGTGATGATGGCCAATGCGTTGCCCATCAAAATGCTCAGGCGGGGAATGGGGGCCACCAGGTACTCCTTCACAATGCCGCGCAGCCGCTCGTTGAGCCAGGTAGAGCCGCCACCGATTGCCCCATCGATGGAGGTGAGAGCAATGATGCCCGGCAGCATGTAGGTGATGTAGTCGCTGCCTTCACCGGGCAGCAGCTCGCTAAACAGCCCGCGCATACCCACACCAAACAGCACCACCCACAAAATAGGCTGGATTAGAAAACCAAAGATTTCTTCGGTATGCACCAGCGATTTCTGCATATATTTTTGCCAAAGCGTAATGGATGCATTCATTTGTTGTTCCTAAACTGGATAAACCAGGATTAAAGCAGTTTTCTATCAGCAGATTACGCAGATTGAACGAATTAAAAATCTGTTCAATCTGCGTAATCTTTGATTTTCTCTTTCCTATATTTCAGGCCAACCGCAATGCATACTATTCATCGCGGAATTGATGGCCGGTGACCTGAAGGAAGACGTCGCCCAGCGACGGTTTCGTTACAGACACTTCGTCGATGGCAAAGCCGGTTTCTCCGGCAATCTGGACAATTTCGACCAGACGTTTATTGCCGGAATCGACGCCGATATTCATTGAGCCATTAGCCCAAATGGCGTTTTCCACAAACGGCAACGCCTGGGCGCGATCCAGGAAGGCGGCTTTTTCCCCCTGCCCGTGAATGCGTAAAACGTCAGCTCCCATTTGCTCCACCAGCTGCATTGGTGACCCTTCGGCGACGATACGGCCGTTGTCAATAATCCCCACCCGATCCGCCAACTGCTCTGCTTCGTCCATGTAATGGGTGGTCATCAGCAGCGTCATGCCTCGCTCCGCTTTGAGGTCGCGAATGTAGTTCCAGATGCCGGCCCGGTTTTGCGGGTCCAGCCCCAGCGTTGGCTCGTCGAGGAAGAGAATTTCCGGCTCGGTCATGAGGCCGCGGGCCAGCTCCAGGCGTCGCTTCATCCCGCCGGAGTAGGTGCCCACCCGCCGGTCAGCGGCGGATTCCAGTTCGACCAGCGCCAAAAGGTCATGAATTTTCTTTTCACAGGTTGCTTTGTTGAGGCCGTATAAACGGCCGTGGTACATCAGCGCCTGCCTGCCGGTTAAATCCACATCCAGCACCGTCTCCTGAAAGGTAACGCCGATGCGGCGGCGCACCTCACCCGGCTGCCGCACCACGTCGAATCCGGCCACCTGCGCCGTGCCCTCGGTCGGTTGGGCCAGCGTGGTGAGGATGGAAATGGTGGTGGTTTTGCCCGCCCCGTTGGGGCCAAGCAAGGCGTAGATGCTGTTGGCCGGTACGGCCAGATCGACCCCGGCCAGCGCCAGCACGCCCCCACTGTAACGCTTGGTCAAACCTTGCGTCAAAATAACATTTTCAGTTGCTTCCATGCTTCTCCTACAAAATGCGGCTTTAGGATTGCCACAATCGTTAAATTCCTATGTACTTTAACGCTGAATGGCTGTAGAGGCCAATGACAATTGTAATCTTCTCAGCTTAAAGCTTTCACCAGAAGAACCCACTTTAAACCGCCAAACTCGAATATTTTTTAGTGACACGGAGAATCATTTTAGTGTAGAGTATTCAGACATCAGCAACTCTTATCTTTTCCATCTTTGGAGATAATCATGCCCATTCAACCGAATTTTCTAGAGCGATTTGCGTTTTTCACCTTAAACGCCGCCCCGACACCGATGCTGGATTTGGCCGGGGCGCTAGGCTACCAGGCATTGAGCACGGCCGTTCGCCTGAACCTGTTTAACACCCTGCAAGAACGGCCGTTAACGCTCCCTGAACTGACGCAAACGCTGGGCTGCCAGGAACGGGGTCTCAAGCATTTGCTCAACGCCCTGGCCGGAATTGGCTACGTGACGGAGAAAAACGGCCGTTACCACAACACCATCATGACCGAAAAATGGTTTACCGACGGCACCATGCTGGATCTGAACAACGCCGTCACCTGCTGGGATGCCTTTTTGCGCGATCTGTGGCCGCACGCACCGGAAGTCATTCGGGATGGGGAGCGACCGTACAACTTCTACGACTACACCGCCAGCCAACCCGGCCTCAGCCACGCCCACCAGCAGATGATGTTTGGCAACGCCAACCTGAATGCGCCAGATGTGACGAGCCGGATCAAGCTACCCGCCGGACCAATACGACTGCTAGACGTTGGCGGCGGGCACGGTGCGTATACGATCCACTTCTGCCAGGCACACCCCAGCCTGCAAGCAACAATTCTAGACAGCGCCACTGCCCTGGAGACGGCCAAACAGCACATGGCGGCGGCAGGCTTAAACAGCCGTATCCAGCTCCAACCGGCCGACATCTGGCAAATCGACTGGGGTCAGGATTATGACCTCATTTTGCTGTTCAACTTTATCCACCATTACGATCAGGAAACCAACGTGAAGCTGCTGCAAAAGGCACACGCAGCGCTCAGGCCGGGCGGGCAGGTGGCCATTTTTGATCAGCTAGAAAGCAAGCAGTTTGGCGCGGCAATCAGCAGCATGTTGCAGTTGATCAGCTTGATGTATTATCTATTTGCCGACGGCCGCATCTTTTCGCGTGATGAAATGAACCAGATGCTTGATGCCGCTCACTTTAGCAACGTCCAATTTTTTACCACGCCAAAATGGGCGGGGCAGAGTTTGGTAACGGCCGTAAAATAGGTACAATTTTACAATGTCCTCTTCCCCAAAAGTGATAAAAGACCTGGAGCAAGTGACGCCGGAATGGTTAACGGCCGTTCTCCACTACAGCGGCGCCCTAAACACAGGCGAAGTAACCAGCATTACGGCCAGCGGCGGCAGCGGGAACTGGTCCAGCAACGCCCGACTTGCCCTGACCTACAGCAGCGACGCCCAGGGAAAATGCCCGGCAAACCTGTTTTTGAAGATGGTCAACACCGACACCGGGGACGGCGAATTCTTCTTGCCGTCCGAAGTGACCTACTACACGCGTGATTACGTTGATTTGCCGGACGCGCCGCTAGTGCGCTGTTACCATGCCGCCTATGATCCGGCACAGCACCGCTACCACCTGCTGCTGGACGACCTCACGGCTACACATCAGGCCGGGTACGATAAGATACCAACGCTGGCGCATGGGTACGCATTGGCCGAAGGGCTGGCCTTTATGCACGCTCACTGGTGGGGTGAAGCCCGGCTGGCGCAGATTGGCGCTTCATTTCACGATGCTGCCCACCTGCGCCGCTTTGTAGCGATTGGCGAGCCGGGCATTCCGCATGTACACACGCACTTTGGTGCCAGGCTCAAGCCTCACTGGCCGGCCACAATTGAGCAAATTTTTGCCGGGCTGCCGCACAGGCTGGCGGCGCAGGCCCAGGACAAAATCAATTTCACGCTGCTTCACGGCGATCCGAATCCGGGGAATATGTTGGTGCCCAAGGTGGGAGAACGGCCGTTATACCTCATCGATCAGCAGCCGTTTGATTGGAGCATCACCACCTGGGCCGGGGCGTACGACCTGGCTTACGTGATGGCCCTCTACTGGGAAACCGAGTTGCGCCGGGAGTTAGAAATGCCCGTGCTGCGTCATTATCATTACACGCTCACTCAACGCGGCGTACAGGGCTACACGTGGGAACAGCTGTTTAACGATTACCGCCTCTGCGTGGCGCTGATGGTGCCGGTCGCCGTGGAGTACATGCACGACGGTGGCGACCCCGACTGGAACGAGTTTCGGTTCGGTCTTGTCAGTCGCACGCTGACAGCCTGTGACGATTTGCGTTGTGAGCAACTATTTTTGTAATCGCGCCAAAGTGAGACAAAAAACGAATGAAAATCACGTCCACCATCGTCATCGACACCAAGCCGGCCCGGCCCGAGGAGCTGCCTCTGGTCATGGAGATTTTGGCCGAAGCGGCCGCCGTGCTTAAAGAAAAAGGAATCGACCAGTGGCCGTCGCCGCCCAACGAACATTGGCAGCGGCGCATGGCGGAAGCCATTCAACGTGAGGAAGTTTACACATTTGGCATCGTTAAAAATCGGTTTGCCATTGCCCGGTTTACCTGGCGCGATCCTTACTGGCCCGATGATGACCTGGCCGGTTACGTGCATTCGATGGCGGTTCGCCCGGCAATGCAGGGTCAAAAGGTGGGCAGCTTAATTTTGTTCTGGGCGATGATAAAAGCGAAGCAGGCCGGGAAGCAATTTTTGCGGCTGGACTGCCTGGCAGAGAACGGCCGTCTCCGCCAATATTACGAAGATCAAGGGTTCCACTTCCGCCGCCTGGTTACTGACCGCGACTACCAGGGTGCCCTGTACGAAAAAGAAGTCGTTCAGTTCTGATGAAGCACCTTACCATTGTGGCCCTCGGTTCGCGCGGCGACGTTTTTCCTAATGTAGTTTTGGGCGCGGCCTTGCAGCAGGCTGGCTTCCCGGTGCGGCTCATCACGTTTGAGAATTTTGCCCCGCTGGTGAACCGGTTTGACCTCGATTTTGCTGCCGTGCCGGGGGACGCCGCAGCGCTTTTGGCCAGCAGCGGCGGGCTGGACCTACTGGAATCGGGGCAAAACATCCTGAAGCAGTACCGGGCGCTGCGGCAAACGTTCTGGCAGCTCACCGACGGCATAACCAGGCTGCTTTCCCAGCCAAACCTGTGGCAAACAGACGGCATCATCAACCAACTGCCGGGCAGCCTTTACGGCCGTTCCCTGGCGGAAAAGCTGCAAATCCCCTTGATTAACGTCGCCGTCATTCCCATGCTGCGCACCAGTAAGTTCCCGATGGTGGCTTTTCCAAGTTGGCCGTCCTTTCTGCCAGGCTACAACGCCGTGACCTACCAGCTGGCGGAGCAGTTGGTCTGGTCCGGCTTTCGCCAATCGGTGAATAAATGGCGGCAGGAAGTTTTGGGCTTGGGGAAACGGCCGTTCCTGGGCAATTTTTCTGCGCTCAGCCACACACCCACCTTGCTGGGCTTTAGCCAGCACGTTGTGCCCCGCCCGGCCGATTGGGGGCCAAACGTGCAGTTCACCGGCTATTGGCTGCCAGACGAGCCAGCATGGACACCGCCGGACGATTTGGTGCAATTTTTAGACGACGGACCGCCACCCATCCTGGTGAGCTTTGGCAGCATGTCTGTCCGCAACCCGCAGCGGCTGACGGACCTTGTTTTAGCAGCCGCACACCGCGCCGGGCAGCGGATCATCTTGCAGGCAGGCTGGGCCGGATTAGGGCAGCAAGACCTGCCGCCCACCGTTTTTGCCCTGGAATACGCGCCGTACCGCTGGCTTTTTCCCCGGCTGGCAGCAGTGGTGCATCATGGCGGTTCCGGCACCACCGGTTTTGGCTTCTGGGCCGGCATTCCCGCCATCCTCACCCCGTTTTTGTTCGACCAATTTTATTGGGGTCGGCGCATTCAGGCGCTTGGCGTTGGCCCGGCGCCCATTCCGCAAAAAGAGCTCACGGCCGAAAAGCTGGCGGCGGCGATGGCAACGGCCGTCTCCAACTCCACCATGCGCCAGCGTGCCGCTGAACTGGGCAAGCGCATCCGGCAGGAAGATGGCATTGGCCAGGCCGTTCATCTAATTAAACAAATCATTCACGATAACAGGCATTAAATGAGGAGTTCCCCATGAGCGCAAGCTCAACACCATTAATGCAAAATCCGTAGCCCGATTTTCCAAATCGGGTATCGAACAGGGATGTTCGATTTACGAAGTAAACCGATGGAACCAATTTGCATCCTCGTGGTAGATGATCACAACTTGTTTCGTGAAGGACTGAAATTATTGCTGGATTCGGCGGCAGAAACGGCCGTTGTGGGCCAGGCCGGTACCGGTAAAGAAGCAGTAACCCAGGCCAAATCGCTTGCGCCCGACGTGATCCTGATGGACATGCGGATGCCGCACATGAACGGAATTGAAGCCACACGCCGCATTGTGGCCGAG
>CALBTC010000071.1 GCA_937967805.1 uncultured Anaerolineaceae bacterium
TTTTTACAGCTTGCCAGAGATTTACATTAGGTCAAAGGGCTGGCCCCTTTGATATCCATATTATACGAGGAGAGATATGCAGCAAGAATATGATACGGCCGTAACCACCACCTACCGCATTCAAATCAGCCCGCAAACGGCCGTCAACCAGACCAAACTCGTCCAGGCCGCCCACCAACTCGGCATTACCAACCTCGCCACTATCCACCCCAGCCGCCTCATCTTCCTGCAAGGCAACCTAAGTTCGGCAGATGTAGAACGGTTAGCCCAAGAACTCCTCGCCGACCCTGTCACCGAAACATTTACCATTAACCATTTACCATTAACCATCAAAAATTCACAATTCACAAGCGACGAACCGTCGCCCACAATCTCATCATTCACAATTGAAACCACCTTGCTCCCCGGCGTCACCGACCCGCCCGCCGAAAACCTGCGCCGCGCCGCCGCGCTGCTGGGCATACGCGACCTGGAACGCGTGGCGACCGGCCAGTACTTCGCGCTTAGCGGACCCTTGAGCGACACCGACAAGCAGCGGCTGGCCCACGAACTGCTAGCCAACCCCGTTATCCAGCGCTTTGCCATCGATCAACCCATCAGCCCACCCTTTTTTGCTTACCAGGAAGGGGACGGCTTGGTGGAGACAATCAATATGCGTGGCGCGGACGATGAAGCCTTATTGGCCATCAGCCAGGAACGGCGCCTGGCTTTGAACCTCGAAGAAATGCAGGCTATTCGCACTTATTACGAGGAAGAAGAGCGCGACGCCACCGATGTGGAACTGGAGATGATCGCCCAGACATGGAGCGAGCACTGCGTCCACAAAACATTTAAAGCCATCATTGATTATGAAGGTCCGCTGCCGGGCAAAACCAGCGGGGCAGAACGGCAAACCATCGACGGACTGCTCAAAACCTACATCCGCGCCGCCACGGAAAAAGTGAACAAGCCGTGGGTCCGTTCGGCCTTTGTGGACAACGCCGGCATCGTGGCTTTTGACGACCAGTTTGACCTGGCCTTCAAGGTGGAAACGCACAACCATCCCTCGGCGCTGGAGCCGTTTGGCGGGGCCAACACCGGCGTGGGCGGCGTGGTGCGCGACGTACTGGGCGTCAGCGCCCGCCCTATCGCCAATACCGACGTGCTCTGCTTTGGCCTGCCAGACACGCCGCAGGAAGATTTGCCCGCCGGGGTGCTGCATCCGCGCCGCATTGCCGATGGCGTCATTCACGGCATTGAGGATTACGGCAACAAGATGGGCATTCCCACGGTGAACGGCTCCATCCATTACCACGCGGGCTACACGGCCAATCCGCTGGTGTACTGCGGCTGCCTGGGCATCTTGCCGCACGGTTCTCACGTCACAGAGCCGCAGCCGGGCGATTTGATCATCGCCATTGGCGGGCGCACCGGGCGCGACGGCCTGCGGGGGGCGACCTTCTCCAGCATGGAGATGGATGCGGCCACGAGTGAAATTGCCGGAACGGCCGTGCAAATCGGACACCCCATCATGGAAAAACAGGTGCAGGAAGTAGTCCTACGCGCCCGCGATGCCAAACTGTACACGGCCATCACCGACTGCGGCGCGGGCGGTTTCTCTTCGGCGGTAGGCGAAATGGGCGAGAAGCTGGGGGCGACGGTGCAGTTAAAAAATATTACCACCAAATATCCCGGCCTGCGCCCCTGGGAGCTGTGGCTCAGCGAGGCGCAGGAGCGCATGGTGCTGGCCGTGCCGCCACAAAATCTGCCCGCGCTGCAAGCCATTTGCGACGGCCAGGATGTGGAGCTGGTGGAGCTGGGCACGTTTGGCAGTGACGGCCGTCTCCACATCTACTTCGGTGATCAACTGGTCGGCGACCTCACCATGCACTTTCTGCACGACGGCCTCCCCCCCCGCCACATGACGGCCGTTTGGCAACCAGTCGATCCCGCATCGGTTACCTTGTCACCCGGTCACCCCGTCTCCCTGTCAAAGCGCCTTTTGACTCTGCTGTCTCACCCCGACATCCGCAGCAAGGAAGAAGTCATCCGCCGCTACGATCACGAGGTGCAGGGTGGAACGGCCGTCAAACCCCTTACCGGCAGCGCCAACCACGGCCCGTCCGACGCCACCGTCCTCGTTCCCCAAAATTCACAATTCACAATTCACAATTCACAATTAAAAATTAAAGGCATAGCCTTGTCCAACGGCATCTGCCCCAACTACACCGACCTCGACCCATACCACATGGCCTGGGCCGCTGTGGATGAGGCGATGCGTAACGTCGTGGCCGTGGGGGCAGACCCGGATCAGGTCTCCATTTTGGATAATTTTTGCTGGGGCAACCCCAATTTACCTGACCGGCTGGGGGCGCTGGTGCGCTGTGCGCAGGGGTGTTATGATGCGGCCGTTGCCTTCCAAACCCCGTTTATTTCCGGCAAAGACAGCCTCAACAACGAATACACCGGCGCTGACGGCGAAAAACACGCCATCCCCGGCACGCTGCTTGTGTCGGCGCTGGGCATCGTGCCGGATGCGGCCAAAGCGGTGACAATGGATTTGAAGCAGGCGGGCAACTTTATCTTTGTGGTGGGCGACACGCGGGCCGAGCTGGGCGGCAGCCATTTCAACCAGGTGGGCGGCCGGGCCGAAGGCAGCCGCACCGTGCCAAAACCGGTCAACGACAGCCTGACCCAAATGAGGTTGTTGCATCAGGCGATGCAAGTTGGACTAGTGCAAGCATGTCACGACTGTGCAGAGGGAGGCGTAGCTGTGGCTCTGGCCGAAATGTGCATCGCGGGCCGCATTGGCGCAGAGTTGCAGCTCATCCACGTGCCGCGCGACTGGCACGCGGCCTACTCTGAGGACGAGGTGGTACTCTTTGCCGAATCGCTCAGCCGCTTCCTGGTGGAGGTGCGTCCGGAAGATGCGCCCCGCTTCCGCGAGCTGCTGGCCGATGTGCCGCACGAATGTGTGGCGGTGGTTGGTGGGGACGGGTTGGTAGTGAACGGCCGTACCGGCTCCCCCATCCTCAATTTAGCCGTTGAAGAAATGGAGCAAGCCTGGCGCGGCCATGTGAACGGTAATCGGTTATCGGTAAACGGTAATCCGTATTCAGTAAACAGTTCACCGACGACCGATAACCGTTCACCGATTACGGATAACCGACCGAAGGTTCTCATCCTCCACGCCAACGGCGCTAACCGGGACCACGACGCGGCGCTGGCCTGTACGATGGCTGGTGGCGCGCCGGAGATTGTGCACATCAACCAGCTCATGGCGGGCGAACGGCGGCTGGCCGATTTCGGTATGTTGGTGATTCCGGGTGGCTTTTCGTATGGCGACGATTTGGGGGCGGGCGTACTTTGGGCGCTGGATTTGCAGGAGCAGTTTGGGGAGGAATTGAAGGATTTTGTGGCAGACGGCCGTCCCGTCCTGGGCATTTGCAACGGCTTCCAAACATTGGTCAAGGCAGGCATTTTGCCCGGCAACGAGTCGCCTCGGCAAGTCACGCTGACTTACAACCAATCGAACCAGTTTGAATGCCGCTGGGTGATGCTGCAACCCAACAAAAATTCACCTAGCCTCTTTACTCAAAACCTCACTGAACCTATCTACTGCCCGGTGGCTCATGGTGAAGGCCGTCTCATGGTCCAGGATGATGCTGCTTTGGCCACGTTGCAGAGGGAGAGTTTGATACCGCTCCAGTATTCGGTATTCGGTAATCCGTCATCAGTAAACGATAAGGTAGTTACCGATGACCGTTCACCGATGACCGATTACCCGTATAACCCAAACGGTTCCGTCCTGAACATCGCCGCGTTGTGCAATCCGGCGGGCAACGTGCTGGGGCTGATGCCGCATCCGGAGAACCACATTTTCCCCTGGCAGCATCCCCGTGCCAGCCGCGGCGAGCAGGGGATGTTGGGGCTGCGGCTGTTTGAAAACGGAATTAAAAATGTTTAGAAAACGCAGAGGCGCAGAGACGCGGAGAAAAATCCCTCTGCGCCTCCGCGTCTCTGCGTTAAGGAAAAATCATGCTAACTCATCAAGAATTGTTAGACGCCATTCCCAACTGCCTGGATGGTACCGATTTTGTAGGGCTGGGTGAAAAGTATGAGGGCAAGGTGCGGGATGTGTATGTGCAAAACGGCCGTCGCATCCTCATCTCCACAGACCGGGTCAGCGCCTTCGACCGGGTGCTGGGGCTGATTCCGTACAAGGGGCAGGTGCTCAACCAGCTCAGCGCCTGGTGGTTTGAACAAACGGCCGATCTCGCCCGCAACCACGTCATCTCTGTACCCGATCCCAACGTGACGATTGCCCACGAGGCGCAGCCGCTGCCGGTGGAGGTTGTGGTGCGCGGCTACATCACCGGCGTGACCAAGACATCGCTGTGGTATTTGTATGAACAGGGGGAGAGACGGCCGTATGGCATCCAGCTTCCCGACGGCCTGCAAAAAAACGATCCGCTGCCCGAACCGATCATCACCCCCACTACCAAAGCGGCAAAAGGGGGCCACGACGAGCGGCTGACAGAGGCGGAGATTTTAGAGCAAAAGTTAGTCGGTGCTGATTTGTGGGAGGAGATTCGGGACACGGCCGTGTCCCTCTTCAAGCGTGGCCAACAAATCGCGGCGCAGGCGGGGCTGATTTTGGTGGATACAAAGTATGAGATGGGGTTGGTAAACGGCCGTCTCACCCTCATCGACGAAATCCACACCCCCGACTCCAGCCGCTACTGGCTGGCCGACCAACCTGCTGTGGCCGGCGTCCCCGCCGCGCCACCCGCCGAACCGGAGAATTACGACAAAGAGTTCATGCGCCAATGGTACGCCGCCCAAGGCTACCGCGGCGACGGCACGCCACCCACCATGCCACCCGACCTCATCGCCCAAATCGCCGCCCGCTATCTAACCACCTTCGAAAAGCTAACCGGCTCAGTTTTTGCCCCCGGCGCACAGCCTGCAACGGAACGCATTTGGGAGAATTTGAAGGGGTGAAGGGGTGACAAGGTGAAGGGGTGAAGGATAATCACCCGTTCACCCGCTCACCCTTTCCAAAAGGAAAAGAATGAGCGAACAAAACAACATCTTAGTTGGTGTCATTATGGGCAGTACGTCGGATTGGGAGACGATGCGGCATGCGGTGGAGACGTTGGAGGAGTTTGGTGTGCCGCATGAGGCGAAGGTGGTCTCGGCGCACCGCACGCCGGAACGGATGGCCGAGTATGCCCACAGCGCCGAGGCGCGCGGCTTGCAGGTGATCATTGCCGGGGCGGGAGGGGCAGCCCACCTGCCGGGCATGGTGGCGGCGCAAACGGTGCTGCCGGTGTTGGGCGTACCGGTGCAAAGCCGGGCGCTCAACGGGCTGGATTCGCTGCTTTCCATTGTGCAGATGCCCGGCGGGGTGCCGGTGGGTACGCTGGCCATTGGCAAAGCCGGGGCTAAAAACGCCGCCCTGCTGGCAATCGCTATCCTGGGCAATCAGCACCCCGAATTCCGCCAAAAGCTGCACCAATTCCGGCAGTCTCAAACTGAAAAAGTTTTGGGCGCAATGTTACCACCTGAATAAAAAAGCGATCATCACACGATTGCTCCTTAACAACAAAATCACCATTGGCGCGACCTGCTGTCTGCGTTAAAGTTCGGACGATTTCAACAATTCACTGAACAAGGCAGGAAAAATTTATGTTTCTCAACGTACTCATCATCATTGCCAGCATTGTGGCGCTGGCGTACGGGGCCACCTTCATTGTGGACTCGGCAGCGCGGATGGCGCGGCGCTTTGGCGTCTCTGAGCTGATCATCGGGCTGACGATTGTGGCTGTGGGCACGTCTGCTCCGGAGTTTGCGGTGACGATTAGTGCGGCCGTTTCCGGCCAGTCCAATATTTCCGTGAGCAACATCGTCGGTTCCAATATTTTCAACCTGGGCTTCATCTTGGGCGGTGTGGTGGCCGTGCGAGCCATCACGACCTCGCCCAAAATTGTGTATCGCGACGGCGGTATGTTGGCCGGCGCCACGCTCATTCTGCTCTTTTTCATGCGTGATTTGCACTTGCAGCAGTGGGAAGGCGGCGTTTTGCTGGCGCTGCTGTTTGCCTATCTGCTCTACCTTTACACGCAGCGCGACGTTGATTTGGAAGAAATTCCCGACGGCGATTTCCGCTGGCGCGATGTGCCGCTGTTTGTTTTGGGCATTGCCATGGTGGTGTTAGGCGGCGATTATCTGGTGGAGGCGGCTACGGAGGTGGCGCGGGTGCTGGGGATGTCTGATTGGGTCATTGGCGTGACGATTGTGGCGGCGGGCACCTCGGCGCCGGAGATGGCTACCTCGCTGGTCGGCGTGCTGCGCGGCCATTCGAACATTTCCATTGGCAATTTAATCGGCAGTGATTTGTTCAATTTGCTGGGCGTGCTGGGATTGGCGGGTGTCATACAAACGCAGCCGATGGTGATCGATTCGGCCGGGTTAGGCAGCCTGATGATGCTCAGCGGTATGGTGATTTTTGTGGTGGTGTTGATGCGGGTGGGTTGGAAGCTCAACCGCTGGGAAGGGTTTATGCTGATTCTGATTAATTTGCTGCGCTGGGTTTTGGATTTTGCGTCGAAGTAGGCAACAACGAATTGGAGTAATTAACGAATTTTAGTTTGCTTTCATTCGTTGGTTACTAAAATTCGTTGTTGTCTAGGTTGGAAAATGGGTTTGTGATGACTGAGATTATTCACAAAGAATTGAGTTATGCGGTTCGCGGGGTTTTGTTTGATGTGCATAACCAGCTTGGACCAATGCTGCCCGAACGATTTTATCAGGAAGCGGTGGCGATTGGTTTGGAGGCGAAAGGGATTGCTTGTGAGACGGAGAAGCAATTTTCGGTGCAGTATTGCGGGGTGGAGGTCGGCCGTTATTTTGTGGATGTTTGGGTTGAGGGTGGCAAGCTGCTTTTGGAGTTGAAGGTTGCTCCTGAGATTTTGCCGATTCACCGAGCGCAGGCAATTTCTTATTTGAAGGTGACGGATGCGGATTTGGCGATCGTGGTGAATTTTGGGGCCAGCTCGCTTGAGGATGTGCGGTTGCCGAATCGGGTGCGGGAGCAAACGGCCGTGCTCAATCAAACCAGTCCTCAGCCGTCGATTGACGTGCCATTTCCACAGTTAGCAACCGAGATAATCAACTGCCTCCATCATGTTCATTTAGTACTTGGCCCCGGCTTCCTGCATCAAGTGTATCGCCGTGCCACAATGGTCAAACTGCGAGAGAAAGACATCGGCTTTAAGTACATCAAAGAATCACCTGTTTTTTATCAAAATACTGAAATCGGCAAGCATGAAACCCGTCTCATTCTTGTGGAAGATAATATTCTGGTAGCAGCGTTTGCTGTTAGAGAAAATGCTGAAACATTAAAAGCACGGCTACGGTCTCAACTCCGTCGTCAAAACAAAGAGCTCGGTATTTTGGCAAACTTCTACGGAACGAGGTTAGACATTTCTTTGGTGAGGAGGACAACAACGAATTAAAGTAACCAACGAATGAATGACTAAAAAATTCGTTATTTACTCAAATTCGTTGTTGTCAACAAAAAATGAGTGAGCAAATTCTGTCAATCCTGCCTCCAGCCACAATTGGTATTTTAGGCAGCGGTCAGCTAGGACGCATGCTGGCTTTGGCAGCACGGTCGTATGCCTACCACATCCACGTCTTTTCTCCAGAAGCTAACTCCCCCACCGGCCAGGTGGCCGACCGGGAAGTTGTGGCGGCGTATGACGATTTGGACGCCGTGCGCAAATTTGCTCGCAGCGTGA
>CALBTC010000072.1 GCA_937967805.1 uncultured Anaerolineaceae bacterium
TCATTAAAGGATTGGCGACAACGCTAAAGCATTTGTTTCAAGACCCGGTGACGGTCGATTATCCAAATGTGAAGCGGCCGGTGCGTTACCGGTTTAAGGGCCGGCATGAACTGAAGCGGTACGACAATGGGCTGGAAAAGTGTATCGGCTGTTCGCTGTGTGCGGCCGCTTGCCCGGCGGATGCTATTTTTTTGCAAGCGTCGCAAAATACACACGCAGAACGGTACTCGCCGGTTGACCGCTATGCCAGCACATACGAGATAAACATGCTGCGCTGCATTTTCTGCGGCTACTGCGAAGATGCCTGCCCCACGCAGGCAATTGTGCTGGAAAATAAGTATGAACTGAGCTTTTATGATCGGGCTGGTGCGATTTATACGAAAGATATGCTGATTGTGGATGTGCCGGTGAACGGCCGTCCCACGCCACAAACCGTAGAACCCGGTCTGTATGACAAATCCATCCCGGAAATGGAAGATCCGCGTTAGCAAGGAAAGGCGACTGGCATGGGAAGTGGACCTGTAGTTTATATTTTTATTTTGATGGCGTTGGTGTCGGTAACATCGGCTATTATGATGCTGCGCAGCCAAAATGCCATACATAGTGCGCTCTGGCTGGTGCTGAACTTTACGGCCATTGCCGTGCTTTACGTGGTTTTGAACGCGCCCTTTATCGCCATGGTGCAGATTACGGTGTATGCCGGAGCCATCATGGTGCTGTTTTTATTTGTGATCATGCTCTTGGGTGCAGAACAACTGCAAGGTATTACCGGAGCACGCGGCAGTGAACGGTATCATCAGGCGGTGGCCGTTGTTTTGGTCGTGCTGTTGCTGGTGGGCTTCGGTATTTTGCTGACGCAGGGTGGTGTTGGTGGTGGAGGGGAAACGGCCGTTATCGATGCCAGTCCCGCTGCGTTAGGGCTGCGCCTGTTTGAAGGGTACGTGCTGCCCTTTGAGGTGACCGGCGTGCTGCTGCTGGCCGCCATTATCGGCGTGGCCGTGTTTAGCCGCACCAAAAAGAAGAAAAAAGAGGCATAGCGTTATGGAACTCACCATCAACTGGTACATTGCCTTAAGTGCCATTCTGTTTTCGCTGGGCGCGCTGGGTGTTTTAACCCGCCGCAATGCGATTATTGTTTTTATGTCAATTGAAATGATGCTCAATGCCGCCAATCTGGCGTTTGTGGCTTTTGCCCGTCAGTTGGGCGATTTGGATGGGCAGGTGTTGGTTTTCTTTGTCATCACCGTGGCCGCTGCGGAAGTCGCAGTGGGGCTGGCGCTCATCGTGACCATTTTCCGCAGCAAGAAAAGCATCAATATTGATGAAATCAACCTGATGAAAGGTTAAATTATGGGCATTTTTGGTTTAGCTCCCTTAATTCTGGTTTTCCCATTTATTGGCGTTTTGTTCAACGGCCTGGTGGGGCGGCGCTTTGTAGAATACGATCGGCAAAGTGGCGAAAAATGGTCCGGCTGGTTTGCCAGCATTATGGCCCTTGCCGCCTTTGCTATTGCCGTCAGCCTGTTTTTCGGTCTGCAGGCGAATGATTTCCATGCTGAAACAATTGTATTGTTCGACTGGATTCACGTTGGCGATTTCTATGTGCCGTGGGCCATTCAGGTTGACACCCTATCTGTGACCATGATGCTGGTGGTGACCGGTGTTGGCTCCCTGATTCACATTTACGCCATCGGCTACATGCATGGCGATCCCCACTTTTCCCGCTTTTTCACCTACTTAAACCTGTTCCTCTTTTTCATGCTCATTCTGGTCACGGGCAACAACTACCTGATGCTGTTTGTTGGTTGGGAAGGCGTCGGTTTGTGCTCTTTCTTGCTGATTGGCTTTTGGTTTGACCGGGTGAATGAGAAGGGCGAAGCGATGAACGCCAATGCGGCCCGCAAAGCGTTTGTGGCCAACCGCGTGGGCGACCTGGCCATGATTCTGGCGATGAGCCTTACCTTTTGGACATTTGGTTCATTGGAGTTCCAGCCGGTTTTCGACGGCGCGGTAGAGATTTTTGAAAGCGGCCACATGGTGGAGTTTGGCCTGTTTGAAGCGTCGCTGGGCGGCGTTTTGACGGCGATTACTGCCCTGTTTTTGATGGGCGCCGCCGGTAAATCGGCGCAGATTCCGCTGTATGTCTGGCTGCCGGACGCGATGGCCGGTCCTACGCCGGTTTCTGCACTCATCCATGCGGCCACTATGGTGACTTCCGGCATCTATTTGATTGCCCGCAGCAACGTGCTATTTGAGATTGTGCGGGAGAGCGGTGCCGTTATTCCTGGCATTGGTATTTCCTCGCCCGATCTGGTGGCCCTCACCGGTGCCGCAACGGCCCTATTTGCCGGCCTGATTGCTTTCACCCAGTTCGATATCAAAAAAGTGCTGGCTTACTCCACCGTCAGCCAGCTTGGCTTTATGATTGCGGCCGTCGGCATGGGCGCCTACGTGGCGGGCATGTTCCACCTGGTGACCCATGCTTTCTTCAAGGCGCTGCTATTCCTGGGTTCCGGCTCTGTCATTCACGGTATGGAGCATGGGCATCACCACATTGCGCATGGCCACCATGACGAACAGGACCATTTTGACCCGCAAGATATGCGCACGATGGGCGGGCTGCGCCACAAGATGCCAACGACGTTTGCCGTGTACATGATCGGCGCACTGGCGCTGGCCGGCATTTTCCCGCTGGCCGGCTTCTGGTCCAAAGATGAAATATTGGCTCACGCCAGCACCAACGAAGGCGCGGTGTTTACCATTGTTTACGGGCTGTTGACGGCCGCTGCCTTTTCTACTGCATTTTACATGGGGCGGCAGCTAAAGATGACGTTTTTTGACAAGCCGCGCCACGAAGCGGCCGAACATGCGGAAGAGAGTTCGCCGTTGATGACACGTGATCTTTGTGCAGCCGGGCGCGCCGCTGGCCAGTTGGACGTGGGGTAGCCGCGCCATCACCCT
>CALBTC010000073.1 GCA_937967805.1 uncultured Anaerolineaceae bacterium
AGGTGGAAACGGCCGTTCAGCTGCTGCTGCAAGGATTGCAAACCGGGAGCCAATTATGAGCAAAATTCTCATTTCCGGCGGTGGCATTGCCGGACTCACCTGTGCTTACTGGCTGCACCGGCAGGGTCACCAGCCCATCGTCATTGAAAAAGCCAAACAGCTGCGTAAAGAGGGCTATCTGATTGACTTTGTCGGCACCGGTTGGGATGTGGCCAATCGCATGAATCTCGTTCCCCAGCTTGAGCAAAAAGCACTGCCCGTCTCCGGTGTGCGCTACCCCAACAGCCAGGGCGAAACGGCCGCACGATTTGATCTGGACACGCTAAAAAAAGCGCTAAATATCACCGACAAATTCATGACTTTGAACCGGGCCGATCTGGAAGAGGTGCTGTACGACGCAGTTAAAAATGATGTTGAGGTTCGTTTTGATTGTTCAATTGAACATATCAATCAAACTGCAAAAGCCGTCACCGCTACGCTTACCGGCGGCCAACAGGAAACATTTGAGCTGCTTGTGGGAGCTGATGGTATTCATTCCAACACCAGGGAACTGGTTTTTGGTAATGAAGCAGAATTTGCCGCCTATCTGGGTTACCAGGTAGCAACCTGCATCATTCCGGCTGGCATAGCGATTGGTGATGATCTGGTCACCTACAATGAGCCAGACCGCCAGGCCAACCTGTACCGCGTTGATGATGATGAGATGTTGGCCTTCTTCATTTACAAAGCGGCGGACGCAGGCCACGTGCCTCAGGCCAAACGAAAAACAAGGTTACAGGCCAAATTCGCCGGGGCCGAATGGCGCGTGCCGGAAATGTTGGCACTGATCGCCGACGACACCCCCATTTTCATGGACACCGTCACCCAAATTATGATGCCGACGTGGCACAACGGCCGTATCGTTCTCATTGGTGACGCCGCCTACTGCCTCACGCTTATTTCTGGCCAGGGAGCTTCGATGGCGATGGGCGGTGCCTACTTTCTGGCCCAGGCGTTGCAGCAATCCCCCGATTATCAGACTGCTTTTCTCCAATACGAAAATCGATTACGGCCGACCATCGAGGAAACGCAAGAAAAAGCGCGCCGCTTTGCTCCCCGGTTTGTGCCCGGCAGCCAATTTCAAATCTGGCTCAATAACATGATTGTCAAACTATCTAACATTTCATTCTTCTCCCGCATAATCGGCAAACAGTTCAATACAAAAAGCCTGCTGAAAACGGCCGAAAACGATTGAAATAATAAAGGAAATCTAAACAAAACTTATGACAAAAACAGAACGTGAACCGGTAACCGGTCTTAAACGCTTTTTATTTCGCGCACCCATTTTTTTGTATCGGATTGGTCTCGGTGGGTTGCTGGGCAAGCGATTTTTGCTGCTCAACCACATCGGCCGCAAAAGCGGCAAGGTCCGCCAAGCGGTATTGGAAGTGGTGAAGCATGACCGAGAGGCAGACACGTTTTACATAGCGTCCGGTTTTGGCAGAAAGTCAGACTGGTATCTGAATATTTTGGAATACCCAAACGTGAGTATTCAGGTCGGCTGGCACAAAATGGGGGTGACGGCCGTTCCCCTCACCCCCGAAGAATCCGGCCAGGCAATGGTCGATTACGCCCGCAGGCACCCCACTGCCGCCAAAAACCTCAGCAAAATTCTCGGCTTCGATGTTTCCACAGAGGAAGAATATCGTACGGTCGGCCGTGAACATATCCCTTTTATCATCCTGGAGCCACGATAGCTGCTATGCTCTGGCGGTTGACTTGCCGTTCATCTGGCCGTTGGCAAAGCTAACGCCATCCTCGTTTTCGGCCGTAGTGGCTATCAGCCTTTTTAACACCGGGTTATCAGGGTCCGTAACAAACTGCCAAAATGCGGTTTGTGCCGTGGTACCCATCCGGTGAGCATCCCGGCCAATGTAAATTTCCTGCTTGATGTCCAGGCCGCGAACCTTCACCGGGGCAACCTTGCCTTCAACCAGGCGCGAAATAATCATTTGCGAGACAAACCCCACGCCAATGCCCTCTTGTACGGCCAGAGCAATCGCTTCGGAGTTGCCCAATGTCAGAACGGTTTTAAACTGCTCAAATGAAATCCTATGTTCGCGCAGCTTCTCTTCGGCCACAAAACGGGTGCCGGATCCTTCCTCACGCCAAATGAAGTTAGCCTTTAGCAGTTCCTTTGGCTCGATGTATTCGCGCTCGGCCCAGGGATGATCTAATGGCACAATCAAGCTCACCTGATCGGTAATGAAACGAAAAAATTCCAAATTTTTGTTAAGCTCTTGCTTGCTGGCCAGCGCCACGTGCACATCCCCATCACAAAGCATTTGCACGGCAATCTTGCGCGGCGTGACAAAGCAAGCTGCCTCCACTTTGGGGTATTGCTGCATGAATTTAGACAGCAAAAATGGCAGCACATATTTACCCACGGTCGTGCTGCAACCGACGGTGAGACGGCCGTACACATCCCCCTTCAACGATTCCATCTTGTTATCAATGCTTTGCGAAATGCTGACCATCTCCTGCGCCATCGGCAGCAGCGCTTCTCCCGCATCAGTCAGGCGCAAATGCCGCCCAGAGCGGATAAATAAATCCATGCCAAAATGCTGCTCCAACGCCTGAATATGCTGGCTTACGCTCGGCTGCGTCATGTGCAGTTGCCGCGCAGCGGCCGTAAAGTTGAGTGTGCGAGCAGCGGTTAAAAATACGTTTAACTGATGAGCATCTAACATGCTATCTCTCTACAGTCACTCAGAAGTTCCAAAAGTATGCTTCAAACTTACCGGTGATAAGAAACCAACAAAATCCGAGTAAAACTCGTGCACCTTTTCACAGGCCCCAGGCTAAGTATGCCCCTTGCCCCAAAATGACAATAGTGCTAAATGTCATAAGCAAATGCTATAAATGACATAGGCCACCATAAACCAATCATTACTCAAGCAAATAACAAAAGCCCCCTGCTTCCACAGGGGACCTTTGCTTTCTTTTAAGACAATTTGGTCAACTAACTAAGGAGCCGCAAATTCGACAACTGGATAGCCGGCATCCACCCAACCACCAAAACCACCTTTCAAGCTGTATACATCACTGTAACCATACGCCCATAGAATACTCATGGCAATGGTAGAACGATGGCCGGAGCCACAGTAAACTACAAGGGCAGCGTCAATATCGTCAGGCCACCGATCCTTCATCGCCACAGAATCTTCAAGCGCGATGTGAACCCAGTTTTCGGCCTCGATCACGCCTTTCTCCCCCAGCTCTTCCTGGCGACGAACGTCCATGACAAACAGGTCCGGATTTTCCAACAGAGCCAGATTGAAATCATCGGCGGTGATCACGCCATACCCATCGGGAACGTTGTGCAGCATCTCTTGCATGGCTGCTACGGCTACCGGATCGGGTTCAGCCACATCCAGCACCATCGGTTCTGGCGGTAAACCTTCCATAACAGGATAACCGGCTTCTACCCAACCACCAAAGCTGCCACCCTTCAAGCCACGCACATCTTCCCAGCCCATTGCTTCCAAAGCGGTCAGCGCAATGGTGCAGCGCCAGCCGCTGCCGCAGTAGCTTACGATTGGCGTATCAAAGCTGGGCAGCCATTCGATATGGTCAGCCACTTCGCGCAGTGGAATGTTAACCGTACCTTCAATGTAACCATTGGCTTCAAGTTCAGATGGTTCGCGCACGTCCAGCAGGAACGGCGGCGGGTCTTCAACCAGCAGCAGGTTCAAATCGTCCAGGCCAATCGTGTTGTACCCTTCCATATCATCCAGAAAGGTGGCGAAGGCCAGATCCATGTCAAACGTAGGTTCAGGCACGCCAACGGCCGGATAGCCTTCAGCCGCCCAGCCATCAAAACCGCCTTTCAAGCTGCGAACATCTGTGTATCCATAAGACCACAAAATGCTCATGGCAATGGTCGAACGGTTACCAGCCTTGCAATTGGTAACGATCGGCGTATCTAAATCTTCTGGCCACATAGCTTGGTTAGTTAACAGCTCTTCCAACGGAATGTGGAGAATATTCGGAGCATCAATATAACCAAGTGATTCAATCTCTTCCGGGCGACGAACATCAATAACTACCAGATCTGGTTTTTCAATCAGCTCAGTTGCTAAGTTTTCGGCCGTAAGAACGCCAAAACCTTCTGGAACACTGTGCAGCATTTCCTGCATGGCAGCAGCCAAGGCAGGATCTGGTTCCGCTTCATTCAACGCGTTTGCAGCGGGCGGAAGCCCTTCAACAACAGGATTGCCAGCCTCAACCCAACCGGTGAAACTGGGGAAACCAGGAGCTTTTAAAGCGCGCACATTTTCCCAGCCCATACCTTCTAATGCGACTGCGGCAATAGTTGCCCGCCAACCGCTTGCACAATAAACCACAATTGGCGTATCAAGACTAGGCAGCAACTCAATGTTGTCTGCGATCTCACGCAATGGAATGTGTACTGCGCCTTCAATGTGTCCATTTTCTTCTAATTCACGTGTTTCACGCACATCCAAAATGAATGGTGGATTAGATGCCAATGATTCAGCGAATGCGTCAAGACCGATGGTACTATAACCTTCCAAATCGTCTAGATACACCTCAAAAGCACCATCGAGATCGGCTTCGGCCATGGGCGTTTCCATTGGCTCTTCGGCCATTTCCTCGACAGGCTCTTCAGCAACGGCCGGTTCCTCTTCTTCCATTACTTCTTCGGGTTGCTCTACGGCCGTTGTCTCCGTTTCAGCAGCAGGTTCATCGGTAGCCGTATCGCCACCACAAGCCACTAAAAGCAAACCCAAAACCAGTAAAATCACAAAATATTTGTAAGTCTTCATTTCTTACTCCTCGTAAATGTGGGTCAAGTTGGCCAACTTGACCCCCGTAAATTAGGGCGACTCCACCGTCGGTGTAATCACCGTGGTTGTTGTAATCGTCGTGGTGGCCGTAATTTCCGAGAGTGGCGGTGGAATGATGTCCACAATCACCGGCAAATTTGCCTCCACTTCTTCTGGATACAGTTTGTCAATCGTCAAAAACAGATCGGCATTGCCGTGACAGGCATCGCACGATTCTGCCTGCGGCGTATTGCGCTGAATGTTGTGCGGTGTGGTATACACCCAGGTGGGCAATGCACTAAAATTCTTTAGCAAGTCATCTCCATAAAAGGCGTAGCTGTCCTGAGCTATAGGCACATGCCGCAATGTCACATACTCATACGGCCGGTCGTAGCTTTGCAGCGGATTCTTGCCAATGATAAAAGTGAAATAGTGATCATCGGTGGCATAAAACGGATTGCCGGTCGTTTCACTAATGGCGACGTGGCAGCCATCACAGCTGGTGTAGGCCACCGAGTGGCATACCTGGCAAGAAAGATCACCGCCGTGTTCCTGGTGCATCTCAATGCCATCGTCCCCTAGCGCGACAGTGACGTGGCAGGTTTCACAGCGCGGCGTCTGCACACCGTCATACCGGTGGTCAGGCGGCGCCTGCAATGCTGCCATCTGTGCCTCTGGTCCGGTGTGGCAAGATTGGCAATCGTCCGGCGCGCCGTGCATCTGGTGGCCGGAATGGCAGTCCACGCAGGACATGCGCCCCTGGCTGAAATGGACGTCTGGACGAAATTCTTCATGCTTGCCCAGGTATTCATTGCCAACCCGGCTGCCGTGGCAGGCCGTGCAGTTGCGGGTCATAGAAGGCGTTTCATTAAACAGATGACCTTCGATGAGACCACCCCCTACCAGATTAGGTTGGCTCACGTGACATTCGCCGCAGGTAGCATGGCAGCTGCTGCAATGGTTGCCAAACATCGTTTCAATCGCTTCATGATCTTCTGGCACTGTGCGGGCATCCAGCACGGTCCAGTAACCTGCCAGGTTGCTGTGCAGGTTGTTATCGTGGGTAGCCACCACATCGGGATGGCATTCGCCACACGATTCCACCGGATTTTTACTGGGATTCTCGATCAGCCCCACGTGCGCTTCAAACTTGTCGGGCGTGTTTTGCCCGGCATGACACTCGGCACAGGCTATTTGCCCGTGTACTTCTGCGGGGAACAGTTCCCCGTCTACCAAAACCTTCTCCCATGGCTCCAACGGAGCCACCTCTCCGCCTCAACCTTCCCCTTCGTTTTCGTTAATTACCTCTTCTTCGGGATCGGCCGTTTGGATGAGCAGATCTTTGTTTGAATGGCAATCCAGGCAGTTGTCAACGGGAACGGGTTCTGCGGCAATTTCTGCCGGCGGTTCTTCAGTCGGTGGAACGGCCGTTGCCGTTTCCACTATTTCCGGCTCGGCCACAGCCACCTCTTCAGCCGGGTCAGATTCGGCCGTTTGGCAGCCAGCCAGGAGCAGCGTCCCCATCAATAAAAGCAGGCTCACCAGCAAATTTGTCATTTTGTATGGATATTTCGCCTGTTCCAAAATAGTCTCCTTAAACCAAAAGTCGCTCAAAATTCCTTGCTTAGAAGCACTAAAATCAGGTGCATTCTCCAGTACCTGTTAGTGAATTTTGTCACAAACAGTATAACTAACTGGCAGGGGAAATCAATCCTTTTTCAAAGTTTTTCTTATTGCTTTTGCTTCTAACTACCTATAGCTAAAACCAATCAATAATCACGCCTATCCTATTGAGATCGTTATTTTTTGTTGTTAGAATGCAGATATTGTTATTATTTTCACAATCAGACGTTTGGGAATTTGAGGCGACTATGAAACTATTTTTGCTGAAGAAGCCAATGCATCTTTTAAGGATAGGCTGGCTTGCAGGGTTAGGACTCCTTCTGGGCACAGTACAGTTTGCCCTGGCTCAAGAAGACACACTGCCTGAAATGCCCCTTCCCCATACACAGGAATGCCAGGCCTGCCATCTAGACGTTGCCAGCCATTGGCAAAACAGCCCTCACGCGACGACGTTTGACAACGATTTATTCCAGGCACAGTGGGCGAGCCTTGGGCAGCCGGATGAATGTCTGGCCTGCCACACAACAAATTTCGTGCGCTCAACCGGCACGTTTGAAGAGACGGGAATCAGTTGCCAGGCATGTCACGCCTGGCCAGAGACAGAACATCCACCGGCCGAGGTACCCGTTCTGGCAGATACCGAGTATTGTGGCAAATGCCATACAACCACGCTTGGTGAATGGCGCCTGACGGGCCATGCCAAAGCAGGCATTGGCTGCATGAGCTGCCACGATCCCCACAGCCAGGAGACCTTGTTTGATGACCCCGATGAGGTCTGTACAAGTTGTCATACCGAAGAAGATCCCCTCTTGCAGGAGCACCCGGATGTGCTTGATAACCTAGAGGAAATTGGCTGTGTAGACTGTCACTCCTTAACGATTCCCCACCCTTTCCAGCAAAACTACCAAGATATGACGGTGTTTGCCAAAGGGTTTGATTGTGAAGGCACCGTGGCAGATCTGGCAAAAGACCATGAGTTTATTCCTGGTGTGGGTGTTGGTTTGTCCTCTTCACAGCGAACGTGGCCAATCGTTCATTCGGTCACACCAACAAGCTACTCCCTAAATTGTCGCGATTGCCACGATCCAGAAGACGGCGCGTTGGATTTTGCTGCACTGGATTACGAAGCAGCGCGAATTGAATCGTTGACCTGGGATGAATATCCGGCCATTACGGAGGAGCAGTCCAATCAACTGGTGGCCCAGCCGAGTAAAAGCCGGGGCTGGATAGGTTGGCTAGGCGGGCTGGTTGGCGTCTTTGCGGTTTTGGAAATCACCGTTACGCGAAGGATGAAGAATGAGTAAAAAAAAGAGTGCTGACTTTATAAGAACTGGCAAAATAGAGAGCAAATCTACCTGCCAAACGTGCCAGGTGTCGCGCCGCAGCTTTTTGAAAGCAGCGGGCGCCAGTGCCGGCACGCTGCTGCTGACCGGGTTGGTCGAGGAGGTGCAGGCGGCTTCTGACACGGCCGTTCCCATTCAGGAACATCGTGCCTTACTTTATGATGCGACCCTGTGCGTGGGCTGCAAACAATGCGAAATCGCCTGCAAACGAGACAATCAGCTGCCGGAAGAAGAAGCAGATGATCTATCTGGCAATACGTTTACCCTCATCAAAGAATACCAATCTCCCGAGGGTGACGGCTATCGCAAATTCCAATGTATGCACTGCGTCGACCCGGCCTGCGCTGCTTCGTGCCCGGTAAGCGCCCTGCATAAACTGGACGACGGACCGGTGGTATATGACAGTTACAAATGCATTGGCTGCCGTTACTGTATGCAAGCCTGCCCTTATGGCGTGCCCCGCTACGATTGGTCACTATCGTATCCCCTCATCCGCAAATGCGACCTCTGCTTTGACCTGGAAACCGGCCCGGCCTGCGCCACTGCTTGCCCCGTGGGTGCGCTCGTTTCCGGCAGTCGAGGTCATCTATTAGACATTGCCCATGCGCGCATCGCCGCCAATCCCGGCAAGTATCATGAGGATCGGGTTTTTGGCGAGCATGAAGGGGGTGGTACGTCGGTGTTGCTATTATCGGCCGTTCCCTTTGACAAAATAGGCCTGCCACCGCTTGACGCCACGCCGCTTCCGGACCGGACACAGTGGGCCTTAAAGATTGTGCCCGCCATTTTCTTTGGCGTAGGTGGCGTTATGCATGCCATCCATAGAGCAACCAGGGACAGCGCCAATCAGGAAGAGGAACCAAAATCATGACAACGATTAAACTGCCATCATTTAGACGCAAATTGCCTATAGGCACCATTATCCTTTTTCTGCTCTTCCTGCTCGGTGTGTATGCGGCCGTTGTTCGGCTTGTAAACGGGTTTAGCGTCGGCACAAACCTTTCAGATTTACGTCCCTGGGGAATATGGATTAGTTTTGACTTATTGGTTGGGGTGGCTATCTCGTCTGGCGCGTTTGTGCTGGCGGCCACAGTGCACATTTTCCATTTGAAAAAATACAATCCCATCCTACGACCAGCGCTCCTGACCGGTTTTCTGGGGTATTTATTGGTCATTCTGGCCTTGCTTGTCGACCTCGGGCAACCACAGCGCATCTGGCACATGCTTGTTTATAGAAATTTACATTCGCCGCTTTTTGAGGTGGGCATGTGCGTGATGGCTTATACGATGGTCCTGTTCATCGAGTTTAGCCCGCCCCTACTGGAAAAGTTAGGCTGGTACGAACCATTAAAAGCGTTGCAGAAGATTTCGCTGCCTGTTGTTATTTTAGGCGTGGTGCTGTCGACGATGCACCAATCGTCGCTGGGGTCCCTGTTCCTCATTGTACCGTATCGCATGCACCCGCTGTGGTACACGTCGCTGCTGCCACTGATCTTTCTGGTTTACGCCATTGCAGTGGGATTTGGCATGGTGATTATTGAGTATGTTGTGTCACACCGCTTTTTAGGTGGAGAGGTAAGACCAGGCATTTTACGCGGCCTGGGCAAAGGGCTTTTGGGAACCCTGATCATTCTTCTGCTGGTCAAAGTGGGCGATTTGCTTAATGCGGGCGAATTAGGGTTGATCCTGGAAAACAGTCTCCAGGGCAAAATGTTCCTCCTTGAAAATGTGGTCGGCATAATTTTGCCCATAGGCCTTTTGCTAATAAGCAGACGGCGTGGGAATATAAAATGGGTCTTTAGAGCCGGCGTGTTGGCGGTGATGGGACTGGTTTTGCACAGGTTCAACCTGAGCCTGATCGGCATGGCAGGCGCGGCATACACGCCACACTGGCTGGAAATTGCGCTGACGGTTGGGCTCTTTTCCGGAGGTATTTTGGTATTTGGGCTGGCGCTCAAGCATCTGCCATTGGATGGGCACGAAGTGCCCATGAATAGTTAGATAGGATTCTTAAGCATTTAGGGGCCGGCGGTAAGTGTAGGGTCAAGGCGCGCCTTGACCCTACTGTGCCATCAACCTCATGAAGTCCAAAAGAACCATAACTAGATGACGTATTCACGCAATTACGTCCCAATGCCGCGAATGTAGAGCAGATACATGCCTAGCAGGTAGACGACGATGGTGGCGATGGTATCCAGCTCGATGAAAAGGAATTTGCGCTCGACGCGGGCCAGGTTGCCCACCAGCGCCATGTTGGTCAGCAGCAG